>NZ_JBFRDO010000004.1:0-450740 GCF_052113825.1 Paenarthrobacter sp. TAF1
GCTCAAACACSCGGAACGTGAAGAAGCGACCAGCTCAAACACSCGGAACGTGAAGAAGCGACCAGCTCAAACACSCGGAACGTGAAGAAGCGACCAGCTCAAACACGCGGAACGTGAGCAAGCGTCGGGAGGAAACACGTGGGATGTGAGGAAGCGTCGGGAGGAAGCACGCGGAACGTGAGGAAGCGTCGGAAGGAAGCAGCCGGGATGGATGTGAGCAAGCGTCGATGGGAAGCATGCGGAACGTGAGGAAGCGTCGGAAGGAAACACGCGGGATGTGAAGAAGCGACCAGCTCAAACACGTGGGATGTGAGCAAGCGTCGATGGGAAGCATGCGGAACGTGAGGAAGCGACCAGCTCAAACACCCGGAACGTGAGGAAGCGTCGGGAGGAAGCACGCGGGATGTGAGCAGGCGTCCGGGAAGCAGAACGGCGGCCCTGCCGCTTGTAAACCAAGGGCAGGACCGCCGTCGTGCGTTTCAGTTGTCCCGGGAAATCCTGAGGATCAGACCAGCCGGGTCAGCCAGCCGTGCGTGTCCTCTACAGTTCCGGTCTGGATTCCGAGGAGCTTCCCGCGAATGGCCATGGTGGTTTCCCCGGCCTTTGCGTCCTCGGCGCCGATGGACTCAGTCGCATCCTTGAGGACACCGATCGGAGTGATCACCGCGGCTGTACCGCAGGCAAAAACTTCGGTGATCTCGCCGGATGCTACTCCATCGCGCCACTCGTCCAGGGTGATCTTCCGCTCGGTGACCTCGCGGCCCATGTCCCGGGCGACCTGGATGACGGACATGCGCGTGACGCCCTCGAGGATGGTGCCGCTCAGAGCGGGAGTAACCAGGGAACCGTCCTTCATGACGAAGAAGACGTTCATGCCGCCGAGTTCTTCCACGGCGTCGTCATTGAAGTGGTCCAGGAACAGGACCTGCTTGCAGCCGTTCGCTTCGGCTTCCTGCTGTGCGATCAGGGACGCGGCGTAGTTGCCACCGCACTTGGCGGCACCGGTTCCACCGCGGCCGGCGCGGGCGTACTCGCGGGAGATCCAGATGGAGACCGGCTTGAGCTCGCCGCCGAAGTAGTTGCCGGCGGGAGATGCGATGACGCGGAAGGACACCTCGCGTGCAGCCCTGACGCCGAGGAAGGCCTCGGTGGCGATCATGAACGGACGCAGGTAGAGTGCTTCGCCGTCTCCGGACGGAACCCACTGCTGGTCCGCCTGCACGAGTTCGCGGATGGCACCCAGGAAGTACTCTTCAGGCAGCTCGGGAAGAGCCAGGCGGCGGGCGGACTTGTTCAGTCGTGCCGCGTTGGCTTCGGGCCGGAAGGTCCATACGGAACCATCGGCGTGGCGGTAAGCCTTCAGGCCCTCAAAGATTTCCTGGCCGTAGTGCAGGACAGCAGCCGAGGGGTCCAGGGAGATGGGGCCGTAGGGCTCGATCCGGGCATTCTGCCAACCGCCATTGCCATCGGCGTCAACTTTGTAGTCGACGACGGCGGTGTGGTCGGTGAAGTAGTCGCCAAATCCCGGGTTCGCCAGGATGGCTGCACGCTCCTCAGCAGACTTCGGGTTTTCCGAGAGCTGCTGGCTGAATTCGACGCCATGGGCAGTCTGAGTCATGTTTCCTCCACAGTCAGCTACCTGGCATGGCGAACCGGGCCCCCAAAGGGTGTGGTTCAGCGATGGACCAGGGAAGCAGATAAATAATTCAAGACAAGCTTACGCCTGAGTAATGGGCCTAAAGTGCGGCCGCAATGGCGTCGCCAATGGCAGCTGTGCTGCGCGGCTTTCCATCGCGGTTCTCGACGTCGGCAATAACTGCCGCTTCGATCTTGCGGGCCGCCGTGGTGTAGCCAAGGTGGTCCAGAAGGAGCACTGCGGAGAGGATGGCCGCGGTTGGATCGGCTTTCTGCTGGCCGGCGATGTCCGGAGCTGAGCCATGTACGGGTTCGAACATGGACGGCGCCGTGCGGTCCATGTTGATGTTCCCCGATGCCGCCAGGCCGATACCGCCGGTGACGGCAGCAGCGAGGTCGGTGAGGATGTCGCCGAAGAGGTTGTCGGTGACGATCACATCGAAGCGCGAAGGTTCAGTCACCATGAAAATGGTGGCCGCGTCGATGTGCAGGTAATCGTGGGTGACGTCGGGGAATTCCTGTGCCACGGCCTCGACGGTCCGCTTCCACAGGTGTCCGGCGAAGACCAGGACGTTGTGCTTGTGGACGAGCGTAACGTGCTTGCGCGGACGCTCGCTGGCCCGGCGGAAGGCATCGCGGACTACGCGCTCCACACCATGGGCGGTGTTGAGGGAAACCTCTGTGGCGACTTCGTGGGGGGTGCCCCCGCGCAAAGTCCCGCCGTTGCCCACGTAGGGCCCTTCGGTTCCTTCACGGACGACAATGAAATCAATCGTCCCGGGGTTCGCCAAGGGGCTGCCGACCGTTCCATAGAGCCGCGACGGACGCAGGTTCACAAAGTGGTCAAGGCTGAAGCGCAACTTCAGGAGCATTTCGCGTTCGATGATTCCGGAGGGAATTCGGGTATCCCCGGGCGCTGCGCCCACGGCACCGAAGAGGATGGCATCGCGCGTGCGGAGATCTTCAAGAACCTCGTCAGGCAGGGTCTCGCCCGTCTCAAGCCAGTGCTGGGCACCGAGCTTGTAGTGGGTCTGCTCAAGAGCCACGCCTTCGGCGGCTACGGCTTTTTCGAGAACCTTGACGGCTTCGGCGATGACCTCAGGGCCAATGCCGTCGCCGGGGATGACAGCGAGGTTGATGGACGATGCACTCATACGTCTATCTAGCCAAGCAATCCACATGCTGGTCAAAATCGTCTCACTCCTCGAACATTCGGCAGTGAACGGGCTCAGACCCTGGCATGATGCCCAGCCCCGGCCCAGCACATAGAGTCTTACCGTGGATAGAAGGCACGCAGTATACGAATGGTTCCGCATCAACCGTTTTGCAGTTGATCTGACAGCAACGTGCATCCTGATCCTGCTCTTCGGCCCCGTGTACCTCCTTGCTGACCGCCCCTGGCTGTTCCTGCTCTCCTGCAGCCTGCTGTTGCCCCTCGCCTGGCGACGCACCCGCCCCGCGGTTGCGGCCGGCGTCGTCATTCTGGTGTGCCTCATCCAGTGGGCGGTGGGTGCCGAGCCGGTGGCCGGCCAGATAGCTGTCCCGCTGGTCATCTACGCGACCGCAGCGTACGGTCCGGCCTGGGCGAGCCGCACCGTGCTGGTGGCCGGCCTGGTCGGCGGCGTGATGCTCACATCGCGGGAATACTCCACGGGTGTGGAGTCGGGCATCATGGGCCTCACCATCGGTGCCCTGTACACCGTGCTGATCTGGATGCTTGTCCTCGTAAGCTGGACCCTCGGTGACCTCACCCGAGTCCGCAGGCTCCAGCTGCAAGCCCTCGAGGACCGCACCCGCCGAATGGAAGTAGAGCAGTTGCAGGAGCGGAAACTGGCCGCCGCCGACGAACGCTCCCACATTGCCCGGGAGATGCACGACATCGTGGCGCACTCGCTGTCCGTGATCATCACGCAGGCGGACGGGGCACGGTACGCTGCCGCAGCCAAACCGGAACTTGCCACCGAGGCACTGGCCACCATCGCCGCCACGGGACGGGACTCGCTGGGCGAAATGCGGAGGCTCCTGGGCATCCTGCGCTCGGACGAGGATTCCCCCACACGCCCGCAACCCCGGCTCTCGGACCTGGACGAACTGCTCCTGGGCTTCCGGGCGGCGTCCCTCCAGGTGGGCTTCGAGCAGGTGGGCACCCCGCGGAGGTCCCTTCCTGCCGGAGCCGAACTCACTGCCTACCGCATCATCCAGGAATCCCTCACGAACGTCATGAAGCACGCCGGCCCCAAGGCCACCGCGAATGTGACGCTGACCTGGCAAGGCCGCGGCCTCCAACTGGACATCGTCGACGACGGCCGGGGCGCCGCTGCCGATCCGCCGGCGGCAGGCGGCGGAAACGGGCTGCGCGGAATGGGAGAGCGGGTCTCGCTCTACGATGGTTCATTGACGGCCGGCCCCGTACAAGGCGGCGGTTTTCGTGTGTCCGCATTCATTCCCTACTCGGAGGCCTGAGCAATGCCTGAAGTCCCCGCACCCATCCGGGTCGCACTCGTCGATGACCAGCAACTGGTCCGTTCGGGCCTTGGCATGCTCATCAATTCGCAGCCGGACCTCGACGTGGTCGCCGAAGCAGGCAACGGCATCGAAGCCCTCCAAGCGCTCAGCGCCACCGCCGCGGACGTGGTCCTTATGGATGTCCGCATGCCCGGGATGGACGGCATTGAAGCCACCCGCCGCATCCTGGAGCAGGCAGCATCGCAACCCCGGGGTTCGCAACGCGCAGAGGTCAAGATCGTCGTCCTCACAACCTTCGACCTCGATGAATATGCGCTGGCCGCCATCCAGGCCGGCGCCAGCGGGTTCCTCCTGAAGGATGCACCGCCGGAAGAACTCCTCGAAGCCATCCGCACCGTTTACCGGGGGGACGCGGTCATCGCGCCCTCCACCACCCGCCGCTTGCTGGACCACGTGGCACCCCTGCTCAGGACCCAGACGCCCGAGCAGAGCGAGCACGCGGCCGCCGTCGAGTCCCTCACGAACCGCGAGCGCGAGGTGTTCCAGCTCATTGCGCAGGGACAGTCCAATCCCGAGATCGCAGCTGGGCTGTTCCTTTCGGAAGCTACGGTGAAGACCCATGTGGGGCACATCCTGGCCAAGCTGGGAGCCCGGGACCGGGTGCAGGTAGTGGTCATCGCCTACGAGACCGGGGTTGTGTCTCCGGGGACCTAGGCTCAGACCACGGTATGAGCACGGCCCGGCGGTAATGGGCCCACAGCCCGATCCCGCAGGCAGGGGCCGGACCATAGCGTGGAACCATGACGACTTTCACGCCTCTCCCCCATCCCCACGGAACCGGTCGCCCCGAAGGATCGGACGCCGCCCAGGCGCGTCCCGCCGTCGAGGCTTTCAAGCTGACCAAGAGCTACGGCCGCGCCGATACCAGCGTGACGGCCTTGAACGAAGTCTCGGTGAGCTTCGACGCCGGGAAGTTCACGGCCATCATGGGCCCGTCGGGCTCCGGCAAATCCACGCTTATGCACTGCCTGGCGGGGCTCGATACAGCCGATTCCGGCAGGATCGTCCTGGGCGGAACGGAGCTCACCGGACTCAATGACCGGCAGCTCACGGCGCTTCGCCGCGAGCGGATCGGTTTCGTTTTCCAGGCCTTCAATCTGGTGCCCACCTTGACGGCCGAGCAGAACATCACGCTTCCGCTCGCCTTGGCAGGTACAACGGCCGACGCCGGGTGGCTGGAAACGGTTGTTGGCACCCTTGGGTTGAAGGACAGGTTGAAGCACCGTCCCCATGAGCTGTCCGGCGGCCAGCAGCAGCGTGTGGCAGTAGCCCGGGCACTGCTGACGCGGCCCGACGTCGTGTTTGGTGACGAGCCTACCGGCAACCTGGACTCCAAGGCGGGCGGCGAGGTCCTTGCCCTGCTGCGCCGGAGCAGCCAGGAGATGGGCCAGACCATCATCATGGTCACCCATGATCCTGTGGCGGCCAGCTACGCGGACCGGGTGGTGTTGATGAGCGACGGCGGCCTGGTGGGCGAGATCCACCAGCCCACGGCGGACTCCGTCCTGACGGCCCTCGGCAAGCTGGGGGCCTGAGGTATGTTGCGTGTTGCCCTTTCGCAGTTGACGACGCATTTCCGGCGGTTCATTGCCATCGGACTTGCCGTCATGTTGTCCGTGATGTTCCTGTCCTCAACACTCATGGTCGGCGCCAGTACCAATGCCTCCCTGGGCGCAAGCATCGGGGAGGCTTACCGCAACGCAGATCTCGTTGCCACGTCCAAGAACGGCGAGCCCTTCACCCGGGCTGCCGTGGATGCTGCGGCGTCCGCCCCGGCCGTGGAGGCCAGTTACGCCGAGCGGTCCACCTACGTGACGTTCCAGGCCGGCGGCGGCGAGCAGTACGGGCGCCTGCGGAACCTGGCACCAGCGTCCCTGGAAGGTGCTGTGATCAGTTCCGGTTCCATGCCCGCCAACGCCTTGGAGGCAGCGATCGACGTCAAGACCGCCGGGCACCTTGGCCTGGCGGTTGGCAGCACGCTGGTGTTGCAGGGCGGTGGCCCGGTCAAGAACGCGAAGGTCACCATTTCAGGCCTGCTCCAGGCCACCAACGACCCCTTCTCCTCTTCAGCGACGCAGCTTGTTGCCTCCGAGTCCGTCCTTAATGCGGTGCAGGACGCGGGCGCTGGTTTCTCCGGGCTGCAGTTCGCCCTCAAACCAGGTGAGGATGTTTCGTCGGCCAAGGAGTACATCGCCCACCGGATGGAAGCCGCAGGAGCGGTGGAGCCGGTGCTTGAGACCGCGCAGGAGAAGGTGACCTCGACGGTGGCGATGCTGAGCGCTGGTCAGGACCAGCTGACGATCGTCCTCCTTGCCTTCGCCGGCATTGCCATCCTGGTCTCTACGTTGGTGGTGGCGAATACGTTCTCCGTGCTGGTGGCCCAGCGGACCAGGGAGCTCGCCCTCCTGCGTTGCCTCGGCGCCGGACGGGGACAGATCCGTGGCTCGGTGATGCTTGAAGCCCTTGTGGTCGGCTTCATCTCCTCGGTGCTGGGCGTCCTCGCTGCGACTGGCCTGATGACCGCCCTGATTGCCTGGGCCAGGTCCCAGCCTGAGCAGGCATTCGCCACGTTGGCCGTGCCGCCGTCGGCCATCATTGCCGGTTTGGTGGCCGGAACGCTGCTGACCGTGGTGGCGGCGCTGGTCCCGGCGAAGGCGGCCACCGCCGTCGCCCCTCTTGCAGCGCTGCGGCCGGCCGATGACGCCTCCGTCCGGAACCGTCGCGGCAAGGTCAGGCTTTTCGTGGGCCTGGCAGCTTTGCTTGGTGGCGCGGCGCTGCTGGTGTACGGCAGCATCAATGTGGTGCTTGGCGTGGCCTTGCTGGGTGGCGCCGCGTCCTTTGTGGGCATCCTGCTGTGCTCCACGCTGTTCATACCCACGGTGGTTGCCCTTGCCGGCCGTCTGGCGGCACCGGCCGGTGTTCCAGGCAAGCTCGCGGCGGTGAATGCCACCCGCAACCCGGCACGTACCTCGGCAACGGCGGCGGCGCTGTTGATCGGCGTCACGCTGGTCTCCCTCATGATGACCGGCGCAGCAACGTCCCGCCAGGCGTTCAACGACACCTTGGCGGAGAACTATCCGGTGGATCTTTCCGCGCAGACGGCAACTGAAGGCAGCGGTTCCGGCGACCCCGCACAGGCTGTCTCCCGGATCAAGGGGCTCGATGGCGTCAGCTCTGCGGTCCTGCTTCAGCCGGTAGGCGCCATCCAGGACGACGCCTCCGGCGGAACCACCGTTTACGGCCTGTCCGCAGCCGATGCCGCTTCTGTCCTGCGGGACAACCATCTGAAGCCAAGCCCCGGCACTGTCTACCTGCCGGAAGACTCGCCGGGAGGACCAGCTACGTTGTCGACGGCGGGCGGCCAGGTCACCCTCGACGCCAAGGTCCTGCGTACCCGCCACGTCCCGGCGTTCGTGGAGTCCTCCAGCGTCGTCTCCGGTCCCCTGGCCGGGGCACCGGGCATGGTCTGGGTGAAACTGGACGATTCCGTATCCGGGGACCGGGTCCAGGCCCTGCAGAAGGAGATAGCTACGGCACTGGGTGTCCATGAACGGACCGTCAGTGGTGCAGCGATCGAGCGGGTCACCTTCAACAGCATCATCGATGTCCTTCTCCTGGTGGTGACGGGGCTCCTCGGGGTTGCGGTGGTGATCGCCTTGATCGGTGTCGCCAACACCTTGTCCCTCTCAGTCCTGGAACGGACCCGGGAGAACTCGCTGCTGCGTGCCCTGGGCCTGACGACGGGCCAGCTGCGCGGGATGTTGGCGATCGAGGCAGTGCTCGTCGCCGGCGTCGCCGCCATCATGGGTGCGGGTATGGGGATCGTGTACGGCTGGCTTGGCGCGCAGGCCACCCTGGGTGGCGTGGCCACCGTGATACCGACGGTGCCATGGCTTCAGTTGGCGGCGGTCTTCGCTGTCGCGGTGGTGGCCGGTCTCCTGGCGTCAGTGATACCTGCCCGCCGGGCGGCCCGGCTGTCGCCGGTCGAAGGACTGGCCACGGCGTAGTCGCTCCGGCTCATTGCACGTGAACGGGAAACGCTCCCGCACTTTCCCCGGTTGTACCGGGAGAAAGTGCGGGAGCGTTTCTTATTTAAGGCTGGTAGCTGATCGAGGGTTTATGCCTCGGCCGGCTCCTCGTAACGCGGGAACACCGGCGCAGGCGCAGGCAGCTCGGTGCCCGCCGCCAACGGCGTCGCGATGGCGGCAAAGAGGCGTGCCTCGCCTTCGGGCTGGCCGAGGACGTCAAGGAGCTTCGCGGACGACGTCGGCATGACCGGTTGGGCGAGGATCGCCACGATCCGGACGACCTCCAACGTGACGTACAGGACCGTGTTCATGCGCTCGATGTCCGTCTTGCGCAGTACCCACGGAGCCTGTTCGGCGAAGTAGGCGTTTGTATCGCCCAAAACAGTCCAGATGGCTTCGAGCGCCCGGCTGAACTCCTGCTTTTCGAAGGCACTCCGGGCAGTCTCCAGCAACGCACCGGCCTGCTCCAGGAGCGCTTCGTCCTCGGACGTGAACGCACCGGGCTGCGGAACCTTGCCGTCGCAGTTCTTCGCCACCATGGACAAGGAACGCTGGGCAAGGTTGCCGAAGTTGTTGGCGAGGTCCGCGTTCATGCGGCCGACGATGGCCTCGTGGTTGTAGTTGCCGTCAGCGCCGAACGGAACCTCACGGAGGAAGAAGTACCGGCACTGGTCCAGGCCGTACTGCGCCACGAAGTCCTGGGGAGCAACAACATTGCCGAGGGACTTGGACATCTTCACACCGTTGTTGGTGAGGAAGCCGTGGATCATGACGCGCTCGGGCAGTTCCAGTCCGGCGCTCATCAGAAACGCAGGCCAGTAGATAGCGTGGAAGCGCGAAATGTCCTTGCCGATCACGTGTACATCGGCCGGCCAGAACTTCCTGAAGGACTCGGACTCCACGTCGGGGTAACCCACGCCGGTCAGGTAGTTGGTCAGGGCGTCGACCCACACGTACATGACGTGCTTTTCGTCACCCGGGACCGGAACGCCCCAGTCAAAGGTTGTGCGGCTGATGGACAGGTCCTCGAGGCCACGCTTTACGAAGCTGATCACCTCGTTGAAACGTGACTGTGGAGCACCGAATTCAGGGCGGGCTTCGTACAGCTCCAGGAGCTTTTCCTGGTAGTTGGAAAGCCGGAAGAAGTAGCTTTCCTCAGCAGTCCAGGTAACCAGGGTGTCGGTTTCCTTGGAATAGCGGAGACCGTCCTCCTTCACCACGGTGTCGTCCTCAACGTAATACGCTTCGTCGCGGACCGAGTACCAGCCTTCGTACTTGGAAAGGTAGATGTCGCCGTTGGCTTCCATCTTCTTCCAGATGGCCTGCGAGGCCGTGTAGTGGTCCGCGTCCGTGGTGCGGATGAAACGGTCGTACGAGATGCCCAGGTCCAGGCTCATCTGCTTGAAGGCGGCAGAGTTGCGGTCCGCGAGCTGCTTGGCCGTGAGGCCTTCCTTCTCCGCGGACTGCTGCATCTTAAGGCCGTGCTCGTCCGTTCCGGTCATGAAGAAAACTTCATGGCCGTCAAGGCGCTTGAAGCGCGCCATGGCATCAGTCGCAATGACCTCATAGGCGTGGCCGATGTGCGGCACGCCATTGGGGTAGCTGATTGCGGTGGTGATGTAGAACGGGGATTTCTCTGGAGACGTCACTCTAAGAAGTTACCTTTTTTTCGGATGAAATAGCTTAGTTAAGTTCGGTCAGCGTATCGCTGAGACGAACCAGCTCGTGGTCGTGCGATGCAACCAGCACCGCGATGCCGTCGCTGGTGGYGTCCTTCAGGATGCCAATGATGCGGTTGGCGGCGGCCCGGTCAAGGCTTGCCGTCGGTTCGTCGACCACCAGAACGCGGGTGCCAAGGATCAGGGCCCGGGCGATCGCCACGCGCTGGCGCTCACCGCCGGAGAGCTGGGCCGGGCGGTGGCGCATTCGGCGCCCAAGGCCCACGAGGTCCAGGAGGTCCTTCGCCATCTCAGTGCGCTGTTCGACTTCGCCGTCCGGGACAGCGGGCAGCAACACGTTCTCCAAGGCGCTCATGCCATCGATCAGGGCACCGCCCTGGTCCACGTAGCCGATCAGTGCACGGCGGCGGTCCGCGATTTCGTCGTCGCCCATGGCGTCCAGCGGCTGGCCCTCCCAGAAGACCTTGCCCGACGTCGGCAGCGTCAGTCCGGCGCTGACCGTGAGGATACTGGTTTTACCGGAGCCGCTTCGTCCCGCGACACAGTGCATCTCGCCGGCGTGGAGGGTCAGGTTGAAGTCGTCGACGACGTCGACTTCCTCAGCACCGCCCTTGTCACCGCCGTAGTGGATGGTGACCCTGCTCAGCTCCAGCGGGGTTGCGTGGTCGGCGGCCCTCACGATGGTGTTGGCCCTGGTCTGCAGCGACTCTTCCGTGGATTCCGGGGTGGCCGTCAGCTCGGGGTTGAGGTTGTCAGTCATTTGACTACTTTCGTTGCAATGGGAATCCAGCAAATTACGGCCAGCAGACCGGCGAGCCCGGCCCACAGGGCTGCGTAGGGGGCCAGGAGCAAACCAAGCCCCAGGGCACCGAGGACACCCAAGGGAAGTGCCACTGTGCCGACAAGTGCGTTTTCGAAGAACCGGACCTGGCCCAGCATGTCCGGGTTCCAGCCCATGGCCCGCAAGGTACCAAGGTATTCCCGCTTGGCATGGAGCTCGAACCTGCCGGTGACCAAGGTCAGCAAGAGACCGACCACGACGCCGAAGACAGCGAGGATCACGCTCGGCAAAGCGATGCTGGCCGCGGCCAGGCCACTGAGGGCGCTGGCACCTGCCGCGCGGGGGATGTCGATCAGCAGCGCGATCAGTGCACCCACCGCGGCGCCAAACACGCCCACGGCGACAGCGAGGGAGATGGAGTTGAACCGGTTTGTGGTCAGCTGCCTGTTGGCGAAGGTCAGGGGTGAGTCAACGGTGACCAGTCGCTCGTCGTGCTGGGGCTCCTGGTCTATCACCACACGGTGACGCAGCTGCTGAGCCGCCAGGAGGGCAGCGGCACTGTAGATGACCAGCATGGTCACCGACACAATGACGGTGGCAATGTTCCAGCTCAGGAGGCTGAGGATGACGCCTGCAGCAGCCAGTGCCGCAGCGCCTACAGCGAACTCTTCCAGCACCCAGGAGCGGATGCGCTTCTGGGTCCAGCCCATGGCGCGCAGGATGCCTGCCTCGCTTCTGCGCTGGCGGATATAGCTGACAGTGGACGCTCCTGTGAGGAGCGTGGCACCGAGCAACGTCAGGAACAGCAGCGTGATGTTGGTTCCGGTCAGGGAGCCGGAGACGGCGTCAGCCGCATTCTGCCGGACCCATGACTGCTGGACGGTGCCCAGCGGAGACTCCTTGCCGGCGTCGTCCTTGCTGTATCCGGGCACGAAGATGTTGGCGTCTTCGCGGGCGGAGCCGGCCACGACGGTGGCTTCCAGACCGAGTTCACGGATTTGTGCTGCCAGCTTCTCGACCTCGGGCTGGGCGGTCTTCCAGTTGCCGGTGGCGGATGCACGGACCCGCACTGCGTCAATGACGTTGGCGTTGGAGTCGTAACCGCGGGCAGCCGCAAGACCGTAGTAATCGGTGATGGCGCCCGCGGACTGGCTGACGAGGCCCGTCGCGCTGAGTGAGGGCTTGAGTTCCTTGCCCTCGACGTCTTTGCCTTCTGCGTCCTTGGTCAGGCTCATGGGCGTGGGGTCGTATCCGCCCAAGGGGAGCTTGTTGACATCGCCGGCCGCAGCCTGGACCGCGGCGGGGTCAAAGGTGCCGTAGACCATGGGCAGGGGTGCCGCAGGCTTCTTGCCTGTCTCAAGGTCTTCCCGGTAAGAGCGCTCGTCCACGGGCTTACGCTGGGTCTGGTCCACGGCAGCGCCGAAGGAGGACTTCTCGGGCAGGCGGTTGACGGTTACCCAGTCCCCCGGCGTCGCGCTCTTGTCGGAGGCACCATTGGCAGCTTCGTCGCCGTCCTTGTACTGCGGGGCGGCAGCGAAAGCAGTGCTCCAGGTGGCGGGGTTGTAGAGTCCCTGGCTGAAGGCAGCGGTGCTGCCCAGCAACTGGCTGTGGTCAGTGGAACCGGGCCATTCAAGGGCAAACGGGGACTTCGAAACGAAGGGCAGGTAGTCCTTGTCCAAGGACTTGGTGACAGTTCCTACGTCCTTGACCACTTTCCCGCTGGCGTCCAGTTCCTCGATCTTCACCGAGTACTTCAGGTCGAGGGACGTGCCCGTCCGCACGATCAACGGAATGGCCTTCGAATCAGCGGTCAGGAGTCCGTCACGCTTTGCCTGCTGGTACTGCGTCATGAGCGGCGCCCAGTACTTGAGCTTCACGCCGAGGAAGTCGGGGCCTTCTTCCAACTGGTCCATGGTGAGGCCCGTGGTGAAAAGGCTTTCGAAGTGGCGGCCGATGGCGCCGGCGTCGCGTGCGTCTGCAGGCGGTGCCTTCTCCAGCGGTGCCAGGAAGTCGCCTGCGGAACCCAGCAGTGCCCTTTCAGAGGCGGGATCGACGGCGACGACGGACTCGGTCACCTCGGGCGCCATGGGAAGCGCTACCGAGAGATTGAAGAGGTTGTGCTCGGAGCCGAGTGCGGGTGCCGGGAACTTGATGCCGGTCTCGCCATCGGGGCCGGCGATCCGGACGTTGCTTCCGCCTGCTGCCTGCTCCTGCACCAGGCGGCCCTTGCCCAAGGTGCCCTCGGCGCTGGTCTTGAAGAGTGTTTGCTCCTTGACGCCGTCAGAGCTCGTGGCGGACGCGGTCAAACGGTACTTCTTGGGAGAATCAGAAAACACCGACTCCGCGGCGGGCCACTTGCTGGCATCCATGGCAGAGGGGTCCCCTGCCGTCACGGCTCCGGCGAGTCCTGCGTTGTACCCCAGGTAGTCCATCGCGTTCAGGCGCGGAGCTTCAAGGTTCTGGGACACCCGCGAGACAAGGCTGATGGGGGCTGCCACGGCAGTCTGGCCCATGCCCCGGATTTTCTCCAACTGGTCAAAGCTGATTCCGCCCTGGCCGTTGGCGATTTCCGGCTGGATCAGGGAACCACCGTCGTCCTTTTGTGACTGGTCAGGCTTGGCCTGGACCAGGATGTCGTAGAGTCCCCGCGAGTTCTCGTCCACTGTCCGGTTCAGAGCCGCCTGCGACTGGCTCTGAACGAGGACGGACAAGCACATTGCGACGATCAAAATGGCCGCGGTCAGCAGCAGCACACGGCTTCTGATGAACCTTTGGACGGCGTTCATTGGGCTCCCTGAGACCTTGATTGCGGGCGCGCACACATTGTCCGGTAATCCTGAAAAAACACAGCGGAATACCGGGCTGGGTGTGCTGAAAGTTGTGGCCGGCCTGCTGCCGGGTCCGAATCCCGGACCCAGCCATTGTAAGCAGACCGGCCACTTCTGCGTGCCAAAGGTGTGTCGCCGGCACGCGGACTTCAGCTGATGTGGATCAGTCCTAGTCCTCCAGGTCCACTTCGCGTACCATGTCTGCGCCAATGCCGGCCTTGATGGCTTCGAGCACCTGCTGCGGAACTGAACTGTCGATGGTCAGGAGGGCCAGAACCTGGCCGCCTTCAGTCTGGCGGGCAACCTGCATGCCACCGATGTTGATGTTGTTCATGCCGAGGATGTGGCCGATGGTGCCGATGACGCCGGGGCGGTCGGCATAGGCCACCACCACGAGGTGCTCGCTGATGGGGATTTCGACGTCGTAGCCGTTGACGCCTACCAGCTTCTCGACCTGCTTGGGACCGGTCAGGGTGCCGGCCACCGAGATCTGCGAGCCGTCACTGAGGGCACCGCGGATGGTCAGGACGTTGCGGTAGTCCTCAGCCTCCGGCGTGGTGATGAGCCGGGTGTTGATGCCGCGCTGCTCGGCGATGACCGGTGCGTTGACGTAGGAAACCTGCTCCGTGACAACATCGGCGAACACACCCTTCAGGGCTGCCAGCTCAAGAACCTTGACGTCCAGGGCGGCGATCTCACCGGCAACTTCGACGTCGATCTGCGTCAACGAAGCGTGGGTGAGCGCAGTGAAGATCCGGCCCAGCTTTTCGATCAGCGGGATGCCCGGACGGACATCGGAAGCAATAACCCCACCGGCAACATTCACGGCATCCGGCACGAGCTCACCGGCGAGGGCCAGGCGGACAGACTTGGCGACTGAAACGCCGGCCTTCTCCTGGGCTTCGTCGGTGGATGCGCCGAGGTGCGGGGTGACTACGACGTTGTCGAGTTCGAAGAAGGGCAGGTCGGTGCTGGGCTCCTTGACGAAAACGTCCACGCCGGCGCCTGCGATCTGGCCTTCCTTCAATGCGATGTAAAGCGCTTCTTCGTCAATCAGGCCGCCGCGGGCAACGTTGATGACATAAGCGGATTCCTTCATCTTGCGGAAGGCGTCGGCGCCGAGCATGCCTACCGTTTCCGGCGTCTTGGGCATGTGGATGGTGATGAAGTCAGCGTTCTCCAGAAGTTCATCCAGCGTGACCAGCTTGACGCCCAACTGCGCCGCCCGGGCGGAGGTGATGTAGGGGTCATAGGCAAGGATTTCGGTTTCGAAGCCCTGGAGCCGTGCTGCCACCAAGGCGCCGATGCGGCCCAGGCCGATGATGCCGATCTTCTTCTCGAAGAGTTCGATGCCGGTGTACTTGGAACGCTTCCATTCGCCGTTCTTCAGCGCCGCGCTGGCCTGCGGAATGTGGCGGGCGAGGCTGAGGATGTGACCCACGGTGAGCTCCGCGGCCGAGACGATGTTGGACGTCGGCGCATTGACCACCATGACGCCGGCCTGCGTCGCGGACTTGATGTCCACGTTGTCCAGTCCTACTCCTGCACGGGCGATGACCTTGAGGTTCTTCGCCGCGGCAATCGCCTCGGCGTCCACCTGGGTGGCAGAGCGGACCAGGATGGCATCGACGTCGGCGATGGCAGACAGCAGCTGGGAACGGTCGGCACCGTCGGTCTGGCGGATTTCAAAATCCGGGCCCAATGCCTCGACTGTTGCGGGCGAAAGTTCCTCAGCGAGGAGGACTACGGGTTTGCTGGCTGACACGGGGTGGCACCTTACTTTGGACAACTTGGGACAGAACTGGACAAGGAGCGGATGCGTGGCCCGGGGCACGGCGCCGGGACCAGCCCAGAATATCGAATCCGGGCCGTGTTTCCGGTGCCGGCGAGGGATGTTACGGCCGGACCGGAAGCGATGTGAAGAAGTTCACAGCACCACCGGGAGTGCAATTCGGTGGAGAAACGGTGCTGGAAACGGCGGCGCCCGCCCGGCTGAAACTCGCCGGACGGGCGTCGCTGCTTAATGCTGGTGCAGAGCTGCTGCCACGAGGGGCAATCAGCGGGCTGCGGAACCTTCGACGTAGTCGGCGTCCTGCTGCTGCCAGGAGAACAGCGAACGCAGCTCGCGGCCAACTTCTTCGATCGGGTGCTTCTCGGCCTTGGCGCGGAGTTCCTTGAACTCGGTTGCGCCGTTGTCCTGGTCGTCGATGAAGCGCTTTGCGAAAGCACCGTTCTGGATGTCCGCGAGGACAGCCTTCATGTTTTCCTTCACCTCGGGGGTGATGACGCGGGGACCGGAGACGTAGTCACCGTACTCGGCGGTGTCGGAAACGCTCCAACGCTGCTTGGCGATGCCGCCCTCCCACATGAGGTCAACAATGAGCTTGAGCTCGTGGAGAACCTCGAAGTAGGCGATCTGCGGCTGGTAGCCGGCTTCGGTGAGGGTTTCGAAGCCGTACTGGACGAGCTGGGAAACGCCACCGCAGAGAACAGCCTGCTCGCCGAAGAGATCGGTTTCGGTCTCTTCGGTGAAGGTGGTCTTGATGACGCCTGCGCGGGTGCCACCGATTGCCTTGGCGTRGGACTTGGCCAGGTCCCAAGCGGAACCGGAAGCGTCCTGCTCGACGGCGATGATATCCGGGATGCCACGGCCGGCTTCGAATTCGCGGCGCACAGTGTGGCCCGGTGCCTTCGGGGCGATCAGGATGACGTCAACGCCGGCCGGTGCTTCGATGTAGCCGAAGCGGATGTTGAAGCCGTGGGCGAACGCAAGTGCCTTGCCCTCGGTCAGCTTGTCCTTGATGGAGTCGTTGTAGATTGCGCGCTGGTGCTGGTCCGGCGCCAGGATCATGATGACGTCGGCCCATTCGGCGGCGTCGGCTACGTTCTTGACCGTGAAACCTGCGTCTTCGGCCTTGGCGGTCGACTTCGAGCCGTCCTTGAGTGCAATGACAACCTCGACGCCGGAATCGCGCAGGTTCAGTGCGTGGGCGTGGCCCTGGGAGCCGTAGCCAACGATGGCTACCTTGCGGCCCTGGATGATCGACAGGTCTGCGTCGTCGTCGTAGAACATTTCAGTCACTTGCGTAACTCCTCTTGAGTGGTTTTTCGTAGATATTGATGTGGTGCTGCGGTTCTGGACGCAACGCTCGGCGGGACGGGCCAACGAAATCCGCTGACCCATCGCGCCTGGTTTTACGCGGAGCGTAGCGCCCTGTCACTCATGGAGCGGGATCCCCGTCCAACGGCCAAGGTGCCGGACTGCACGATTTCACGGATGCCGAACGGCTCGAGCACTGACAAAAGTGCTGCGAGCTTCTCGGGGGTACCGGTTGCCTCGATCACCAACGAGTCTGTGGACACGTCGACGACAGCGGCACGGAACAGGTCTGCAGCCTGGGTAACCTGCAGACGTGTCGCGGCATCCGCACGTACCTTGACCAGGATGTGGTCACGCTGTACGGAAGATTCGGAAGTCAGCTCCACAATCTTGATCACGTTGACCAGTTTGTTGAGCTGCTTGGTGACTTGCTCGATGAGATCGCCGTCGGCATCGACGACGACCGTCATGCGGGACATCCCGGGAACCTCGGTGGGGCCCACAGCAAGTGAATTGATGTTGAACGCGCGCCGGGCGAAGAGGCTGGCCACGCGGGTCAGCACGCCGGGCTTGTCTTCGACCAGAACGGACAATGTGTGACGGCTCATGCCTAGTCCTCCTCTTCCCATTCCGGGGTCATGTTGCGGGCAACCTGGATCTGGTCATTGCTGACGCCCGAAGGCACCATCGGCCACACCATCGAGTTGGGGCTCACAACGAAGTCGATGACCACCGGGCGGTCATTGATCTCAAGCGCCTTCTGGATGGTGGCGTCGATGTCCTCGTCACGCTCACAACGCAAAGCTGCACAACCATAGGCATCCGCCAGCTTGACGAAGTCCGGAATCCGGACGGTGTCGTGGCCGGTGTTCAAATCGGTGTTCGAGTAGCGGCCCTCGTAGAACAGGGTCTGCCATTGGCGGACCATGCCCAGCGAGGAGTTGTTGATGATGGCCACCTTGATGGGGATGTTGTTGATGGCGCAGGTAGCCAGTTCCTGGTTGGTCATCTGGAAGCAGCCGTCTCCATCAATGGCCCAGACCACGCGGTCCGGCTCACCGACCTTGGCACCCATCGCCGCGGGAACCGAGTAGCCCATGGTGCCGGCACCACCGGAGTTCAGCCAGGCATGCGGGCGCTCGTACTTGATGAACTGGGCGGCCCACATCTGGTGCTGGCCAACGCCTGCAACGTATATGCCTTCCGGACCCGTGAGTTCACCAATGCGCTTGATGACGCGCTGCGGGGCGGACAGTCCGTCTTCGGGCTCCGTCCAACCGAGCGGGTAGGTCTCGCGCAGGTTGCCCAGGAAGGCCCACCATGCATCGAGGTCCGGAGCACCGCTCTGCTCGAACTGGGTCTTCACAGCCTCCGTGAGTTCCGGAATGATTTCCTTGACCGAACCCACGATCGGGACATCGGCCGTACGGTTCTTGGAGATTTCCGCGGGGTCGATGTCGGCGTGAATGACCTTTGCAAAGGGTGCGAAGGTCTTCAGGACACCTGTCACGCGGTCATCGAAGCGGGCACCCAGGGTGATCAACAGATCTGCCTGCTGGAGGGCGGTGACCGCGGAGACCGAACCGTGCATGCCGGGCATGCCGACGTGTTGCGGGTGGGAGTCCGGGAACGCTCCGCGGGCCATGAGGGTGGTGACCACGGGAGCGCCGGTAGCCAGAGCGAGTTCCATCAGTTCTGCAGATGCGTGGCCCTTGACCACGCCGCCGCCTACGTAGAGAACAGGCTTGCTGGATGCTGCGATCAGCTTGGCCGCTTCGCGGACCTGCTTGTTGTGCCCGCGGACCACGGGACGGTACCCGGGCAGATCCACTTTCGGTGGCCACGAGAACGTCATCTGGCCGACCTGGGCATCCTTGGCGATGTCCACCAGGACCGGACCGGGCCGGCCGGTGGATGCCAGGTGGAAGGCTTCGGCCATGACGTGCGGAATGTCGTTGGGGTCGGTCACCAGGAATGAGTGCTTGGTGATGGGCATCGTGATTCCCACGATGTCCGCTTCCTGGAAGGCATCGGTGCCGATGACTCCGCTGGCGACCTGGCCGGTGATGGCCACCATCGGCACGGAGTCCATGTGGGCATCCATGATGGCGGTAACGAGGTTGGTGGCACCGGGTCCCGAGGTGGCGATGCAAACGCCAACCCGTCCGGTAACCATGGCGTAGCCTTGCGCGGCGTGGCCGGCTCCCTGTTCGTGACGGACCAGGATGTGATTCATGCTGGAGGCCATCAAGGGGTCATAGGTGGGCAGGATCGCGCCACCGGGCAAACCAAAAATATCGTCCACGCCGAGTTCTTCGAGCGAACGGACAATTGCTTGCGAGCCGGTCATCACCGTCGGGGGTACAACGGTGTTCGGCCCAAGTACAGGAGAGAGAGGTGCAGCAGAATCGACGACGACGGACTCCGTCGATCGGTCGACCTTTTCCGGAGCTTTGTGGGCTCCAGCGGACTTTGCAGCCATCAGCGAGGGGCTGATCGGCGATCCTTTGCTCATCGGACTCTTCCTTAGTGGATCTTCAATGGGTGGGTCTTGGGAATAAAAAAACCCCTCAGCCTTGCGGCTCTTCGAGGGGTTTGCGCGTGACAGTTCGTTACCAGTCGGGCTAAGCCACGCGCTTGGTAAGGACGACGACGCCGACGGTAACGAATGTGATCATGCGTTCAGTGTTCCCTCAAAGTGAGATACGTGTCAATTGACCACTATCGTATCTCACTATTTGGACAGCGATGTCCGCCTGCCGGACTCCGCCCCATTGCCGGAGCGGAGTCCAAGACAGGAAATTATCCGCAGTAAGCTCCCGTGGAAGCACTGTGGACCAGTTTTGCGTACTTTGCCAGCACACCCTTGGTGAACTTGGCGGGCAGCGGCTGCCAGCCCTCCTTGCGGGCTTCGAGCTCCGCATCATCAACCAGGAGGTCGAACGAACGGGCAGCGATGTCGACACGGATGCGGTCGCCGTCCTGCACAAAGGCGATCGGACCGCCGTCGACGGCTTCCGGCGCAACGTGGCCGATGCACAAGCCGGTGGTGCCGCCCGAGAAGCGGCCATCAGTCAGCAGCAGCACGTCCTTGCCCAACCCCGCGCCCTTGATGGCGCCGGTAATGGCAAGCATTTCGCGCATGCCAGGGCCGCCCTTGGGGCCCTCGTAGCGAATGACCACAACGTCGCCCTTGTGGATCTCGCCATTATCCAAGGCCGTCAGGGCGCCCTGCTCGCGCTCGAACACACGGGCGGTTCCCTCGAAGACGTCGGCATCGAAGCCGGCGCTCTTGACCACAGCGCCCTCGGGCGCCATGGATCCGTGGAGGATGGTGATGCCGCCGGTCTTGTGGATCGGGTTGTCCAGCGCGCGGAGGATCTTGCCATCCAGATCCGGCGGGTTGATGGAGGCGAGGTTCTCGGCGAGGGTCTTGCCGGTGACGGTGAGGCAGTCGCCGTGCAGCAGCCCGGCGTCGAGCAGCGCCTTCATGATGACCGGCACGCCGCCGATCTTGTCGACGTCGGTCATGACGTAACGCCCAAAGGGCTTCAAGTCGCCGAGGTGCGGAATCTTGTCCCCGATGCGGTTGAAGTCATCCAGCGTCAGTTCGACCTCTGCCTCACGGGCGATCGCCAGCAAGTGCAGCACGGCGTTGGTGGAACCGCCGAACGCCATGGTCACGGCGATGGCATTTTCGAAGGCCTTCTTGGTCATGATGTCGCGCGCGGTGATGCCCAGGCGCAGCAGGTTGACCACCGCTTCGCCGGACTTGCGCGCAAAGTCATCACGACGGCGGTCTGCCGACGGCGGTGCCGCCGAGCCCGGGAGGGACATGCCAAGGGCTTCGCCGATGCACGCCATGGTGTTGGCCGTGTACATGCCGCCACAGGCGCCCTCGCCGGGACAGATGGCCTTTTCGATGCGGGTGAGGTCCTCCATGCTCATCTTCCCGGCGGCGCAGGCACCCACCGCTTCGAAAGCGTCGATGAGGGTGACTTCCTTCTCCGAACCGTCTTCGAGCTTGACCCAGCCCGGCATGATCGAACCGGCGTAGAGGAACACCGAAGCGAGGTCCAGGCGGGCGGCCGCCATGAGCATCCCCGGGAGGGACTTGTCGCAACCGGCCAGCAGGACCGAACCATCGATGCGCTCGGCCTGCATCACGGTCTCCACGGAGTCGGCAATGACTTCGCGGGAGACGAGCGAGAAGTGCATGCCTTCATGGCCCATGGAAATGCCGTCCGATACGGAGATCGTGCCGAACTGCATCGGGAAGCCACCGCCGGCATGGACGCCTTCCTTGGCGCCCTGCGCGAGCCGGTTAAGGGAGAGGTTGCAGGGGGTAATTTCGTTCCACGAGCTGGCGACACCAATCTGGGGTTTGGCAAAGTCGTCATCGCCCATGCCGACGGCGCGGAACATGCCACGGGCGGGAGCGGCATGAATGCCATCGGTGACGACCCGGCTGCGGGGTTTGATGTCCGGCGTGTTGTCTGTAGCAATGTTGGTGTCGGTCATGGTCCAAAGTCTATGTGCACCTGGTGGCGCCAGCGCTTCTTCCCCGCCGGGTTAAGCCCGAACCGGCAATTATTGCGGAAACCCGGCACATGTGGAGTTGCGCCGGCGGCTCAGGTGTCGCCCGACTGGCGGGCGATCCCGGCAGCCTCAGCCTGGAGCATCTCCAGCACGCCTGCAATCGTGGCCCGTGCGGCCACTTCCTGCCGTGACAGGGCGACGATGCTTCTGCTCGCCTTTACTCCCGTGAGCGGACGGAGGACCAATCCCCTCCGTGCACTGGCGCGGGCCGTATAACGGGGAAGGAGGCAGATTCCATGGCCTGCTCCCACCAGCGCTTCAAGGACCCGCAGGTCCGGATAACGCTGGCCGCGCGTGGCGTGCTTGCCAGCATGGACTTCGATTTGCCGAAGGACCGCGTCAAAGGGGAATCCCTCAGGAACGCCGATCCAGGGGTGGTCCACCACGTCCTCCGGAGTCAACCGCGCTTTGGACGCCAGCGGGTGCCCGGCAGGCATGGCAACGTCGAGTGCTTCCTCCAGCAGCGGGACTACCGCTAGTCCCGGCCGGGCAAAGACCTCGGGCCCATCCACGCTGTGCGCCAGCACAATGTCATAGTCGGCCACCAAAGGAGCAAAATGTGCCGTTCCCGGATCCTCGAAATGGGCATCGAAGCCCAGTCCCTCCACAGCGGCTACACGATGCAGCATTCCCGGCAGCAGCATTTCCGCCGCACTTGGAAAGAATGCCGCTGAAACATTGGTCTGCCAGCCTTTCCGGTAGCTGTCGACGGTGGACTCAGCGCGGGCCATGGCTGTAGCTATTTCGGCGGCTGCAGCAGCCATGGCGTGTCCGGCCTCAGTCAGCTGCACTCCCCTGCCGGCCTTTTCCACCAGGGTCACGCCCAATTCGGCCTGCAGGGTCTTCAACTGCTGGGAAACGGCGGAAGCAGTGACATTCATGGCATCTGCGGTGGCGCCCACGCTTTGGCGATCAGCCAGCTCCCGCAGAATCTGCAGCCTTTTGAAGTCCATGCAGCCAGACTAGGCGACGGGCAGGAATTCCTTCCAAAGAATTTGCCGCCCGACCTTCCTCAGTAATCTGATCAATTCCGGGGACCGGCCGACCAAAAGCTGGACAGCCCAATAGCAGGCACGTAACGTCTGAAATACCACGTACTGCACCCCTGTGAGCAGAAGGGCACCCGCCATGGATTGGTTAATTTGGGTCATTGTCATTGTTTTGGTCGTCGCGATTCTTTGGTGGCTCATGAGCCGCAACAAAACCTCGAATACCACCGCTAGCCCGGCTCCCGCAGCAATGGAGTCCACCAATACCGGAACCGTACCGGATCCGGGTGCGGTGACTGCGGGAGTCGCCGGACTGGCCGGCGTAACCAACCTTGGCAAAGCAGCTGCCCAGGGTAGCGGACCAACCGCTGACGAGCCGCTCCGGGAAGAAGAACGCGCAGAAGAAGAACGCGCAGAAGAACCACGCCCCGACGAAACAGCAGTTGAACCCCATGGCGAGACAAGTGAACCTGCCGTTGGTGAGGCCGGCGTTCGCCCCGGGGCCTCCGATGAATCCGCCTACTGGCAAACCGACATGCAAACCGACGTGCAGAAGGCCGCAACACCCGGTCTGACGGTCGAGGAACCGGTCATTGCAGCCCCGGTTGTCGAAGAGCCAGTGGTGGACGAACCGGTAGTGGATACCGACGCCAGGTTGCACACTGCCGACGCCGGCGACGTTGACGACTGGCAGGAGGCGCCCGCCGTCGAAGTCACCGCTGACGACGTCGCCAGGGCCGACGACGCAGCCGACAAAGCCGAGTGGGAATCATCGTGGACTGACGCTGCAGGCGCACCGGTCCATCACCAGGAGTACACTGCTCCGCACTCCCCCACACTCCCCGGTGCCGAGACCGCAGCCGGCGAAGACACCGTTGAAGACACCACAGCTGAAGAAGCCACGACTGAAGGCTCTGCGATCGAGGAAACCGGCCCGTCCGGACACCTTGCCGCGGAGGAGCCCTACGGAACCGGTTCGTCCAGCACGCAGCGCGAAGGCCATCCTGTCAAGGCAATTGCGGCGACCATGACGTATCACGATGAGGACGCCGCCGACTACAACGACGTCGAAGCGGACGTCTGGTTCGAATCCGCAGCCCACGCTGAGGCAGCCGGATTCCGTCCGCCCCGGCGCAGCAGGCACTGATCCGGCCATCCGGAATCCGACGGGTCGGGAGCAGCACACAGGCATGGGACACCAAGGCGCAGGAAAAGGCTTCACGGGAGGACAACGGCTTGTGGCGGCCGGCCATGCGTTTGTGTTGGCAGTGGCACTTTCAGCCTGCACCGGAGGCACCTCCTCGCCCGGCACCGCGGCCACCCCGAATCCGGCCGGCTCCGGATCGAGCCGGACGGGGCAGGCCGCACCGCCGGCGCCTGAGGTCCTGCAAAAGCTCGACGTCGGGCTCCAGCTGCCATGGTCCGTCGTCTTCCTGCCGGACGGCACCGCCGTAGTGTCCGAACGGGATTCGGCGCGGCTCGTGGGGATCAAAGACGGCCGCGCGACCCCGATAGCCGAGGTACCCGGCGTCGTTCCCGGCGGCGAAGGCGGATTGCTGGGACTTGCCGTGTCGCCGTCTTTTGCCTCCGACCGGTGGCTCTATGCCTATCTGACGTCGGCAACTGACAACCGGATTGTCCGGATGCAACTCAAGGAGGATGCCGACGGGCCCCCGGGGCTCGGCACACCGGAGGTCATCTTCCCTGGAATCCCGAAGGCATCGACCCACAACGGAGGACGTATTCGTTTCGGTCCGGACGGAATGCTCTATGTCGGCACCGGGGACTCCCAGCGCAGGGAGCAACCGCAGGACACGGATGCCCTGGGTGGCAAGATCCTCCGCCTGACCCCGGAGGGGCGCCCCGCGCCGGGTAATCCTTTCGGTGACAATCCGGTGTACAGCTATGGGCACCGGAACGTCCAAGGCCTGGCCTGGGACGCCGAAGGTAAGCTGTGGGCAAGCGAGTTCGGCCCTGACGTGGACGACGAACTGAATCTCATCCTCCCCGGCGGCAATTACGGCTGGCCTCTGGTGACGGGGGCGCCGGGCCGAAGCGGTCTGACCGACGCGAAGGTCGTCTGGCCCTCGACGTCCGAGGCGTCGCCGAGCGGGCTGGAAATCATCAACGGCGTGGCTTACACCGGCGCCCTTCGCGGCCAGCGGCTCTGGGCCGTTCCCCTCGATGGCCCAACAGCAGGAACCCCTGTGGCTTATTTCACAGGCGGGTACGGCCGCTTGCGTGACGTTGCCCGCGCACCGAACGGCGATCTATGGGTGCTCAGCAACAACAAAAACCCTGACTTCGCGCTGATTTTGCGGAGCCAACCATGATGCGCGGCAAGTGCCCCGGCTCGATTTCGCACTTCGGGCCAAGTCGTGTAGAGTTACTTGTCGTTGCGGAGATCGCCGGGGAAGGAAACGCCCCAACGGATGATCGAAATCAACAGCTGCACCTCTAGCTCAACTGGCAGAGCAATTGACTCTTAATCAATGGGTTCCGGGTTCGAGTCCCGGGGGGTGCACCACTGAAAGACCCTGGAGTGAATTCACTCCAGGGTCTTTTGTTTTTCCTCAGGAATGCCATCCCGCGCCGTGCGCAGCTTCACTTCGAGCGTGGTTTTGAATCCGCGAATTGTGGTGTAGAGTTATTTGTCGTTGCGGAGGTCCGCAAGGAATGCGAATTCCCTCCAAGACCGAAACAATAGCTGCACCTCTAGCTCAACTGGCAGAGCAATTGACTCTTAATCAATGGGTTCCGGGTTCGAGTCCCGGGGGGTGCACCAAGACAAAAGGCTCCGGATCGTTCACACGATCCGGAGCCTTTACTTTTTTGACTGGCAGGAATTGCCGGCAGGGAAAGCCCCTTGCCGGTTTTGAATCAGGCCTGCGGCACGTCGCTTTCGACTTCCTGGGATTCCTGCTCGGGAGCGGGCAAGCCCGCAAGCCCCCGGACAACAATCCGGAGTTCCTCACGCAGCCTCGCAGTATCCACAGCGACAGGCGACAACACTTCCTGCTCCAGCTTCACAGCTTCCGCAAGGGCTGCGCTACCGGCCTCCGTCAAGGTGACCACGTGGCTTCTGCGGTCCGAGTCGCTGCGTTGGCGTGTAACGTGCCCGTGCAGCTCAAGCCTGGCAAGGGTGGTCCCCATGGTCTGGGCTTTGACCCTCGCAACTTCAGCCAAAGCCGCCTGGGTAATTGCACCCTTGGCTGCAAGTACTTGCATGGCAATGACCCCGGCGTGGGTAAGGCCGATGGACTTCAATTTTTCGTTCCACGAGATTTCCACCAGGCGTGCAGCTGTCGAAAGCAGTCGGGTAGTGGGCCATCTCTCCATATCTGGCATGCCGACAGTATATGCGCGCAAGAGCCGGGGACGTGGCTTCTGCGGTCTAAACTGGGAAATCGCGACCGAAAGCAAGGAGCATATTTTGGCTGAACGACTTATCCCCGGCGACGTTGCACCGGACTTCACCCTGCAGGACGCCTCGGGCGAAAACGTCAGTTTGTCCGACTTCCGGGGCCGAAAAACCATCGTCTACTTCTACCCGGCCGCCTCAACTCCCGGATGCACCAAAGAGGCTTGTGACTTCAGAGACACTCTGGGCTCCCTGCAAGCGGCCGGCTACGAAGTTGTTGGAGTCTCCCCCGATTCCGTGGACGCCATCGCCAAATTTGCGGCGGAAGAGCAACTCACCTTCCCGCTGCTGTCCGACCAGGAGCACACCGTCGCCGACGCCTACGGGGCATGGGGCGAAAAGAAAAACTACGGCAGGACCTACCAGGGGCTGATCCGCTCCACCATCGTGGTTGACCCCGATGGCAAGGTTTCCCTGGCCCAGTACAACGTCCGCGCCACGGGCCACGTAGCCAAGCTGCGCCGGGACCTCAAGCTGGACGGGTAACGGGTACACTGGAGGCCGTATATGGCATCGGGCGCCCGAAGGGGGCCTGAATGCCGGCCGGCGCGAGTGGTGAAATTGGCAGACACGCAGGATTTAGGTTCCTGTGCCTTCGGGCGTGGGGGTTCAAGTCCCCCCTTGCGCACAAGAGTCAAGAAGGACCGTGGCCATGGGCACACGGAGCACCCCCGGTTGCAGAGCCGGGGGTTTTTCCTCAAGCAGCGGGGACAGCTACCTGAATAAGCGCTGGGAAGTGCGTTCGGGACGTTCAACTAGACTGGAATGTGGTCTGGCCTAAGCCGGCCGTGGCATTTCAACCGGCTTGAGGGGACAAGAGTGGCAAGCAGCAAAATGCGGAGCCTGACCGTGCAGTTGCTCAAGGTGGGCTCTGTTTTTGCAGTAGTGGGGCTGGCGGCATGTACAGGAACGCCTGGCCCCGCGCCGTCGTCGTCTACCGGAAGCTCAGCCCCGGCCGAGCCGGCGGCCACCTTCAACTTCGGCACGGCGTCGATGCCCTTGGGCCTTGACCCTGCCATGACGGCCGATTCCGAGTCCTACCGTGTAACGCGCCAGGTCCTTGAGGGACTGGTTGGTGTTGACGGATCAACCGGAGACACCACTCCCCTGCTGGCCACGGAGTGGAAAGACAGCAACAACGGTCTGACCTACGACTTCACCCTCCGCTCCAAAGTCACCTTCCACGACGGAACACCTTTCGACGCAACCGCAGTGTGTGCCAACTTCAACCGCTGGTTCAGCTTCCCTGCCGATCTCCGGAAGCAGGCCCCGGGAATCTCATTCCAGGGCGTTTTCAAGGCCTATTCGGACGAGCCCGTCTTCTCCATCTTCAAGGACTGCAAGGTGGTCTCACCCACCGACGTCCAAATCAACCTGACCAGGCCCTTCACCGGGTTCCTGCAGGCACTGACGCTTCCGGCCTTCGCCATTTCTTCCCCCGCCGCACTGGAAGCGCAGCGCGCCAACGTTCTTGACCAGACCCGGAACGGCCAGGCAGTTTCTGCCTACGCGAGCCACCCCGTGGGGACCGGTCCCTACCAATTTGGAACCTGGGACGAGAACAAGATCACCCTCCAAAGCTACAAAGGCTATTGGGGCAACAGGGGCCAGATAGCCACCATCAATTTCATCCCTTACGACCGCGCCGAGACACGGCAACAGGCTCTTCTGGATGGCAAAATCGATGCCTACGACCTCGTGACGCCGGCAACCTTCGACCAACTCGTCAAGAAGGGTGTCCAGATCATCCAACGGGACCCGTTCTCTGTGATGTACCTGGGCATCAACCAGGCAGTGGCACCCCTGGACAAGCTGGAGGTCCGCCAAGCCATTGAAATGGCGGTGGACAAAGAATCCCTGATCCGCAAGTTCTTCATCGACAACACTGCCCAGGCGTCCCAGTTCGTGCCGCCAAAGCTCAGCGGCTTCAACAACAACGCCCCTTCGCTGGGATACAACCCCGAGAAGGCCAAACAGCTTCTCGAGAAGGCCGGCTACAAGGGTGAGGAACTGAAGTTCTACTATCCGTTGAATGCCACGCGGGCCTACATGCCCACTCCCGAGAAGATCTACGCCGAAATCAGCCGCCAGCTGGTTGCCGTTGGCCTCAACATCAAACCGGTTCCCATTGACTGGGAAAACGGCTACCTCCAAAAGGTCCAGTCCGCCGGGGACCGTGGGCTGCACCTGCTCGGATGGAACGGCTCGTATGCCGATGCCGACAACTTCCTGGGGCCCCTCTTCGGCGAAAGCCGGGCGGAGTTCGGCTACACGGACTCGGAGGTCTTCCACAAAATCGAAAGGGCACGCGCCATGCCTGAGGGCGATGACCGCAATGCCCAGTACCAGGCCATCAATGCCGAGATTGCCGCGTCCGTGCCGGCAGTCCCGATCGCCTTCCCCATCTCGGCCCTGGCGTTGTCCAACAAGGTGGAAAGCTACCCCGCTTCACCGGTCCTCAACGAAGTTTTCACGAACGTCCGCTTAAAGCCTTGACGATTCCCCACAATTTCAGTATTGGGTCTGCACGGGGATATTCTGTGACAGCCAGTGCCGCCGCTAACGGAGATTGATCGTGACCTTCATTTCCAAGACTCAACATGCCGACGTCGTCCTTATTGGCGGCGGAATCATGAGTGCCACCCTCGGTGCGTTCATCAAGCAACTTGAACCCACCTGGACCATCTCCCTGTTCGAACGACTCGACGAAGCGGGGCTCGAGAGCTCTGGACCGTGGAACAACGCCGGCACCGGACACGCTGCCCTGTGCGAGCTTAACTACTCACCCGCAGCCAAGGACGGTTCCGTGGATCCTTCCAAGGCCCTCCACATCAACGAGCAGTTCCAGCTCTCACGCCAGTTCTGGTCCCACTTGGTGGACAGCAAGGTGATCGGATCGCCCAAGGGCTTCATCAACACGGTTCCGCACATGAGCTTCGTCATTGGCGAGGACCACGCGAAATTCCTGAAGACCCGCTACGAGGCCCTCAAGCCCAACACGCTGTTCCGCAGCATGGAGTACACCGAGGACCAGGACCAAATCGCCAAGTGGGCACCCCTGATCGTCAAGGGCCGTGACCGCAAGCAGCGTGTCGCCGCCACCCGCGCAGCGGAAGGCACCGACGTCGATTTCGGCGCCCTGACCCGCGAGCTGACCGGTTACCTTCAGGGCAGCGGGGCCGAGGTCAACTACGGCCACGACGTCACCAACATCAACCGCGCAGCAGGCGGCGGCTGGGATCTGTCCATCAAGCATGCCAAGTCCGGCGAGCACGGCCGTATCCACGCCAACTTTGTCTTCGTTGGCGCCGGCGGCGGTGCGCTCCACCTGTTGCAGGCCTCGGGCATCCCGGAAAGCAAGGGCTACGGCGGATTCCCCGTATCGGGACAGTTCTTCCGCTGCACCGATGATGCCATCACCTCCCAGCACAGTGCCAAGGTCTACGGCCAGGCCTCGGTCGGCGCTCCCCCGATGTCCGTACCCCACCTGGACACCCGCTTTGTGGACGGAAAGCGTTCCCTCCTGTTCGGTCCTTACGCCGGCTTCTCCACCAACTTCCTGAAGACTTCCAGCTACCTTGACCTTCCCCTGTCCATCCGCCCGGGGAACATCATCCCCATGCTGGCAGTGGCCAAGGACAACATGGATCTCACGGCCTACCTCATCAAGGAGGTTGCCAAGCGGCACGAAGCCAAGGTGGAATCGCTGCGCGAGTACTACCCCGAGGCCGTCGGCAGCAACTGGGAACTGATCACTGCCGGCCAGCGTGTACAGATCATCAAGAAGCATCCCCAGAAGGGTGGTGTCCTGCAGTTCGGCACCGAGGTCATCGCCTCCCGCGACGGCTCCATCGGCGCCCTCCTCGGTGCATCGCCTGGAGCGTCCACGGCTGTGCCGATCATGATCGAACTCCTGCAGAAGTCCTTCCCCAAGAACTTCAAGGGATGGCAGTCCAAGCTCAAGGACATGATGCCGGGCTACGGCGTCAAGCTCAATGAGAACCCGGACCTTGCCGCCGAACTGGAGGCCAGCACAGCCAGGTCCCTGCAATTGGAAGTGGCCAACGCCGTCCAGGGCTAGGCCACACCCCGGGGCTGCGGCCGGTTCCCGTCAGACGAATCGTTTCGTAGACCACAGGAGTCGATGCAATGTTCCGCCTGGCCAAGCTTTCCCTGGGCAACCGGGCCCTGATCGCGCTGATCACCGTCTTTGCGGCGGTGTTCGGCGTGATCACCATGGGGTCGCTGAAGCAGGAACTCATCCCGTCCATCGAGTTCCCTCAGATCACAGTTGTCACCTCCATGCCAGGCGCTTCGCCGGAGGTGGTGGACAAGCAGCTGAGCCAGCCCCTTGAAACTGCGCTGAACAGCGTCGAAGGACTTGAATCAACCTCGTCCACCTCACGCAACGGCGTCTCGCAGATCACCATGGTGTTCACCTATGGCTCCAATCTCGATCGCGCACGCAACCAGATCGACCGGGCCATTTCCAACGCCAAGCGAGTGCTGCCCGCCAACGTGGAGCCCCAGTCCATCGCGGGCAACATCAGCGACTTCCCGATCGTCTACCTGGCCGTTTCGTCCGACAAACCGCTGAGTGAACTCAACGCGGACCTGCTCAGGCTCAGCGTGCCCCGCCTCCAGAAGATCGACGGCGTCCGGGGCGCCGACGTGACTGGCGGCGCCAGCCAGCACATCCTGATCCAGCCCCGCCAGGCCGATCTCGCCTCAACGGGAGCCTCGGTCCAATCCATCAGCAGCGCGCTGAAGAACAACGGGACCCTGGTTCCCGTCGGCACCATCGAGGACCAGGGCAAAACGCTCTCCCTCCAACTCGGCAGTCCTGTGGACTCCCTGGACGTCATCAAGGGACTTCCGCTGGCAGGAACCAGCAAAGCCGCCACCATCGGTGCCGTAGCAGACGTCAGCATCGAAGACGACGCCGCCACATCAATTACACGAACCAACGGCAAGCCGACGTTGGCCCTGTCCGTCACGAAGAAGCCCGAGGGCGATACGGTGGCGATCTCCCATGCTGTCCGTGACGCCATCGGGACGATGGAAGAGGAACTGGGGAACAACGCCACCTTCACTCCTGTTTTTGACCAGGCCCCGTTCATTGAGAAATCCATCAAGGACCTCACCACTGAAGGGCTCCTGGGCCTTGGCTTTGCCGTGGCGGTCATCCTGGTGTTCCTGATGTCCGTCCGCTCGACCTTGGTCACGGCAGTGTCCATTCCGCTGTCCCTGCTGATAACTTTCATTGGCATCTCTGCCACCGGGTACTCACTGAACATCCTCACGCTGGGCGCCCTCACCATTGCCATCGGGCGTGTGGTGGATGACTCAATCGTGGTGATCGAGAACATCAAACGGCACTTGAGCTACGGCGAACACAAGCTCGCGGCCATCCTGACATCGATCCGCGAGGTGGCGGGGGCCATTACGGCGTCGACGCTGACGACGGTTGCAGTGTTCCTTCCGATCGCGTTCGTGGGCGATCTCGCCGGTGAGTTGTTCCGCCCCTTCGCGCTGACCGTGACCATAGCTTTGTTGTCCTCGCTCCTGGTTTCCCTGACCATCGTCCCCGTACTGGCTTACTGGTTCCTGTCGTCGCCCAGGAAGGTCGCCGAGGCCGCTAACTCCGATACGGAAGGCTCCGGTAAGGAAACGGCGGAGAAAGCACGTGAAGCCGAGCAGCGGAGCCGGCTCCAGCGCGGCTACCTTCCGATCCTGACAAAGACCCAGAAGCACCCCGTCATGACCTTGTCCGCCGCAGCCCTGATCCTGGTGGCGACCATTGCCGTGTCACCGTTGCTGGCCACGGACCTGCTGGGCCGCTCCGGGGAGAACAGCATGACGGTCCGGCAGGTCCTGCCGGCCGGCACCAGCCTGCAGGCAACCAGCGAAGAGGCCACGAAGGTTGAGGATGCCCTCAAGGGCATCGAGGGCATCAAGGATGTGCAGGTAACCTCCGGCAACGCCCAGACCGGCTTCGCTGCCCTGACATCGACGGGTTCATCGAACTCGACGTTCACGATCGTCACCGACGAGAAAGTCAACCAGGGCAAGCTCCAGGAGGAAGTCCGGAACAAGCTGGCCGGGGCGGCAGGCAAGATCACCGTTGGCTCCCAGCAAGGCGGCTTCGGGACGTCCTCCACAGTGGATATCACCATCAAAGCTGCCAACTCCGCTGACCTGAAGACGGCCAGTGATGCCATGGTCAAGGCCATGGAGGGTGTTCCCGGCAGCACGGAAGTCTCAACCAACCTGGCATCCACCCAGTCCGTGGTCCAGGTCCGGGTTGACCGTGCCAAGGCAGTAGCTGCGGGTTTGACCGAGGAACAAGTGGGTGCATTCCTGGCCTCCACGGTCAGCCCCATCCCTGCCGGCACAGTCCGGATCGACACGGATGACTACCCGGTCCAGATCGGCCAAGGGACCCGGTTCACCAGCCTTGCCGCCGTTCGGGCGCTCCAGCTCCCCACGGCCCGCGGAGGCGTCGCGCTCGAGACCATCGCCGCCGTCGAACAAGTGGACACGCCGGTATCCATCACCAGCAGCAACGGCCAGCGGACCGCGCGGGTGACCGTCACGCCGTCGGGATCCAACCTCGGCAGCGTCAGCACCGCCGTGCAGGAGCGGCTCGCCAAGGTAGAGCTGCCCGCCGGAGTCACCGCCACCATCGGCGGCGCCACCACCCAGCAGGCGGAGTCTTTCCGCCAACTGGGCCTGGCGCTTCTGGCGGCGATTGCCATTGTCTACGTGATCATGGTGGCGGCATTCAAGTCACTCATCCAGCCCCTGATCCTGCTGGTCTCCGTGCCGTTMGCGGCCACAGGCGCCATCGGCCTCCTGTTGCTGACAGGTGTGCCGTTGGGCCTGCCGTCACTGATCGGCATGCTGATGTTGGTGGGCATCGTGGTGACCAACGCGATTGTCCTGATCGACCTCATCAATCAATACCGGAAACCGCATGACGGCCGCCCCGGCATGACCGTCGCTGACGCCATCACCCATGGTGCCCGGCAACGTCTCCGCCCCATCCTGATGACGGCGCTGGCAACTGTTTTCGCTTTGACTCCGATGGCGCTGGGCCTGACAGGCGGTGGAGGCTTTATCTCGCAACCTTTGGCCATCGTCGTCATTGGCGGTCTTGTCTCTTCAACGGCCCTGACCCTGGTGCTGGTCCCTGTCCTGTACAAACTGGTGGAAGGACGCAGGGAGAAGAAGCAATTGCTGCGTGAGCTGCAGGAGAAGCCAACTCCAGCACCCGGAAACAACAGCCAGGGAAGCAACGGCCAGGGCGGCAGTGGTGCAGACGAGTTCCAGGACTGGACCACGGGCATGATCCCCCGGGTCAAGGGCCGCCGCGCGGCCCACAATCCCGGGGAGTAGCTCCTCAACAATCACCTAAGCAGGGCCGGGAACAATTCCCGGCCCTGTCCTGTTACAGGCACTGATACATGCAAATGCATCTAGTTTGAGGTACACTGTTTACAGAGCCCGGGACCACGGGCAGGGAGAAAGGCACATCATGCAGATCGGCGTATTCAGCGTCAGCGACATCACGACTGACCCCACAACGGGCCGCACGCCCACCGAAAACGAGCGCATCAAGGCGTCCGTTGCCATCGCCAAGAAGGTCGAAGAAATCGGCATGGATGTCTACGCCCTGGGCGAGCACCACAACCGCCCGTTCTTCTCCTCCTCCCCCACCACCACGCTGGCTTACATCGCTGCCCAGACAGAGCGCATCACGCTGTCCACTGCGACCACACTGATCACCACCAACGACCCCGTGAAGATCGCAGAAGACTTCGCCATGCTCCAGCACCTCTCCGATGGGCGCGTGGACCTGGTGCTCGGTCGCGGCAATACGGCGCCCGTGTACCCCTGGTTCGGCAAGAACATCCAGGACGGCATCGAACTCGCGATCGAGAACTACAGCCTGCTCCGCAAGCTTTGGGATGAGGACACTGTCAACTGGTCCGGCAAGTTCCGTACCCCGCTGCAGAACTTCACTTCGACGCCGCGGCCGCTCGACGACGTCGCTCCCTTCGTCTGGCACGGCTCCATCCGAACTCCCCAGATCGCGGAGGTTGCTGCTTACTACGGTGATGGCTTCTTCGCCAACAACATCTTCTGGCCGAAGGAGCACTACCAGCAGTTGATCGGCCTGTACCGTGAGCGCTACGAGCACTACGGCCACGGCAAGGCAGACCAGGCGATCGTTGGCCTCGGCGGCCAGTTCTTCATGAGGAAGAACTCCCAGGACGCCGTCAAGGAATTCCGTCCGTACTTCGACAACGCCCCGGTTTACGGACACGGCCCGTCGCTGGAGGACTTCACGTCGCAAACGCCCCTGACCGTCGGCAGCCCGCAGGAAGTCATCGAGAAGACCCTGACCTTCCGTGAAGCGTTCGGCGACTACCAGCGCCAGTTGTTCCTGATCGACCACGCCGGCCTTCCCCTGAAGACCGTATTGGAGCAACTGGACCTCTTTGGCGAGGAAGTCCTGCCGGTCCTGCGCAAGGAGTACGCCGCCATGAAGCCCGCACACGTGCCGGATGCGCCCACCCACGCCTCCCGCGTGGCAGCCGCCCTGGAAGCCAAGGTCACCGAATCGGCTACCGCCGGTGCAGCGGGCCAGGACGCCTGATGTCCGCCCCCTCGGGGTCCTCTGCCGTCCGCCTCGCCGCCGAAACCTGGGAGTCCTTGTTCCGCTCCCAGGTGGCGGTGATGCGGAAGCTGCAGTCCGGACCGGCCTTCAAGTCCCTGCCCGTGAAGGAATACGACGTCCTGTTCACGCTCTCGCGCTGCCCGTCAGGCCAGCTGCGCCTGAACGAGATCAACGACAAAGTGCTGCTGAGCCAGTCCAGCTTGAGCCGCTTAGTGGACCGCTTGGAGAAGCGCGGACTCGTGGAGCGGACCACCGCCCCCGACGACGGCCGCGGGGTCCTGCTGGCCCTCACCGAGGCGGGACGGGAACTTCAAAAAACCATCGGGCGCRAACACGTGCGCGACATCGCAACCCTGGTGGCGCCCGCTCTCACGGCCGATGAACAGCGCGAACTCTTGCGGTTGACCGAGAAGCTCCGAGCCTCAGTGGCCGGACACTAGCGCAGGCTGACGAGCTCCCGGTGGTTCTCCACCGGGAGCTCTCCGTTGATGGAAGCGCTGACCTTCAGGGTCTTCAGCGAGAGACTTCCACCCACCGTGGAAAGAAATGCAGTGTCCGAGGAGTCACGCCCGGCGGTGATGCGGAGCATGGATTCACGCGGCGCCAGGCCAGTGGGATCAATGATCCGCCAGGACCCGTCAACGTAGGCTTCGGCCACCGCATGGAAATCCATGGGGCTCAGGCCGGGGGCGTAGACGGCAGCAAGGCGCGCAGGCACATCCTTGGAGCGCAACAAGGCAATGGCGAGGTGGGCAAAGTCCCTGCACACACCCTTGCGGTGCAGCAGGGTTTCCACGGCTCCATCCGTCCCCCGCGACGAGCCACTGACGTAGCGGAGCTCTCCGTGGACCCAGTCACGAACTGCGTGGAGCAGTTCGGCACCCTGCAGGCCGCCGAACTCGGCATAGGAGGTGGGCAGCAGCCTGTCCGACTCCGCGTAACGGCTTGGCCTGACATACCGGATGAGCTCCATGGGAGTGGACGTATCGGGAACGGCATAGCCGTGGACACTTGCCCGGTAGTCCACCGTTACTTCGCTGGGCTCGGCGAACTCAAGATAGTGGAACCGTCCACCATGGTGGTCGCTGAGTTCGGCTACAGGAAGTTCCTCGCCCGCAACAGTGACCGACAGGTTCTCGGTCACCAGGTCATAGCCTGGGTTGTTGGCCACGGCAATGGCCATGGCCACTTTGGTGTTGGCCGCGGTCTTGAAAACGAGCGTGGCAGCAACGTTGCGTTCCATTGATCTCCGGACTGGGTTGCGGCGCGCGGCCCCCAACGCCGCCGAGTGTGTGGATCAGCCAACCCCAGGACTACGGATTGACCTTCAGAGACAGTAGCATCCGCTGGACGTTGGCGAATTCAGAATCGTGGGCCACGTATTTAGCGGCCAGGTCCAGCGTATCGAAAGACTTCACGGGCGCCACTTTTTCCTCGGCAGCGAAGGCATGCAGGGCAAGGACATCCCCGAACGAGAAGTCGCCTTTTCCCGCCGGTCCCTGTACGCGGTTGACAAGCTCGCACGCCTGGCCGTCAACGCCGGCCACCATGTTGGTAATCCCATAGGAACCGAAGAACCTATACCCCTGGATGACGCGGAAGACCATCCGCGGATCAATGGTGTCCGGCCCGTCGGAGTGCGGTACGTCAACGGGCGTGCTGCTGATCACCACGTAGGGCTTCCCCTGCCCGGCAGGGCAGGCAGCCGGAGCGGACGGAGGCAACCCTGTTTGGAGGGTGGCTATGTATTTCCCTGCGCCATCTTTGACTTCCACCTTGACGGCGCCCGCCAACGAGCCGGCGGCAGGTTCTGCGGATTGCGCGATCCAGTCCTTCGGAAGCTCGAAACTGACGCTCTTGGCGGCATCCGTATAGGTTTTCCAGGACAGGGCCGTGGGCGCCGGATCCGGACCCGTGGTCGGTGACCCGGAAGGAGCGTCCGTTCCGCTCGAGCCGGCCGCAGATGTCGCTTGGCTGGCCTCAGTGGTGGGGGTCGTCGTCGAGCCTTCAGGCGCCCCGGTCCCCGATTCGGAACTGTTCGGCCGCGAAGTCGCTGTAGCGGTGACCTGTGGGCCCTTGTTTTCGGATGAGCATGCCGCTGTGCCCACCACCATGGAACCCGCAAGCGCCACGGCGGCTAGTTTGAGCGGAATGCCGCCCGGATTCCTCGTGCCAGTCATGAGGACAGCCTAGCGGCGGGGGTGCCGCGACACGCACAGGTCTAGGCTGAGGGTATGGCCCCTACTCAGCACGACGAATCCGAGGACACTATCCCCACGATGTCCGCAGTAGACATAGCTGACTGGCGTCTGAAGACCTTCGCCCTCTATGACAAGGTCCGGCAACTCGCAGCGACCAATCCCTTCGATGCACACGTGTACTGGCGCCAGGAGCGGGACCTGATGTTTGCCACGCATCCTGCCTCTGCCCTCACGCCGGAGATGAAGGCATCGTTTTCCGGATTGCAGACCGCCGGGTACGACCCCGCCTACCGGTTCCATGCCGTGCTCCAGCCGGAAGGCCAGGGACAGGAAATGAATGTCCAGACCGGGACTGACGGAGTGGTGCCTTTCACCCGGATCGGCACGTTTGAACTGCCCGGACTTGGCTCCTTGGCTGTTTGGCGGCTCCGGAGCTACGGTGGCGGGATCTTCGTGCCGTTCCGTGATGCGACCGCCGGCAAACAGGGTGGCAGCTACGGTGCCGGCAGGTACCTTCTGGACACCATCAAAGGTTCATTCCACGGGACGAGGGGAACGGGCGCCGGGCAGGAGTTCACCCTCGATTTCAACTTCGCCTACAACCCCTCATGCGCCTACAACGAGGCCTGGGCGTGCCCGCTCGCAGGCCCGGCCAACAGGTTGGCTGCGGAGGTGCCGGTCGGCGAACTGTACGCAGGCTAGCCGAACAACCCACCTGGTCCAAAGGCTGCGAGCGCCGCAATGGCGGCGACTATGGTCAGCGGTGCCACCAGCAGGCCCATCACCGCGTAGCCCTGCCATTTCACGTGTACGTTCATCCGCATCAGCCTGTCGTGCCACAGCAGTGTTGCCAAGGACGCCCAGGGGGCAATCAACGGACCTGCGTTGACGCCCACCAGCAACGCCGCCATCCTTTCCGGGGTTCCTGCCAGCGGTTCGGCCAGAAGGTAGGCCGGCAGGTTGTTGACGACGTTTGAGCCGAGGGCACCGGTCATGGCGAGCCGTAGGAGTTCGATGAAGCCACTGCCCTGGCCCGCCACTTCACCGAGTATTACTGATGCGCCCAGGTACTGGGTGGCCTCGACAACCAGGAACAGGCCACAGGTGAACAGGAGCAGCGACCAGGGAATCAGCGTGATCTTCAGGACCGCGGGCCGCCGAAGAACGAACAGGACTGCCAGGACCGCCGCTGCGAGGGATGCCGGAATCCAGATGGCAGCTCCTGACACCAGGGCCGGCAGCAGCAGCACCAGGACCACCGCGCTGCCCACCAGCAGAAGGCGGTCGGGGGCCTTGGCCGTGGAAGCGACCGTCGGGCGGGATTCATCCAGGCCGTAGCTCTTGCGCAGTTCGCGCCGGAAAACGAGGGCGATGAAGGCCAGTGGCACCAGGATGGCGGCAAGCGAGGGCGCCCACATGAGCTGGGCGAATTGGGCCGGGGTGATCCCACCCAGGTTGTGCTGCGCCAGGAGGTTGGTGAGGTTCGAGATGGGCAGCAGCAGGCTGGCTGTGTTGGCCAGCCACACAGTTGTCAGCGCGAAAGGCAGGACAGGCAGTCCTGCCTGCCGGGCCACGGTGACCACGACGGGAGTGAGGAGGACCGCCGTCGTATCCAGGGACAGGAAGATGGTGCTCAAGGTGGCGAACAGCGCCAGCAGCAACCACAGCAGGACGCTGCGTCCCCTCCCCCATCTGCGCAAATGCCGGGCGACCCATTGGAAGGTCCCAGCTTCACTGACGAGTTCGGTTACCACGGTCATGGCGACGACAAATGCCAGGATCGGAGCTACCCGGTCCACGAGGACCGCTACCTCGTGCCACGGCAGGACCCCCGTGGCCACGGTTACCCCGCCCGCTACAAGCAGAATCAACCCGATAATCGCCAGACGCATGAGAGGGATTCTAAGCCCCGCGCCTGTGGGGTTCCCTCCACGGCACGGCAAATGACGACGGCGTCGGGCGCCTCAAGTGCGGCAACGCCGACGGAGGACGTAGGATGTCATCATGACTTCAGCCCCCGCGCGTCGAATCGCCCGCGTCCGCCCCCTCGATCCGGCTTCACCGGACGAGCACTTCTTTGTAGCAAACGACGCCCCGGATTTCGCGTCCGCAGAGGGGAAAATATGGTCCGTCATCGACTCCCCGTTTCCGTCATCCCGGGCCAATGCGCCCAGCCCTTCGCGCGGGGGCTGGGAAAAGGGTTCGAAAGTCACTGAAGACGCCTTCACGTTCCTTGCGCCGTCCGTGCCGGTCAACGTCTTCGGCATGGCCCACAACACCGGACAACCCGGCCGCGACCTGCCTCCCCAGGCCTTCCACAAGGCGGCCTCGAGCGTGATTGGCCCGGGCGAAGCCATCCAGCTCAGCACATCCGTCGGCCACGTGGATCCCGAAGCGGAGCTAACCATTGTGGTTGGCCGTGCGGCGCGGAACCTGACCCTGGAAACCGCCCGGTCCGCAGTCCTGGGCTTCACCATCGGCAACGATGTTTCAGCCCGGGACCTGCAAAAGAGCGATGAACTGTGGATCAGCGCCAAGAGCCAGGACACTTTCACCCCGGCCGGCCCGTGGATAGTGACCACCGTGGACTACCCCCGGCTGGGCATCGGGATCATTCACAACGGAACCGCCTTGAAGCCGGCCAGCACCGCCGATCTTGGCTGGAACGTCGAGGAGATCCTCGTCTACCTCACCTCGTTCATGACTCTCCAGCCCGGCGATCTGGTCCTCACCGGCTTCCCGGCCGAAAGCGCGCGCATCCACCCCGGCGACACCGTGGTGTGCAGCATCGAAGGAATCGGCGAGCTCAGCAACCCCGTGACCGGCGCCTCCTGGGAGGAACTGCCGGCATAGTGTGTCAGGCTTAACCCCATGGAGACAGCTGCGGACGCCACAGGGCTACTGCCGTCTCCCCCTCACAAACCACCCCGGAAAAGGCATCGCGGCGTACTGAGATACCCCGTCGTGAGGCAGCTGCTGCGCTTCACCGGCGTCGGGATTATCTGTACGGGAAGCTCGCTGGCCATCTACGCGTTGCTGCGTCCACTCATCGACCCGCAACTGGCCAATGCCGTGGCGTTGATCCTGACCTCACTCATGAACACGGCGCTTAACCGCCGCCTGACGTTCAAGATCACTGGCAGTAAAAAGCGTGCGCGGGACCACCTAAGCGGCGTGCTCGTGATAGGCATCGCGTTGCTGATCACAGGTGGCAGCTTGGGTGTCCTGCATCTTTTCAAGCCGGAAGCCAGCGTCGCCGAGGAACTCTGGACCACTACCTTGTCCGGGTTCGTGGCCACCGCCGTCCGTTTCACCTTGCTGCGTCACTGGATTTTCCGGCGGGCGCGGCACGTCTAACACGGCACGTCCAACACGGCGCGTCCGGCACCGAGCACCCGGCGCCGAGCACCGGGCGCAGCGCACGGCGTCAGCCGGCTTGCGGGGCCGCGAGGTTCCTGACACGCGCGACGGCGGTTTCCACCGCCCCGGCGGCCGTCTCCAGTTCTTTGTCGGTGATGGCGGAAGTGAAGCTGAAGCGAACCGCCGTCTGGGCGGTTTCCGGAGCGATGCCCAAGGCCACCAAAACCGGCGACGGCGCATCTGATCCAGCAGCACACGCCGAACCGCTGGAGCACACGACTCCCAGGCGTTCGAGTTCCAGCAGGACCGATTCGCCGCTGGTTCCCGGGAAGCAGAAGGACGCGACCGACGGCAAGCGCCGGCTCCGATGTCCTGTCAGCATGGCGTCAGGAACGGTGTCCAAAACCCGCTTAATGAAGGTCTCACGCAAGAGCGCAACGCGGTCCGCCTGTTCCCGCTGTTCGGCATGGGAGAGCGCCAGGGCCGTGGACAAAGCGACGGCTCCGGCCACGTTTTCCGTTCCCGAACGTTTGCCCCGCTCCTGCCCGCCTCCGTGCATGAGGGGTTCCAGGCGCAGCCGGCCTTTGACGAACAAGGCTCCGGAACCCTTCGGCGCCCCCAATTTATGCGCTGAAATGCTCATGGCATCAACGCCGAGCTCCTTCACATCCAGCGGACACCACCCCGCAGCCTGTACGGCGTCCGTGTGGAAGGGAACACCGGCATCGTGGGCAACCTCTGCCAGGTCGGCGATAGGTTGCACGGTTCCGATTTCATTGTTCGCGTACATGATGCTCACCAGGGCGGTCCCCGGCTGAAGGACGCTGCGCAGCGCGTCCACAGTGACAACACCGTCGCTGTCTACCGGCACGACATCCACCACAAAACCGTGGACCCGTTCCAGGTAACGCGCCGATTCCTCCACCGCCGGATGTTCGACGGCGCTGACCACCACACGCTTCAATGCAGGGTCAGCCTCCCGCCGCGCCAATGCGATGCCTTTGACGGCAAGGTTGTCCGCTTCGGTGCCACCCGAGGTGAACGTGACCTCGCCGGGGCGGCAGTTGAACACTTTCGCGACGCCGGACCGTGCCGCCGCGAGCGCCGCCGCTGCCGATTCACCCAGCGTGTGGTGGCTTGAGGGATTGCCGAACTCGCCGCTGAGATAGGGCCACATGGCCTCCAGCACTTCGCGGCGGACCGGCGTGGTGGCAGCGGCGTCGAGGAAGATCATGACCGGAGCCGGCTTTCAGTTCCGGCCCGTGGTGAGTTCGATGTCGAGGCCAAGGTCCAGGGCGTTCACGCTGTGGGTCAGGCCGCCGATGGAGATGACGTCCACTCCTGCTGCGGCGATGCCGGTGACGGTGTCCAGGTTTACGTTGCCGCTGGCTTCCACGATGGCCCGGCCATCAACCTGCTTGACGCCGGCACGCAGCTCCTCCAGGGAGAAATTGTCCAGCATGATGGTGTCCACGCCCGCTGCCAGCACTGGTTCGATCTGCTCTGCGCTGTCCACTTCGACTTCGAAGTGGGTGGTGTGGCCAAGCTGGGCTTTGGCAGCGATCAGCAGCTCAGTCAGTTTGCCGGCGTCGCCGCCGGTCATGACGGCGAGGTGGTTGTCCTTGGCGAGCACGGCGTCGGAGAGGCTGTAACGGTGGTTCGCTCCCCCGCCGCAGCGGACGGCGTAGCGCTCCAGCACCCGCAGCCCGGGGGTGGTCTTGCGGGTATCGGTGATCCGGGCCCGCGTCCCTTCCACCAGCCGGACGAACTCTGCGGTTTTGGTGGCGATCGCGCTCATGCGCTGCACCAGGTTCAGGCCCACCCGCTCGGCCAGCAGGACCGAGCGTGCACTGCCGCTGACGCGTGCAAGGTGGGTTCCGGCGTCGAAAGCTTCACCATCGGCGAGGAGCAACTCCACTTCGGTGGTCGGATCAACTGTCTTCATGGCGTCGCGGAACACGGTCCCGCCGCTGAACACGCCGGGGACCCTGGCGTTGAGGATCGCCACGGCCTGCGCCTCAGCCGGAATGAGCAGCTGGGACGTGATGTCCCCGCTGGGCGCATCCTCCGCGAAGGCCCGTTCCAAAATATCCCGCACGGGGGCTGCGGGGAGGGTCAGGTTAGTCATGGACGAGGCTCACTTTCCGGCTCATGGTGTAACGCTTGTCAAAATCGTCGACGGCGGCTGGTGCCTTCACGCTGTCGCTGCGGTAATGCGCCCCCAGTGACTCCCGTCGTTCCCGGGCAGCCCTCACGAGCAACTGGGCGGCCAGCAGAAGGTTGGCGTCCTCGTGTACGCGGACTTCCAGGGACTCCGGAACGCTCAAGGGACCGGCAGCCTCTTCCCATTCCCCCAAGACCTCTGCGGCCTCAGCCAACAACTCCCCGCTCCGGAGCACGCCAGCCTTGGCGGTCATCAGCCGCCGAAGGGCCTGCCGCGAGAACCCGCTGGCTCCCGCTGGCGCGGCAGTTTCGTTGAAGGTTCCGCTGCGATTGTCGCCTGCCGGGGTCCCGGCAGCGTGCGTAAAAGCGAGGCCGCCCGCGGCCGAGTCGGCACGCAGAGGGGCTCCGTCAGACGACTCACCGTTCGACCCAAGGAACCCTTCAACAGCCCTGCGCCCGAACACCAGTCCTTCAAGCAGGGAGTTACTGGCCAGCCGGTTTGCCCCCTGCACACCGGTGCACGCGACTTCACCGGCAGCCAGCAGCCCGGGAACCGAAGTCCGGCCGTGGAGGTCCGTTACCACCCCACCCATCCAGTAGTGCGCCGCCGGTGCCACGGGAACCAGGTCCCTGGTCCAGTCGAGGCCGGCCTGGCGGGTGTACCGGCTCAGGGTCGGGAAGCGCTTTTCCAGGAACCCTGCACCGCGCGACTCTTCAATGACGGTGGCGTCGAGGAACACGTGCCCGTTGGGGTCGCCCAACGTGTCAAGGTGCAGGGCGATGCTGCGCGAGACCACATCGCGCGGCGCCAGCTCCGCGTCCGAATGGTAGTCCGGCATGAAGCGATAGCCGTTCGCGTCGAGAAGAATGGCGCCTTCGCCGCGGACTGCCTCGGAGATCAGCAGGGGGTGTGCATCGCCGTCTGCTTCTTGGGGGGCTCCACCGGGCACCATGCAGGTGGGGTGGAACTGGAAGAACTCGAGGTCAGCCAGTGCAGCTCCCGCCCGCCACGCGAGTGCCAGGCCGTCGGCTGTGGCCACGGAGGGGTTGGTGGTTTGGGCGAACAGCTGCCCGGCGCCTCCCGTGGCAAGAAGAACGGCGTCGCCACGGAGGCTCTGCCCACGTCCCTCGTGGAGGAAGTTGACGCCTGCCACCTGGCCTGCTTGGTGGACCAGGTCCGTGACCTGGGCATGCCCGATCACCTGGATCCTGCCCTGTGCCTGGAAGTCCAGGACGGTCCTGATCAGCGCCGAGGCTACTCCTGCACCGGTGGCGTCGCCGCCCGCGTGGAGGATCCGTGGCGCCGAATGCGCTGCCTCGAGTCCAAGTGCAGGGTCGCCGTCGTCGTCAAGATCGAACCGCACACCGAACCGCCCGAGCCCTGCGATGTCCCGCCGCGCTTCGGTGCAAAGCACCCGAACGGCTTCTTCGTTGCAATGACCGGCGCCGGCCCGCAAAGTGTCGGCGATGTGGGCAGCTACGGTGTCACCGGGAGCGGGTTCCTCCAGCACGGCGGAGATCCCTCCCTGCGCATAGTAGGTGTTGCTGTCCGCGAGCGCGCCCTTGGTCAGCAGCACCACTGCCGCACCGGCCTCTGCGGCAAGCAAGGCAGAGTACAGGCCGGCGATGCCGCTTCCGACGACGATCAACCGCCCATGTGCGGTCTTTCCAGCCAGGCTCTCTGTAGTCATGTGGGGCTCGATTCGGCTAGGTCTGATGTGCCGGGTCGGCTATGCGGGCTTCGCGGCCAGCATGCGTTCCAGGGCAATCTTCGCCTTGTCCTGTACGGCGTCGTCCACAGTGATGCGGTTGACGATGCGGCCCTCGACAAGTTCCTCAAGCACCCAGGCCAGGTAGCCGGGGTGGATGCGGTACATGGTGGAGCACGGGCAGATCACGGGGTCCAGGCAGAAGATGGTGTGCTGCGGGTTTTCCGCAGCCAAGCGGTTCACCATGTTGATCTCTGTACCGATGGCGAACGTGGTGGGTTCGGTGGCGGCGGCAATCGCCTTCTTGATGAAGTCGGTGGAGCCGGCAGAATCGGCGGCGTCAACAACTTCCATGGGGCATTCGGGGTGCACGATGACGTTGACGCCCGGGAAGTCCTGGCGGGCTTTTTCGATCTGGCCCACGTTGAAGCGCTTGTGCACCGAGCAGAAGCCATGCCAGAGAATCACCCGGGAGTCCAGGAGCGTTTGCTCGTCATTGCCGCCCAGTTCCTTGCGTGGATTCCACATCGGCATCTGTTCCAGCGGGACGCCCAGTGCCTTGGCGGTGTTGCGGCCCAGGTGCTGATCCGGGAAGAACAGGACGCGCTGGCCACGCTCGAAGGCCCATTCCAGGACCACCTTGGCATTGGAGGAGGTGCAGACGATGCCGCCGTTGCGACCACAGAAGGCCTTCAGCGCTGCTGAGGAGTTCATGTAGGTAACGGGGATGACGGGAACCCTGCCCTGTACGTCCACCCCGGTGCCGAAAATCTCTTCGAGCTGTTCCCAGCATTCCTCAACGGAGTCTTCGTCCGCCATGTCTGCCATGGAGCAGCCCGCGGCGAGATTGGGCAGGATCACCGCTTGCTCGGGGGTGGAAAGGATGTCGGCGGTTTCGGCCATGAAGTGCACGCCGCAGAAGATGATCGCCTCGGCGTCGGGCTTGGTGAGGGCCGCGTTGGCCAGCTGGAAGGAGTCGCCCACAAAATCCGCGTACTGGATGACTTCGTCACGCTGGTAGAAGTGCCCCAGGATGACGGCCCGGTCCCCGAGCGTCGCTTTGGCGGCGCGGATGCGGGCATCCAGTTCGGCATCTGTGGCCTTCTTGTACTCTTCCGGAAGCTGGCCTTGTCGCGGCGTCGCCTTGGGTGCGACGTCGCTGCTGGAGGCGCCCGGGCCGTAGGCGGGCTCGCCGGAGAGGGCTTCGGCAAGGTCGTATTCCCAGGGACCCCTGGCCAGGGCCGGGCTGCACGTGGACCCTGCGCGGGAGAGGCCCTTTTCGGCTTCTTCGCGGGTGATCAGCTGGACGGCAGTGTTGACGCTGCTCATGGTGTACTCCTGTTATCTGGCCCGAGGCCGGGCGTGCCGGTGAAACGGTAGAGGCGTGGTGGGCGGTGTTTTCCGCCTTGGAGGTATTCACCGGTTTCTTCGATTTCCGGTGTGGCCTTGATGTGTCTGCGGAAGTTCGCGGGATCGAGTTGCCGGTCCAGCRCGGCCTCGTAGACTTCGCGGACCTGGGCCAGGGTGAAGTACTCCCCCAGCAGGTGGTAGGCAATGGACCCGTAGGCCATCTTGTTGCGCAGCCGCCACAGCGCGTAGTCCACGATTGCGTTGTGATCGAAGGCGAGTTCGCCCAGCCGGTCTGCGCGGAACCACCGGACGTTCTCGGATTCGTCCGCCAGCGCAGCCTCGGTGGGTTGCACCAATGCCCAGTAGACGATCGACACCACACGTTGCGTGGGCGAGCGGTGAAGTCCCCCGAAGGCATAGAGCTGCTCGAGGTAATGCGGCGTCAGTCCGGTGGTCTCGCGAAGGTTCCGTGATGCCGCGTCCTGCAGCGATTCGTCATGGGCAAGGGGACCGCCCGGGAGGGCCCACATGTCCTTATAGGGCTCTCGGATCCTGCGGACCAACGGCAGCCACAGCGTAGGACGGCCGGATGTTTCGCTGGGACGGAGGGCGAAAATCACCGTGGAAATAGCCAACGACGGCGGTGCGAGCCGCCTCTCGGCGACGTTTGCTGAGCTGGGGTTCACGGCGTTCACCTCGCTTCATCGCCGTCCGGTCCAGGAACCGGAGCTTTAGTTAAAGTCATGTTGACTAGAACTAATGGTACGACTCTGCGCCCGGTCCGCAAAATGCTTTACGTCACACTGCCTTCGCCGCCGCCTCCATCAGCGGCAAGGTGCGGCCTTGGATATGGCTGTTGAGCACTATCACGGAGGAACAGCGGACCACGGATTTGGTGGCAATCATGGCATCGAGCACGCGCTGCATGTCCGGATTGGACCGGGCGGCGATCCGCACCATGAGGTCGGAGTTCCCCGTAACCGTGTGGACCTCAATGATCTCGGGAATGGCGCTGAGGCTCTCAATGATGGCGTCGTGGCCGATCTCCTGGGTGATGGTGACCGAACAGAACGCCACCACCGGGAAGCCGAAGTTGGCAGGATCGGGCTGCGGGACCCAGGAACCAATGACCCCGTTTTCAATCATCCGGTCAATCCGGGACTGCACCGTCGCCCGGGCAACCTTCAGTACCCGCGAGGCCTCCAGCACGGAAGATCGCGGTGAATCAGTGAAGAAACGTACAATTCTTGCATCAAGCGCATCGACCAGCATCAAAGTTCCTGTCCCCGGGGTTCTCTACTCATCACATCGCCTAAGCAAAAAGTGATGTATCTTACAAACTGCGAGAATTATTCCACGGCTCTTGCTGCGTCGTCGACGCCGCGCCTGCCCGGCCCAAGAGGCCGGCACGCCACACCCCGTATGAAATCCATAGAAGGTAGACACGTATGACAACGAAGTCCATCGCGGCTCCTGCCCCAACATCCGGCCTCGGCCATTCACTCAAGCCCCGCCAGCTCACCATGATGGGCTTGGGCAGCGCGATCGGCGCAGGCCTCTTCCTGGGCTCCGGCGCCGGCGTGCAGGCCGCCGGCCCGGCCGTCCTCATCTCCTACCTCGTAGCGGGAACACTGATCATCCTCGTCATGTGGGCCCTGGGTGAGATGGCGGCGGCGAACCCCAACAGCGGCGCCTTCTCCGTTTACGCCGAAAAAGCCATGGGCAAGACCGCCGGCGGAACCATCGGCTGGCTGTGGTGGTTGCAGCTGGTGGTGGTGATCGCGGCAGAAGCACTGGGTGCCGCCGGACTGCTCTTCTCGGTCTGGCCGGTGATCCCGGTCTGGGTCCTGGCACTGGTGTTCATGGTGGTGTTCACGGGCATCAACCTGGTGGGCGTCCGGAACTTCGGGGAGTTCGAATTCTGGTTCGCCATCCTGAAGGTGGCGGCCATCGTGATCTTCCTGCTCATCGGCGCCGCGCTGCTGTTCGGCTGGCTGCCCAACGCCACCTCACCAGGGCTCTCCGCCTTCGGCGACTTTGCGCCGAACGGCATCGGCGGCACCGCCGCGGCCTTGTTCGTGGTGATCTTCGCCTTCGGTGGCACCGAGATCGTCAGCGTCGCCGCGGCTGAAACAGAAAATCCCGCCCACAGCGTCGGCAAGGCCATCCGCACGGTGGTCTGGCGCATCCTGGTCTTCTACATCGGCTCCGTTTTCGTCATTGCCGCCATTCTTCCTGTGGGCTCGGAGGGCCTGAAGTCCCCCTTCGCCGGAGTACTCGACATCGCAGGAATTCCCGGTGCGGGAACGGCCATCACCCTGGTTGCCGTGGTAGCGCTGCTCTCCGCCTTGAACGCCAACCTTTACGGCGCATCCAGGATGATCTTCTCCCTGTCCGAGCGTGGCGAAGCGCCCCGCCTCCTGTCGAAGCTGAGCACCGCCAAGGTGCCCGTGGCCGCCGTCGGAATCTCGGTAGCCTTCGGCTTCATTGCCACCATCCTGGAGCTGCTCTTTCCGGAGAAGATCCTGCCTGCCCTGCTGAACCTCGTAGGGTCCACCTGCCTGGTTGTCTGGGGTACCGCGCTGGTGTCCCAATTCATCCTGCGGCGCCGGGCTGACCGCGAAGGCGCAGAATTGCCCCTTCGCATGAAGGGCTTCCCCTACCTCACCATCCTGGGCCTGGTCCTGCTGGGCTTGATCTTCGTGGTGGGTTTCGCCAACCCTGAGAGCGCGGGCCAGCTGGTGGGCACCTTCATCCTCATCCTGGTCATTGCCGCCGGCTGCTTCCTCAACGCCAAGGCAAAAGCAGGAAAGCCGGACCACCAGGCCAGGTAATCTACTGCTAGCAAGATTCCGGAAGCCCTGTGCAGTTTGTACTGCGCAGGGCTTCTTTGCTTATTCAACTTGTACAAAGTGTTGTGTCACCACTGAGCTTATTGCGAAAGAGTTTATGCGGTGACTAGGGTCACAACCATGACGACTCAACCAGCGCTTGCGGCCGTCGATGACGACGCCGCCCCGCTCTCCAACCATCAACTCCGCGAGCTGTACACGCTGATGGCAGCGGTCCGGCACCTGGACACTTCAGCCGTAGCCTGGCAACGCCAGGGCATCATCCCCGGGTACGCGCCTGAGCTTGGGCAGGAAGCAGCCCAGGTGGGCAGCGGTTACGCCGTGGACCTGAACCGGGACTTCGTCTTCCCCACCTACCGGGAGATGGGCGTGGCCCGGGCCATGGGCCTGGACATGGTGGGTTACATGTCCACCCACAAGGCCACGTGGCACGGCGGAATGTACAACCCCCTGGAATCCAGGTTCGCACCTATCCAGGCCGTGGTGGCGGGCTCGGTCCTGCATGCCGTTGGATGGGCCCACGGCCAGACCCTTGCCGCCGCTGACGGCGAAACCGGGGTAGCCATGACGTACTTCGGCGATGGCGCCTCATCCCAGGGCGACGTCCACGAAGCCATGAACTTCGCCGGTGTCATGAAGGCACCTGTGGTGTTCTTCATCCAGAACAACGGCTGGGCAATCTCCGTGCCCACCGAACGCCAAGTGGCCGGCGGATCCGTCGCAGCAAGGGCGGCCGGATACGGCATACCTGCACTGCAGGTCGATGGCAACGACGTCGTCGCCGTCTTCGAAGCCACCCGCTCCGCCTTCGCCCACTGCCGCCGCGGCAACGGACCCGTGGTGATCGAAGCCATGACCTATCGCCGCGGGCCGCACTCCACCGCCGACGATCCCGGCCGTTACCGGACCCTGGAAGAAGAGCGACTCGACGCCGGAGAGGACCCGCTGGAGCGGTTCAAGCAAAGGTTGCTGGCCGACGGCGTTGCAGACGAAGCCTTCTTTGCCGACGCCCAACGCAGGGCAGAGGAAGAAGCAGAAGCCATCCGGACCGGAATCCAGGACCTGGGTCCCCGCCCGGGCGCTGAAATGTTCAGCCTCGTGTTCCAGGAGCCAACTCCGGCCCTTCAATCCCAAGCCAGCGCGTGGCGCGAGGAGTCAGAACATGTCTGAGACGATCACCGAAATGCCCTCCGCCGCCGCTGAAACGGCCGGCATTGAGCAACTGTCCATGCAGCAGGCGCTCAACCGCGCACTCGATGAGGTCCTGGCCGAAAACCCCAAAGCTGTCATCTTCGGCGAAGACTGCGGCCGGCTCGGTGGCGTGTTCCGCATCACCGACGGCCTCCAAGCCAAGCACGGCGAGGACCGCGTGTTCGACACGCCCTTGGCCGAGTCCGGCATCCTGGGCATGTCCGTGGGCCTGGCCATGGCCGGTTTCCACCCGATTCCCGAGGTCCAGTTCGATGGCTTCGCCTATCCGGCCATCAACCAGATCGTCTGCCAGATCGCCCGGATGAACTACCGCAGTCGCGGCACGTTGCCCATGCCCATCACCCTGCGCGTGCCCAGCTTCGGCGGTATCCGTGCACCCGAGCACCACGGCGAAAGCCTCGAGGCATTGTTCGCGCACGTACCGGGACTCAAGGTGGTTTCCCCTTCAAACCCGCACGACGCCTACCATCTGCTCAAGTACGCTGCCACGCGGCCGGACCCGGTCATCTTCATGGAGCCGAAGTCCCGCTACTGGCAGAAGGGCCCGGTGGATGTCACCTCCGCTGCCGCTGTCCCTGCCACAGCAGCGCACGACGGCGGCTCACCCGACGGCGGCAGCCTCACCGGCGCCCGCGTGGCCAGGGAAGGCCGCCACCTCACATTGGTGGCGTGGGGTGCCATGGTAGCCCGGTGCCTCCAGGTGGCCGAGCTCGCGGCCGAGGACGGCATAGACATTGAAGTCCTTGACCTGCGCTGGCTCAAGCCCATTGATGCCGAAGCCTTGGCGAGGTCCGTCGGGAAGACGCGGCGCGCCGTCGTCGTCCATGAAGCGCCGCTGACCTCGGGCCTCGGCGCCGAAGTCGCCCAACTCATTACGCAAAGTTGTTTCGCAACGCTGAAGGCACCGGTGGAGCGTGTGACCGGCTTCGACGTCCCTTACCCCTCCGGCGACCTGGAGGACGAATACATTCCCAACATCGACCGCATCCTCTTTGGGATCCAACGCGTACTGGAGTACCGCCGTGGCTGAAATTTCCTTCCCGCTTCCGGACCTCGGCGAGGGCCTTATCGAGGCAACCGTGCTCGACTGGCTGGTGGAACCCGGCCAGCAAGTGGAACGCAACCAGCCGATCGTCGAACTCGAAACCAGCAAGTCCGCGCTCGAATTGCCCAGCCCCCAGGCGGGTAAAGTGGTGCGTATTCACGGGGCGCCCGGTGAGACCATCAACGTTGGCGCACCGCTGATCGTGTTCGAGGTTCCGGACGACACCGCCGGAATCGTGGGCACTGTTCCGAAGGACGAAGCACCCAAGCGCAGGGTCCGCCTGAGCGCCGTACTCGATGAGGACTGACATGATGACTGGCAGGCACACCGTGGAACAGCAGCGGCACACAGTGGAAGGTACCGACCCTGGGCTGTTCGTCGAGGTTCATGAGCCGGCTTCCGACGCCGGGCTGCGCCCCGTCCTGCTGATCCATGGCTTCTCTTCCTCCAGCAAACTGAACTGGGCCGACAGCGGCTGGATCACCACGCTCCAGGACGCCGGGCGCCGGGTCATCACCGTGGACCTGCCCGGCCATGGCCGAAGCCACTCCCCCGAGGACCTGGACTCCTACACCCCCAGCCGGATCCGTGCGGATCTCCTGCAGATAGTGACCGACGCCGGTGCACGCCCCTTGCGCGAYGGCGACCCTTCCACGGGACTTGATGTCATTGGTTATTCGCTCGGATCACGGCTGGCGTGGGAGTTTGGTGCCACGCAGCCCGATCTGGTCCATAGGATCGTCCTGGGCGGCCCAAGCTCAGCAGATCCGCTGGCAGCGTTCGACCTTGTGGCTGCTCAAAAGCACCTCGCTGACGGCACGCCCATAGAGGACCAGTCCACCGCGGGGCTCCTGAAGATGGCCCAGATGCTGCCCAGCAACAATTTGTTTGCCATGTTGTCGCTCATCGAGGCCATCAAGGGCGAACCTTTCGATCCTGCCGAGGCGGCCCCGCACATGCCACTGCTGCTGGTGGCCGGCGAGAAGGACGAAAGGGCTGCGACCATGCCGGAGCTTGCCTCCATTGCGGGCAAGCATGGCGGCATGGTGGAGACCTTGGTCATTCCCGGGCGCACGCACACCAATGTGATCACAAGCCGGGCCTTCAAGGGCGCTGCCGTCGAATTCCTGGGCGTCTAAACCTCCCGACGCGGTACGGCTGGTCTAGCGGGCCAGCCGTTCCGCGTTGAGGCTCATGCGCTCCAGGACGCTCAATGCCATGGCGTATTCATCGATGCCGATGCCCATCGAAAGATCCTGACGCGCATCTTCCACCAGCTGCTGCGCCTCGTGGTACTTCTCCCGTCCCCGCTCGCTCAGCGCCAAACGGTCATCGATCATCGTGATCATTCCCCGGCCCACCAAGGCTGCCAGTTCCCGCTCGCGCAACCGGATGTCACCGCCCCACAGTGGCTGCAGTGCCTCCTCAAGCTGGTCCGGAAGCATGGAGTGCTCGGCCAGGGTGGCAAGAGTCTGCCACTGGCGGCGCGTGAGCTTGATCCGCGCTAAGGTGCGGTCCAACTGGACTTCCAGCGCAGCGTCCAGCCTTTTGATCCAATATCCGATGGGCTTGTTCACAAGCCCATGCTTTCAGTGGAGGCCGCGCCGGGCAAGGTGTGGACGGTAGGCTTGGAAGGGCAACAAATGACGTGGAAGTGGAGCAGATGGGCATGCGTTTCAAGGACCGCGCGGAAGCCGGTCGACGCCTGGCTGAAGGACTCCCGCAGCTGAGGGAGCGACCGGACACCATCATCCTCGGGCTCGCCCGGGGTGGTATTCCGGTAGCCGCTGCAGCAGCTGCGGAACTCTACCTGCCCTTTGGCGCCCTCCTGGTGCGAAAACTGGGAATTCCCGGCCGGGACGAAACTGCGTTCGGGGCTTTGGCGTTGTCACAGGGCGAGGTGCTCCGGATCGTCAACAAACCGTTGAGAGATCTCATTCTTGCCCGCGGCATCTCCCAATCGGCCTTGGATAGCGTCGAAGCCCGGGAACGTTCGGAGCTGCTGCGCCGGGCCAAGGAATACCCGGGCACGGACCACGACCTGCGCGGGAAGACTGTTGTCCTGGTGGACGACGGACTTGCCACCGGCGCCACCATGCGGGCCGCGGTGGAAGCCGTCCGGTCGGCAGGAGCGGGCACCGTAGTGGTGGCCGTCCCGGTTGCATCGCTTGAAGCGTCGGCATCGCTCGCCCGGGTCTGCGATGTTGTCATTGCCCTGCACACGCCAGGTAAATTCCATGCTGTCGGCGCCTTCTACGGTCACTTCGAACAGCTTTCCGACGCCGATGTGGTGCGCCAGCTGGAAGGCGCGGGCGTCGCCGGGCGTCCGTAGCCGGCGTCGGACCCGGTAGCGGAGACAGGGTCCCGGCAATGACAAAAAGCGGGTGCGGTCCATGTGGACCGCACCCGCTTTTGTCGTGTCGATGTCAGTGGTGGACGCTGTACCCCAGCGGACGTCCCCGGGTTTCCTTTGCGAGGATCACGCCAACGGCGGAGATGATGCAGAGGCCCATGATGTAGAGGCCAACCGAACCGGACCACTTGGTGGCATCCAGGAGCGCCTGGGCAATCAGCGGCGCGAAAGCTCCACCGAGGATGGCACCAAGGGCATAGCCGATGGAGATGCCCGAGTAGCGCACCTGGGCCGGGAACATTTCTGCGTACATGGCCGACATCGGACCGTAGGACAGGCCCAGGCCGATCGTCAGTACGAACAGCGCAGTCCCGTAGAGCAGGATGTCCTTGGTGTCGATGAGGGCGAACATCGGAATCATCCAGGCAAAGACCAGGCCATAGCCGATCAAGAACGTCTTCACGCGGCCGATCTTGTCTGAGAGCCAACCGCCCACCATGGTGAAGATGAGCCAGCCGAAGGAAGCGATGGTGGTGGCCAGGAGAACCTGTGGCAGCGGCATCTTCAGGGCCTTGGTGGCGTAGGAGATGAAGAACGCAATCAGCAGGTAGCCTGCTGCGTTGTTGGCGATGAAGATCAGCGCAGCGAGGACAACTTCCTTCTTGTTCCTGCGGAAGAGTTCACCCAGGGGAGCTTTGCTTTCAGCCTTTCGCTGGGCAAGTTCCTTGAAGACGGGGCTCTCGCCGACCGCGCGGCGGATCAGGTAACCCACCACGATCAGAACAACGGACAGCAGGAAGGGCACACGCCAGCCCCAGGCAGAGAAGGCCTCCTTGGACATTCCCGACTGCAGGAAGAAGAGCAAACCGGTAGCCAGGATCATTCCGATGGGCACACCGATCTGCGGGTAGGCACCGAAGAGTCCACGCTTCTTGATCGGTGCGTGCTCCACGGCCATGAGGGCAGCACCGCCCCATTCACCGCCGGCGGAGAAGCCCTGGACGACCCGCAGGAAGATGAGCAGCACAGGTGCCCAAAGCCCGATCGTTTCGTAGGTGGGCAGGACACCGATCAGTGCGGTGGCAGCTCCCATCATGACCAGCGTCATGACGAGTACGGCCTTGCGACCCATCTTGTCGCCAAGGTGCCCTGCGACGAAGGCTCCGAGAGGACGGAACAGGAAGCTGATTCCGATGGTGGCAAAGGACAAAAGCTGGGCCACTCCCGGGTTGGACTTCTCCAAGGGAGAGAGGAACAAAGGCGCCAGCAGCGTCGCAGTGAGCTGGGCGAAGATGAAGAAGTCGTACCACTCGATGGTGGTGCCCACCAGGGTTCCGGCCAGGACCCGGCGCTCTTCGCGCTTGCTGCTTGGGCCTGACGGCGAGTCGACAGTGGAAGTTGCGGTCATTGAAACTCCAGGGATGTGTGACAGAGCGATGCGAGACGTGCATTAACCGACAGAACGGTCAGTTAGGAACTAATACTACAGCCTGTGACCCAAAGCACAGCCCCCACGCCGCGCCGCCAACATAGGATGGTTCGCATGAATCCAAGCAGCGGCGTCAAGGGCCAGCCGGAAGCCGGGACACAGGTCCCGCCGTCGCAAACGCTCTCCCGTGGAATCAGGGCACTGGAGATCCTCGCCGCCGCCGATCGGCCGCTCACCATTGGAGAACTCACAGAAGCACTGGGCGTGCACCGCTCCGTGGCCTACCGGATACTCAGGACCCTGGAAGACCATTCCCTGCTGGTTCGCGACGACTCCGGACGCGTCCAGCCCGGCCCCGGCCTTTCGGTCCTGGCCAGCGGCGTCTCACGGAACCTGCAAACCGCTGCCCTCCCCGAACTCACACAACTGGCAAACACCCTCCATATGACGGCCTTCATCGCCGTTTGGGACCACCAGGAATGTGTCACCCTTGTCACCGTCGAACCACGGCACACAGGCGCGGCGCTCGCCCAGCACCCGGGCAGCCGTCATCCCGTCAGCACAGGTGCCCCCGGTATTGCCATCCAATCCACCATGACCGAGGAACGCTGGCAGCAGGTAGGCGCGGGCAACCCCTACCGGCCCGAGGCCCACGAAGCCCGCCGCGTCGGCTACGCCACCAGCCACGACGAAGTCGTTGCCGGACTGTCTTCCATTGCTGCCCCCATCAAGGTTCCGGGCGGACGGCCGGCGGCGATCGCCGTCGTCTATATCCGCCTGGACCAGGACGCCGACGCCGTTGGAAAGGCCTTGGCAGCCAGTGCTGCACGCATCGAAAGCCAACTGGCCTGAACCTTTCCTTCCAGGTCAAGCGGCGTGCCCCACAGCACAAGACTCCAAGGCCAGGGCACCGAATACTCGAAGAAGGACCGGACACGCCGTCCGCTCCTTCTTTCGAGCACGAGAAGGAATCCATGAGCCTGAATCTTCTTGACACCTCCAACTGGCTGCCGCTGGACGGACTGGCCCCCGGCTTCGACGCCAACAAGGCCCCCGCCGTACAGGACCTGGCCGGGCAACAATTCTCCGTCCGCGGCGACGGAGGACCCATGACCTTCAGCTTCGACGACGAAGAAGTGCAATGGGCTGCCGCCGGCCACGCAGGAACAGCCGCCTACGAAGCCTTCGTTGTAGCCGAGGAGCTGTATTACTGCCAATGGCAGAGCGTCCTGGAACCGGAACTCGCCGTATCCCTGGTCCTTGATCTTGCGCGGGGCCGGGCGCTCTACATCGGCGCCGCGCTCGRCAGGGCCACCGCCTCCAGTGTCGCCGTGCACCACGACTTCCGCCCCGGAACACTGGACGGTTATTCCGCCACGGGCGAGGCCATCTCGGAAAGCACGGCACTCATCGGCCGGCGCGTCGAATGGGTCTACAGCGAATCACACGCCTACGAACACATCTACCTCAGCCCCACCTGGTACACCTGGCAATGCCTCGCCGGTCCGGAGCGCGGATTGGCAGACACCGACTCCAACACCGTTCTCCAGGTCCGCCCCGGAATCTTCGTCTTCACCTGGCGGGAGAAAGTCATCCCGTGCAGCTCGGTCACAGTGGCCGACCACCGCGATCCCCGGGCCATCCGCTCCCACGGCAGCCTCTTCGGCTGGAACGAGGAAGGCACGGAACCCGTACATTTCACGTTCGGCGCACACGGCCGCTTGATCAGCATCACCCACCACACCCCGGAACTGAATCCGGCCATAGCGGGCTAGTACGGCAGGGTGGAACAAAGGAAGCCCCGGCACGGAGAACGTGCCGGGGCTTCCTTTGCGGGCCTCAGAGGATCAGTCCTCCGAGCCATGCCCGATCCGGGCGTACAGCGCAGGCTGAGAGCGCCGCAGGCGCAGGCCCCACACCACGCCCACGACTCCTGGAAGCAGGACCAACAGCGGCAGGACGAACGTGGCAGCCGTCGACTCCGTCTGTCCCAGCAAGACGTTGAAGTTGGCCAAGATGAGCACGAAAACCACTGCGAGCAATACGAAGCCCAGTGCCGGCGCAACGACCCTGACCCACAGGCTCGCGCCGTGCTGCTGCCGGCGGAAGAAGCCGATCACGGCAACCGACACCACGGTCATCAGCAGCACCAGCCCCATGGCCCCGCTGTTGGTCAGCCACGTGAACATGGTCAGCACGGGGTACAGTTCGCCGAGTTCGGAACCGGATCCTGCGATGGCGAACGCCAGGGTCACGACGACGGCGATCACCGTCTGCGCCAGCGAACCGGCGTACGGCGCCCCGCTGCCGGCCCGGACCTTGGCCAGCGCCGAAGGCAGGACGCGCTCGCGGCCGAGGGAGAAGAAGTACCGCGCTACGGCGTTGTGGAAGCTGACAAGTGCTGCGAAGAGGCTGGTGACGAAGAGGAGCTGGGCGATGTCGCTGAGCAGCACGCCTCCGTTGGCACCCAGGAACGCAAAGATCATGTCCGGACCATTCTCTGTGGCCGTCGCAATGACGGCGGAGGGGCCGGCCCCCATGGTCATGGCCCAGGCCGATACCGCGTAGAAGACGGCGATGATTCCCACAGCTGCGAACGTTGCCCTCGCAACAGTACGCCGGGGATCCTTTGACTCCTCACCGTAGATGGCGGCGGATTCGAAGCCCATGAACGCCGCAATGCCGAAAGACAGGACGGCTCCGATCCCGGGCACAAACAGCGTCTCCGGGCTGAAGGTGGCAGCGCTGACACCTTCCGGGGCCACGGCGAGGCTGATGACGTCGTAAACGATGACCACCAGGAATTCGAGGGCCACCAGGACGCCGAGTACCTTGGCGGAGAGGTCAACCCTGTTGACACCCAGCCAGCCGACGATGGCGATGCAGACCAGAACCGGAATCCACCATGGGACACTGATGCCCAGCCGCGCGGACAGCAGCGAAGAAACCGTGAAGCCGAACAGTCCGTAGATGCCTACCTGCATCAGGTTGTAGGCCATGAGGGCAACCAGTGACGCGCCCACGCCCGCAGGCCGCGAAATGCCTTGTGCTATGTAGGCGTAGAAGGCGCCGGCGTTGGTGACATAGCGGCTCATGGCCGCATAGCCCACCGCGAAGAGCGCCAGGATTCCGCCCAGGACCAGGAAGGACAATGGAACACCCGTCACGCCGGTCACCGCGAACGTTGTGGTCACTCCGCCTGCGAGGACGGTCAGCGGCGCAGAGGCCGCGATAATCATGAAGGTCACTGCCGGTACGCCAAGCCGTCTCTTGCTTTCGACCGTTCGGGCGGTCGTGCCCATAACGGGGTTATCCACGCTCATAGTGTGCTCCTGCCTCGGCGCCGCGGGAGATGTGCGCGGCACGATGTCTGTCATTCCGCAATCTTCCACCGCACGGCGGGTGCGTGACTTGTCTCACACGGCAAGGAGCTTGTCGCTGCACGCAAGCACGTTCGCGCCCGGGCGCCGGTGTAGAATCGTGGGCAAGCTCACATCCGCGCCACCGGCGTTCTTGCCTCCTGGCAGCGGCACCACGGGCCATTGAAAGGGAACTTGATGACCGTCGCGGCTGATACGGGCCCCGCAACCGTGGAAACCATCGTGGCGGAGTCGTTCCAGGAGTGGAGCAGGGCAATCTCCGCTTCCTTCGTACCCCTGCTGGCCCAGGGGCCACGCAATTCGACATTCCACGGAACCATGCGCGCCCGCGTCCTGGGACAGATCTCGGTGGTGGAAATCACCGCCGGACCCCACACCGTACTGCGCACCCCGGAGCTGATTGCCAAGTCCACGGGCCGCTTCTTCAAGCTCAGCATCCAGCTCAGTGGATCGGGTCGCCTGGTTCAGGACGATCGCGAAGCCGTCTTGCGCCCGGGGGACCTCTCCATCTACGACACCTCCCGCCCCTATCAACTAACGTTCGACGACGACTTCCGCACTTTGGTGCTCATGTTTCCGCATGTCCTGCTGGACTTGCCGGCCGAGGCCATGGGCCACGTCACTGCGTTGCGGATACCCGGCGACGAAGGCCTGGGTGAACTGATCAGCCCGTTCCTGGTGAAACTGGCCGACAACCTCGATGCCCTCTCCGGCACCAACGGGCTCCGGCTGGTCCACAACGCACTGGATCTGGTGACCACCTTGTTCAACGGCGAACTCGATCAACTGATCGAAACCGGCCGGGACCCACACCTGCTGCTCCTGGGGCGTATCCACGACTACATTGAAGCCAACCTCGGAGATCCCGGGCTCTCCCCCGGAACCATAGCGGCGGCCCACTACATCTCCACCCGGCACCTCCACGATCTTTTCCAGGAAATCGGAACCACGGTGGCTGCCTCCATCCGGCAACGGCGGCTGGAGAGATGCCGGCGTGACCTGCGGGATCCGGTGCTGGCCGAACGGCCCGTTACCGCCATTGCGGCCCGCTGGGGGTTCACCGACGCAGCCCACTTCAGCCGGATCTTCCGGGCAGCTTTCGGGAACTCCCCCACCGGCTACCGCAACAGCCACTAACGGTTCCCTGCACCGGAACCCGGGGGACGCCGTCGGGCCGGTGTTTCGGGCGGTTGACTACGCTGCCGCCGTCGGGGCTGTCCCTTCATCCGTCAAAGCGGCCATCTCCTCCAGCATGGTTCGCAGCAGGCGGTCCTCCAACTCAGCGAAAGCGGGATCGCCGGCGCGGTTGGTCAACTCACCGGGATCGGTGCGGTGATCGTACAGTTCGGCAAGGTCAGTGCCGAAGTACCTGGTCAACCTCCCCTCAGGCGTGATGACCGTCCGCATGCGGACCGGTCCCGGCAAACCCGGCAAACCGAACGGCTGCTCCTCCTCCACCAACAGCGCGTCCCGGTGCTGCTCAGTAGCCCCTTCCAACAAAGGCACCAGCGAGCGTCCCTGGATTCCGCGGTAACCCCGGGATCCAGTGAGCTCCAGCAGCGTGGGTGCCACATCCGCGCTGGAAACCAGCGCTTCCGTCCGGCCCGGCGGCCTTCCGGGGATGTGCAGCACCAACGGGACATTCGTGACGGCGCGGTAGTGGACAAAGTGCTTAAGCATCAGGCCGTGGTCGCCGAACAGGTCACCGTGGTCACTGGTGAACACCACGATGGTGTCCTCCGCCAGCCCCTGCCTGTCCAGCTCATCGAGTATCCGGCCAATGTGCTCGTCCATCATGGTGATCAGGCCGTACTGGGCGGCTGCCGCGTTCCTGTACTGCTCCTCCGTTGCGGCCCACGTCATGGTGGGGTCCGGATTCGGCTCTCCTCGGTGTTCAATCATGTCCCGCACGTGCGCCGGCGATGCTTCGTGGTCCTGGTCAAAGCCGAGCGGCAGTGGCATGGCCGCCGGATCATAGAGCCCGGAGTAGCCGGCCGGCGGGGAGAACGGGTGGTGGGGGTCGGGAAAGGACACGAACATGAAGAACGGCTGATCCTGGCCCGCGGCATCCTTCAGGTGCTCTATCGCTTTCTCGCTCACGTAGCTGGTGGGGTGCACCTCCGCTGGAATGGCCGTTTGGTACACCTGGTCCCACCCGCCATATCTGTTGGACGAGTTGCCGGGACCACCCAAAGTCTCCGGGTCGACGCCCCGTTCCCTGGCCCAATGCACGTAGTGGCCACCAGGCCGGTCGCCGTGTCCAATGACCAGGTCTACGTGCTGGTAGCCGTAGTAGTCCGACGGCAGCGCAATGAACCGCTCATCGTGCGCTTCGCGGTTTTCCCACAGGTCCCACCCGGCAGGGAAAGCATGACGGCGGGCGTCCCCGGCCGCCGCGTCCAAAAGCATGGGGTCGGTGGCCCGGATTTCCTCGGCCTGGTGGGGTTCAAATTCCCAGCCCATGTTCTGGTGGTGCAGTTTTCCCACTCCCACCGTGCGGTAGCCGCCGGCAGCCAAGGATCCCGGAACCGTCTGCGTCAGGGGATCCAACGTGATGCCGTTGCACCGGGTTCCATGCGCCGACGGCCACCGCCCGGTCATCAGGCTGGCACGGTTGGGCATGCACGTAGGATTGGCCACTGTCGCATTCCCGAAGACGATGCTCCTGGCCGCGAGCGCATCCAGGTGTGGGGTCTTGACAGTGCCGTTGCCGCCGAAGCCCAGGTGGTCTGCCCGGAGCTGGTCGGCGATGATGAACAGGACGTTGGGCCGGCGGTTGCCGCTGGCGCCTTGCCCCGTCATGCAGGCCTCTTGATGAGTGAGAGCACCTCTGTGCGCTGCCGGGCGAATTCCGGCAGCGAGCGCGTGGTGATCTGGTCGCGGGGAGCGGGCAGGTCCACGTCCACCACCTTGAGCACGCGCGCGGGCCGTGACCCCAGGACCACCACCCGGCCCGCAAGGTAGACCGCCTCGTCGATGTCGTGCGTTACCACCAGTATGGTCATGTTGAAATCCCGCCGGATCTTCAGGCACAGGTCCTCCAGGTCGAACCGCGTCTGCGCATCCACTGACGCGAAAGGTTCGTCCATGATCAGGATCTCGGGCCGGTAGGCCAACGCCCGGGCGATCGCGACGCGTTGCTGCATGCCGCCGGACAGCTGCCAGGGATACTGGTTGTCGGCGTGGGAGAGGCCGACGGCGGCGAGCGCACTGTCGCAGCGCTCCTTCAGTTCCGCTGCGGACAACTTGAGATGCCGCAGGGGAAGGACCAGGTTCTTCCTGACCGTGAGCCATGGCATCAGCGACCGGTTGTAGTCCTGGAAGACCAAGGCCATTTCCGGAGGCGGGCCGCTGATGGTCCGCCCATCGATGGCGGCCCTTCCGCTGGTCGCCGGCTGGAGTCCGGCCAGGCATTTGAGGAGGGTCGTCTTGCCGACGCCGGATGGACCCACGATGCAGACAACCTCGCCGGCATCCACCGTGAAGGTCAGGTCTTCGATGACCGTGCGTGCTTTTCCTCCGCTGCCATAGGTCTTGGCGAGGTGCGCCACGTCCAACCGGGGCGTGGCGGCGCTTACTCGTGTTTCTGGTTGCTGTGCCATGGTGGACTTTCTGTTTCGGGTGGGAAGAGTCGGGGCCGGACGGTTGCTCATGATGCACGCGCCAGGCGGCGGGATCCGATGTACCAGGACAGGACCCTGCGACGAAGGAGGCTGAACAGGATGTTGACCAGGAAGCCGATGACGCCAAGGAGCAGGATTCCCGCCCACATGTCCGCCGTCATGAAACTCTGTTGGGCCAGCAAAGTCATGGCTCCGATCCCTTGGGAACTGCCCAGCATCTCGCTGGCGATCATCACGATGAACGCCACCTGCAGGCTCACCTGCAGCCCGGAGAAGATCTGCGGGGTCGCCGCCGGCAAGAGCACTTTCAGCACACGTTCCTTGCGGGTCAGGCGGTAGACCCTGGAGACGTCCAAGAGGTCGTTGCTGAAGCTGCGGATGCCGTCCACCGTGGCAATCATGGTGGGAAACAGCGCCGCCAGGGCGATGCTGGTGACGCGCATCTGGGTGCCGAAGCCTATGAGCGAGATGAAGATCGGCACCAGCGCTACCGGGGGTATTCCTCGGAGGAAGTGGATCAACGGGTCAAGCATCCACCGGACAGGAGCAACCAGGGCCGTGATGAACCCCAGTGCGATCCCGGCCGCAGCAGCGATGACGAAACCGAGGAACAGGTTTCCCAGGCTGAGCAGGACGTCGGACTGGAAGTGTTCAAAGAGCCACAATTCCTGGAAACGGACAAGGATGGTTTGCAGCGGGGGGAAGAAAGGATCTGTGGAGTCCGCGGAAAGGAACCACCACGCCACCAACAGAAGCACAGGGGCGGCGACGCCGATCACCCAGTTACGCATTGTGATTCTCATCGCGGCACCACTTCCCGGTAGGACTCGTGCCAGTGCAGGACCCGGCGCTCAGCCAGGCGCGTGGCACCTTGGAACAGGAGGCCCAGGACTCCGAGGACAATCACCAAACCGTAGAGTCCGGCGTAGTCACCCGCGGCCTGGGCCTGGTAGATGTTTTGACCGAGGCCCGGGCCGCCGCCGAGGAGTCCGGCCACCACGGTAACTACCAAGGCTGCGGGAGCTGCCACGCGCATCGCTGTTCCTATGTAAGGCATGGCGCTGGGAAGCACCACACGGGCCAGGATTTCGCCCTCTCCCATGCCATAGGAACGGGCGGTGTCGCGTGCCACGGGGTCGGTGCCCTGAACGCCATCCACGGTCTGCATGACGATGGGAAGCAAACAACCGAATACTACGAGGAACAGCGACATCTCTGCTGTTGGGCCGAGGACCAGCACCGCAAGGGGCAGGATGACGATCGGTGGGACCGGCTTGAGGAACTCCAAGACGGCCAAGGTGGCGTACTTGACGGACTCGAAACTGCCGACGAGCAGCCCTATGGCTACGCCGGCCACGGCAGACAGCGCCAGAGCGAGCAATGCGATGCCGATCGTGGCCCCCAGTGAGGACCAGAAGGTTCCTGTTCCCAGGATGGTCGCAAGGGTCGCGAACACTGTCGTGGCCGGCGGCAGGGCAGTTCCTGCAACCTTGGCCTCTGCGAGAAGCTGCCAGATGACCAGGGCCCCCACGACGCCCACGATGCTGAAGGCGAAGGGGCGTACGGACGCTTTCATGATGAATCTCCCATGGCGCTCTCCTGCCTACTTGCCGAAGATGAGGTCGGCCGGCAGTTTCACCGGCGCATTCAGGAAGCCGAGGTCGGCGAGATTGTTGTTGGCTCGCTCAATGTCTTCCACACGTACCTCATCGGGCCAGTAGTTGACGGCCCCGGACTTGACCACGTCAAGCGGGGTCTTGGTGATCTCCGCACTGAGCTGCTGCGCTTCATCGATGTGGCCGTTGGCGTAAGCGTTCGCCTTGTAGATGGCGGCTTTGAACCCTGCCAAGGCCTTTTCCTTGGACTTCACCGTGTTAGCCCCGGAGACCCACAGGCCAATTGCTCCCTGCTCAAAGAACTCGACCCCGGGGGACGCCAGCAGGCGGTTCCCCTCTGACACCGCTTTGGAGGTAAACGGAGCGACCAGGGACGCCGCGTCCACGCGTCCGGAATTCAACGACTGCAGGGCCGATGACGGGTCCAGGACCATCCAGTTCACTTTGGCGGGATCTCCCCCGTCATCCTTGACCAGTTTGCTGACCGTCACCTCCAGCTGCGCTTTCCTTGCCGGAACGCTGACGTTCTTTCCCTCGAGGTCCTTCGGGCGGGTGATGGATGAATCCTTCCGGACGAGGAGGCCGGTATCGTCCACGCGGTTGAGGTCGCTGGATTTTCCTGCCCCGTCCTTGTATCCGTCAGCTGCGGCAACGATCTTGAGCGGCACGTTCTGGCTCAAGGCATTCAGGAGCGGAATGGAAGGCGTATAGCTGAGGTCGATCTGACCGCTCTGGGCGGCTGCAATTCCCGCGGGAGGGTTGGCGATGACAGAGATCTCGACGTTGAGGCCCTGTTCCTTGAAGTAGCCCTTGTCGGCCGCGAGGCGGATGCCGGCGTCGGACCCTATGCCGATGGTTCCCACTTTAAGGGTGGTGGTCCCGTCGGCGGCCGGGACGGCAGCCGGGCCGGAGCCGCCGCCACAGGCTGCAAGTGCCATGGACAGTGCAGCGGCCATGGCCAAAGGAATAATGCGTCGCATGTGTTGCTCCTTGAATGACGAATGGTTTGGAACGGAAGAAAATGGTTCTAGCTGGTGGACGGGTGGACTTCACGGCCACCGCTGAGAGTGAGCCGGATGTCTGTGTCGAGGAGTTTCTCGATCTCCTCATCGGCCGGCCACGGGGTGGATAACAGGCACAGATCTGCTGTCCTGCCGGGTAGCAGGGAGCCCTTGGAGTGCTCCGCGTGATCCTGCCAGGCAGCCTCGAGGGTCATGGCAGCCAGCGCTTGCTGACCGGTGATCCGCTCGGGGTCACCCGGTGCACCAGGGGTGGAGCGGGTGGCACGCCGGACGGCGGCCACCACTGTGCGCCGCCAATCCGGACTGGTCACAGGTGCGTCGGAAGCAATATTGAAACGTACGCCCGCCTCCACTGCTGAACGCAGGGGCTGGTGGCGGGAGAAGCGGTCCTCGCCGAGGACCTGGCGCATGATGTCCCCGGCTTCCTGGCGGATCAGGGGGTTGGTGCTGTATCCGATGCCCCGGGAAGCCATGGTCTGCAGGGTGGTTGTGTCGCTGAAGGCTCCGTGGATGATGTAGTGGCGGTTGTGGTGATTCCCGGCGGACGCGGGACTCCCGCCGGGAGAAGTGGCTTCGATGATCGCCTGCACAGCTGCGGCGGTGGCCGCATCTCCCGTGGCGTGGACACCGGCCTGCAGTCCGGCATCGTTGATGAGTTGCAGAATCCGGTTGAGTTCAGCCACCCGTTCGCCATCGCTGGCACCCTGGATCACCAGGCTGCCGTGCGTACAGGCCGTGCCATAGGGCTCGCTCATCCAGGCGGTGCCGCTGCGTGGGATCCCGTCCGCGAAGACTTTGACGCCCGCTATCCTCAATTGCTCCGGATCGATGCCGCGGTTCCTGCAGCTTTCTGCCAGCCCGCTTCGCAGGCCTTCCTCAACGGCCCGGGCATTGGCTCCCCCGGTTCCGGCGAAGAGCATGAGGACATTGATCCGCAGCGTCAGTTCGCCTGACAAGGCGAGGTCGCCCAGCAACCCGAGCGCCGCCGTCGAACCTGCTCCGTCCATGAGCCCGGCGCTGGCCGGCCCCAATCCAGGCTCCGTGAGGGAGGTGATGCCCAGCGAGTGCAGATACTCCTGGAAGCGAAGCAGCGCCGGGCGGAGCGTTGCGGCCGGAACGGGTGGCATGGCACGGGAGATGAGTTCCATGGCACCGTCCTGGAACAGGCCGGAAGGGGCACCGTCCCCTCCCCTGACGATCACGCCGCCGTGGATATCAGGGGTCGTGGCGCTGATGCGGGCACGCTTGAGCGCTTCCCGGTTGGCCAGGAGCTGGTGGCCGGTGGCGTCGAACGCCACGAGGGGCGCATCAGAGCGGCAATCCAACAGGCCCTTGGCCGGTCCAAGTATCGACTCGTCCCAGCCGTGGGCGCGGATCCAGCCATCGGGGCCCACCGGTGCTGCCGTCAGCACATCGACGACGGCTGCCCAGTCCGGGGCGATGTCCGGGTCCAGCCGCACATAGCCGAAGGCGGCCATCGCCGCCGAGACGAAGTGCAAATGGGCATCATTGATGCCGGGAATAACAGCCCCTCCTGCGGCGTCAACAACCCGCGTTTCCGGGCCAATCAGCCGGCTCACATCGTCGTGGCCGAGCCCTGCGACGCAGCCGTCCTTGACGGCGATGGCATCAGTCATGCGGTGTGGTTGCGCCGGGTCCATGGTGTGGACAGAGGCATTCGTGATCACCAGATCAGCGAAATCCTGCATCGATTCTCCTCAGGTCACCGCATCCGAATGTGATGCAGACAACGTTCCTGAAAGAAGTATGTCGCTTGACTGGGTCACTTGACTAGGTTTTGACGTAAAATTTCTTACAGAGGACTTTTCCGCCGCCACGGCACGGCCACGAGGCCGTCACGGCGGAGAGCGCCTACGATCGATGAGACCGCTGGGTTGGTGGATCCGATCACGGGTGGAAAGAAGCATGAGGAAGGTAACGGATGGCAAGGGTTCCCGCCGAAGAAAGGCGCCTGCAGTTCGTCGAGGCGGCAGCCAGGGTGATCGCACAGGATGGGTTGGCATCGGCTACGACACGTCGGATCGCCAGCGAGGCCGACGCCCCCCTCGCGGCATTGCACTACTGTTTCCGCAGCAAGGACGAACTCCTCGAAGAGGTCTATAACTTCCTCAGCAGGGACTACGCCAAGGCTCTGGACCCCGTCCCCGACCCCGGCATGGGCCTGCGCCACATGGTGGGCGCCCACGCCCGGCGCATCTGGAGCCGCATGCTGGAAAACCCCCACGAACAAGTAACCACGTTCGAACTGCTGCTCCGACGCTTCCGGGTGGAAGCCGACGACCAGCCCCAGGCATTGCTCATGAACCGCTCCATGTACGACGGGTGGGTGAGCTCAACGCTGGAGTTGTTCCGCGGAGCCGCTGAAGCCGCCGGCGAGCCCGTCCCCGCCAATCTGGAGGACATCACCCGCTTGTTCATCTCGGGGATCGACGGCATCAGCATGCAGCACCTGGCAGACCCCGACGAGGAGCGGTCCAAGCGCTTGGTGGAGCTCATGGCCCGGTCCCTGTCCGGCGCGCTCGACTACGCCTGAGGCTGGCGCTTCATCACCAAGGACGTCACAACACCCAGCAGCAGGAGGCCCGCGGCGGCGGCCATGGAAACCACGAAAGCTGCGCCCGGGCCCTGCGTCTCGGCCAGCTGTCCGGCCAGGTAGGAGCCAAGCGCCGTACCGGCCACAATCCCGCTGGCCAGGGCAGTCATGACAGTCGCCATTCGGCCGGACGGGGCAACGACGCCTCCGATGCTGAAGACCGTGACCATGACCGGACCCACCGGAATGCCGAGCACCAGCAGTACGAAAACCATGGGCCAGATACCCGCAGGAAGAAGCAGCAGCAAGGACAATGCGGACATCGCCAAGGCAGCCACAACCCACCGCGAAGCCAAGCTGAAGCGCTGCGGCCAGAACGCGACAGACAACGCGGCAACCGCTGAGCTGAGACCCATCACCGCGTACAACAGGCCCGCAATCTCTGCAGTGGCGTATTGCGCTGAAAAGGCGCTCAACGCGTTCTGCGTCGCACCGAAGAAGGTGCCCATGCACACCATGGCCACCACCGGCACCGCCACTACCGCCCCGGCCCACCGCTTGCGTCGCGGCGCGGCCGCCTGAGTGCCCTCTTCGCCTGAACCCTCGACGCCGGCCTTCACCTTGCGCGGAGCCGGCACCACGGCCTGCTGGCTGGGGTGGACGGCGAAAGCAGGGACCAGGGTGATGGTCATGACGGCGGCAAGCGCGAGCGGCAGCCATGGGGCTACCATGCTGGCCAGCACACCCACCAGCGCCGGGCCGAGCACGAACGTGACCTCGTCAGCGGTGCCTTCGTAAGATAGTGCCGTGTCAAGATCAGCCCGGTTGGCGGCCACGCTTCTTTTGCCGCCGGTTGCGCCGGGAGAAAGATTGCGGGTGGTCAGGGCCATCCAGCGCACGCGGGCCATGGGACCTACCTGGGGGCAACTCGCACCGGCAAGGAAGGCCGCGATCAGGACGCCCGCAGCATCGGCTACCTCCCCGTAGCCGGGAGTGATATAGGCGGCGGCCAAAAGCCCGGCAACAGCCAGGGTATTGATGACCGCGGCGACGAGCAGGACGATGCGTTGCCCAGCACGATCAGCCAGGGAGCCCAGGACAGGTGCGCCCAGGGCGGAGCCGATGCCGACCGCTCCCGCAGCCATGCCGCCGATTGCATACGAGTGGCTGACTGAGGTCACCAAGGTCAGGGTGCCAACGGTCAACATGGCGAGGGGGAGCCGGGCGAAGAGGCCCAGCGGCAGGAAACCAGGTCCGGCAAGTTCCGGAAGCCGTGCGAAACGGCCAGGCAGACGCGAGGTCCGCGCGGGTGTCGATGACAAGGGCTGGGAGGCCACAGAAGTTTTTTCCATTAATCCGGGTTCGCTAAAGGTTGCGCATCGTCCCTCCTCCCGATGCGCGCGACCCGGTGTAACGGGTTAAGTCTATCGGATACCTGTCAGACCGGAACAGCTTCGGCAATCCGCACGCTGGAGCCGTGCCGTCCCTTGACCACCTGGAGCTGGTTGGTGATGCGTTGCTTCATTTCGGCAACGTGACTGACCAGGCCCACTACCCTGCCGCCGTCGCGCAATCCTTCCAAAGCGTCCATCACTTGCTCCAGCGCTTGTTCGTCCAGGCTGCCGAAGCCTTCATCGACAAACAGTGTCTCGATGTCCACGCCGCCCGCCTCCTGCTGGACCACGTCAGCCAGACCGAGGGCCAGGGCAAGCGAGGCCATGAAGGATTCCCCGCCGGACAGCGTGGAGGTGTCGCGCCGCTGGCCGGTCCATTCGTCTACCACTTCAAGGCCGAGGCCGGACTTCTGGTTCCGGGCCGCGCGGGCGTCGGTGTGTTGCAGCGTGTATCGGCCGTCGCTCATGGCAACGAGCCTTTCCGAGGCCGCGAGTGCCACTTGCTCAAGGCGTGCCGCCAGGACGTAGGCGTTCAGGCTCATACGGTAGTTGTTGTCCCCGGCGCCCCGGACAGTGTCGGCCAGTTCAGCCAGGATGCGGGCCTGGTTGCGGGGTTCCCTGCCGGCCTCGGCCAAGGTGTTGTACTCGACCCGGATCCGTTCAATGGCCTCCACCGATTTCGCGGCAAGGGCTGCCGACAATGCTGCCGCCCTTGCACGATCAGCCGCGTCGGCGGCGTGGAGCTTGACCTCGGCGAGTTCAGCCTCGGGCAGGGGAAGTTCGCCGATCCGGACTTCCTTGGCCGCCAGAACCAAGTCCTCGCTGGCAAACAACTCGTCCAGGCGGGCCGCTTCAGTGTCGAAATCAGCCACGTCTTTCTCCAGACCGACCACATCGGCCGGCGGAAGCAGTTCGCCACGCGCTTCCTCTGCCGAGGCGAACCCTGAGTCCGGCAAGGCATTTTGGAGCGATACGGCGGCGTCGGCCTGAGCTTGTCCTGCCTGCTGGAGTTCCCGGTCGGCGTCAGCTGCCGATTGAAGGAGCGTGCGCTCGGCGGACAGGGCTTCCAACCGTTCACGAAGACTTGGGAAATCTTCCCGTAAACCGGCGAGGTCGGCCTTCAAGGTGTCGTGCTGTTCCTGCAGGTGAAGGACGGCCGAGGACGCCCGGGAGGCTGCACCGGCGTCCTCTGCGTGCTGCTCCTGCACTTGAGCCAGTTTCCTGGTGATGCCCTCCTGCTTGCTCCGAAGCTGGTCAAGGGTCCGGGATGCCTTTGTCGCCGCCGAAGTCGAGGTCCGGGCAGCCAGGAGACGCGCCTGTGCCTCCTCCGCATCCACGGTGCCGCCTTGGGCCGCTAGTCCGGCAAGGATCTGGGCGGCTGCGGAGACTTGCTCGGCAAGGACACCCTGGGCTTTTTCGCTGGCCTCGAACCGCTCCCTGGCGTGTTCCTCTTCCTGGGCCAGGGACAGGGCCGACCGTACCGCAGCTGCGGGATGCGGGTGGTCCTCGCTCCCGCACACAGCGCATGGCTGACCGCTCTCCAACGCGGCAGCCAGCTCCCCTGCCGCATTGGCCAGGCGGAGCTCGCGAACGTCAAGCCATTCCTGGCGGTGATCCTGGGCCGTGGCACGGGCTCGAAGGTGCTTCTCGGAGATCTCTGCCAACTCGTTGGCTGCCTCGGCATGGCGGGACACAATTTCCACCAGCTCAGCAGCATTGGCTGTTTCGCGCTCAAGCTCCGCGAGTCCATCAGCCGCCGGTTCCAGTGGTTCAATCAGGCCGCTCACAACTGCTGCTTCTTCACGCAGCCGTTCCAGTTCGTCCACGGCCCGGTCGACTGCTGCTTCATGGTCTGCCTGTTCGCGACGCTTGGCGGCAAGCCGGCCGGCGATGTCCTCCAGTCGCTTTTCGTCAGGGAGGCGGGCTTCCAGAACCGCATAGGTGGCCTTGAGGCGTTCAAGGGATGCGCTGGAGTTTGTTGCCTCCAGCCCTGCAGCTTCGAGCCGTTCCCGTAGCTGCTCAACCTTTGCGACGGCAGCGCGATACTTGCGGGCGGAGGAGTCAACGGCGTCAAGCTGGCCGCTCAGAACGGAAGCCCGGCGGTGCCTTGCGAGCTTGTCCTTGTTCTCCAGTGCCCGCGGCGCGGCCAGTTCAAGAAGGACGCGCCTCTGCGTTGCGGCTCCGAGCCGGGCATGCCGCAATGACTTTTCCTGGGCTTGCCGGAACTGTTCGGCAAGGCGCGAGGACAGCGACTCTGCCTGGTCTGCTTCGTCTGTCCTCCGCGTCCATTCAGCACTCACCTCCGCTGCCACCTCTGCCAGCCAGGCCTCCGGTTCCTGCCCGGCTGTTCCGCCGGCATCAGGGTTGGCAACTGTAGTCCCGGCAGTTTCCGTCGCGGCTTGGTCGAGCCCCAGTTGCCGGCGCTCCGCTGCAGCCCGGTCCAGCAACAGCTTGAGTTCCAAGGCATTTTCCTGCACGGCCCGGGCGGCTTCCGCCGCCTGCCGTGCGATCCGGCGTTCGACGGCTTCAAAGCGTTGCGTACCGAAGAGTTTCTGCAGGAGCTCCAGGCGGTCGTTGGCCTTGGACCTGAGGAACGCCGCAAAATCACCCTGGGGAAGCATCACCACGCGGGTGAACTGTTCCCTGTCCATCCCCAAAATGTCCGCGAGCTCGGCACCGACTTCGTCGTTCCTTGAGGATTTCTCCTCCCAACTCCCGGCGATCCGTTCCCGAAGGAGGGTCTTCGCCTGCTGCGTGGTGAACCCTTTCCTGCCCCGTGCGCTGGGGCGTTCCCAGGCGGGCGAGCGCGTCACTTCGAAGCGCCGTCCGCGTGCCGAGAATTCGCAGACGACGCGTGGTTCGGCTGAAGGTGCCGCGTGATCGCTGCGGAGGCGTTTTCCTTCCTGGCGCGCGCCGGGCACGGCTCCGTACAAGGCAAAGCAGATGGCATCAAGGATGCTGGTCTTGCCTGCCCCGGTGGCACCGTTGAGGAGGAAGAGTCCTTGCGCTCCCAAGTGATCGAAGTCGATGTGTTGGGCAGTGGCAAAAGGGCCGAAGGCTTCTATTTCCAGGCGATGGATTCTCACAGTTCCGCCTCTTCCAAGCGGACGGCTTCGAGTGCTTCCCGGAGCGCAGCTTCTTCGGCCTCGCCGGCTCCGCGGTCCCGGACATGCTCCAGAAAGCCGCAGCAGACTCCGAGATCGTCCTGGGCCTTGGCGAGTCGGTCACTGTAGCTCGTCGTGGTCCGGGTCCCGGCGCCTTCGGGATCAAAGGAAAGGACCAACGTGTCCGGAAAGCGGACTCTCAGTTTTTCCATGGCCTGGGTTGGCCGCTGCGCGTCAGTAATGGTGATCTGGCAGTAGGCCTCTTCCGCCCAGGCATACTCCCCGGACTCCAGGAGCTCATCCAAAGTCCCGCGCATTACGGCCAGGGTCTTGGGGGCTTCCCACACTACTTCCTGGACGTCGATGTCCCCTGACGGGTTGATGTCCACCAACCAGGCACCTTTGCTGTGCTTGGCTTCGGAGAATGAGTACGCCAGCGGCGAACCCGAGTAGCGGACATTGCCGGCCAATTGCTGCCGTCCGTGGAGGTGGCCCAGTGCCGTGTAAGTGAATCCTTCGAAGAGGTCCAAGGGCACCGCTCCCAGTCCCCCGATACTGAGGTCCCTCTCGCTTTCGGACGTGATGCCTCCGCTGGCAAAGGTGTGTGCCAGGACCACCGGGTAGACAGGTCCGGATTCGCGGCGACGTTCAACGTCCTTCTTGATAAGCCCTACTGCCTGGTGTGTGACGTCAAAGTGGTTGGCAGTGTCCACGCCCAGCCGCTCGGCCACAAGGCGGGGTTCAAGGAAGGGAATTCCGTAGATCGCCACTTGGCCCGGGGCGTCCCGTTCGCCTCCAAAAGGGAAAACAATGGGGCTGTCCAGGTCCTCCACCCGCGTGCGCAAGTGCACTCCCCCTCGTTCCAGCAACCGGGAAGCGAAACCCAGTCTGATGGCGGAATCGTGATTGCCGCTGGTGAGCACAACGCTGGCCCCGGCCCGGGTGAGCCGCACCAAAGCATCATCCAGCAGTGTGACGACGTCCAGACCCGGCAGGGCGCGATCATAAACGTCCCCTGCAATGAGCACGACGTCCACCGAGTTGGCGTCCACGAACGTCACCAGCTGGTCCACGAAGCCGCGTTGGGCCTCAAGCATGCCAACGCCGTGGAACGACCGGCCCAGATGCCAATCCGAAGTATGGAGTAACCGCATAATTCCAAGCTAACCGGGGTCACCGACAATAAAGCGCAGACAAGCCGCCCGGCGTCGATCCTGGCCGGTTGCTAGCCTTTCTTGCCGTCGAAAAAGTCGCGTGCGTCATCGTTCGCCGGCTTCGCAGGGAGCGGCTCCGGAGTCGTTTCGGCCCGGGTGTCCGCAGCCTCCTCAGCGATCCCGTTTCCAGCGTCGAAGTGGTCGTTGATGGCGTCTGTCCCACCCTGGTGTTCGGCAGCGGCGCGGGCAGGCCCGGACAACCCCTGGAAACCGCGGAAAGCGAGTCCGGCAAGTGCTGCGCCCATCAGAGGTGCCACCCAGAAAAGCCACAGTCCTTCAATGGCCCAGGAGGGGCTGAAGAAAGCTTGCGCGCTTGCGCGTGCGGGGTTGAAAGGGAGGTTGCCAAGAACCTGGCCGAACTGCAGCAGTACGGCCGTCGCCAGGCCCACTGCGAACGGTGCCAAGGAAGGAAGGGCACGGCGTCCGGCCGCCGCTCCGAGGAAGACGGCAACAAGCAAAGCAGAACCGATAACTTCCACCAGCAGCACGCCCGCCAGCTGGGTTTGGGCGGGAGCGTGCTCCCCGAAGCCGGCTGCTGTGGAACCAAAAGCGGCCCGCACATCCGCGAGAACGGGCACGGTAGTCACCACAACGTAGACAAGGGCTGCACCAACCACGCTTCCGATGAGCTGTGCTGCGATATACGCGACGGCGGCGAGCGCCCGGATGCGTCCGGCAATGAGGTTGCCCAAGGTGATCGCGGGATTGAAGTGTCCACCCGAAACGTGCCCGAAAGCCAACATGCACACAGTCACGGTCAGCCCGGCGGCCAAGGCTGAGGGCAAAGGCGCCGCTGCAGGGCTCGAGAGTATCGATACACCCACTGCAACGAGCACAATGAACAACGATCCCAGGGCTTCAGCCGACAGCCTGGCCAGGAGTCCCGGTTGGGGATCGGTAGCGGCCTGCACAGAAGAGGTCATGTGGAACGGGTCCTTACGGTCGGTGTGAAAGTTGGTGCGCTGGTGCCGAAGCACAGCGGGCAACACTAGGGCACGCCTTTCAACGCGCCAGGAGCCCTCGAGTATCTTGCCACCCGAATCTGGACGGTTGCTGGGTCAACGCTGGAGGCGATGAAAGCTGCCCCTTGAGCTTATCCGCCCAAGGAAATGGCCGCGATCGCGGCGGCGCCCAGGCCCATCACGGACAGGGTGCTGGCCAGGATCAACCGCGTGGGGGCTGCCTGGAAGCCGGCCTGGAGTTGCCGTGAGCGCACCCACACCACGGAAGCGAGGACAACGGTGGCCGCCGCGGCGGCCAGCGCACAGATCCCTTGGTAGTCCAGTCCAGGCAGGCCGGTAACGATGGTGCCGGAGGAAGGCTCTGATGTCAGCCAACTCCGCCAGATGAACAGGTCCACCACCACCAGGGAGATCAGCGTCCTGCGCCAGGCAAGGGTGGTCCGCTCGGGCTGCAGGCCGGGATCCCGGGTACTTTCCGGAACGGTGCCGGTCACTGGGTCTTCCTGCTCATCGGGCCACCAGGATCAGCACCGCGAAGGCGAACGCTGCCACGGCTACCACTATGGTCATGAATAACATCACCCGTGAGAAAGGCAGTGCCTGGTCCTGCCGCATCGCTGCTTCCATCTGGCCCCACCGGCGGTAGGACAGTGCCGCCAGGCCGGCCCCTACGAGGGCCAGCAGGACGCATAAAACCAGCCGGACGGGCGTCGGCGCGATATTCGGCGCCAACTGATCTACGGCCACAGCGCCGGCAAGCAGAGCCAGCGAAGTGCGGATCCAGGCCAGGAAAGTACGCTCATTCGCCATCGAAAACCTGTAGTCAGGTGTTTTACCTGTTCGTCGCCAAGCAGGTTCACGCACGTTATCTCTCCAAGTTTTCGCAGTGCCGGACAGCTTCCCCACCATATCAGCGGGGCCTCACGGGCACGGTAAGTTACTGGCATGAGTGTTGAAGCTACTTCCCCCGCCACGCCGTCCTTCAAGTCCCGTGTCTACGGCTCCCTTTTGGGCGGGGCCCTGGGCGATTCCCTGGGATACGCCGTCGAGTTTGACTCCATCGCGGCGATTCGGGCACGCTACGGCTCCGCGGGACTGACCTCGTTTGAACAGCTCGACGGCGGCAGCCACTTTTCGGACGACACCCAGATGACGCTGTACACGGTGGATGGTCTGGTGGAGGCGCTCGAATGGGCGAACGATGGAGTGGCGGCAGACGAGATCGCCTGCCTGTGGCTTGCCTACCTGCGCTGGCTTGCGACGCAGGACGTTGCGGTTTCCTCGTCAGCGCCCGTCCCGCAGCCCCGGTGGATCGATGCCCAGGCTGTGCTCCGGCACCGGCGGGCTCCGGGCAACGCCTGCCTCAGTGGCCTGGCCTCGGGCGAGATGGGAACGGTGGCGCGGCCGGTGAATCCTGAGTCCAAAGGATGCGGCACAGTAATGCGTTCGGCGCCGTTCGGCCTGATCCCCCACATCTCCCGGGACGCCGTCTACAAACTCAGTTCCGACGCAGGCTCGTTGACCCACGGACACCCTTCAGCACGGCTAAGCGCGGCCGCCTTCAGCCTGCTGATCCATCACATTGTTGCCGGCAGCGATGTCCGGGACGCAGCCAAGGAAGCCCTCGCATATGTGAACAACGTCCCCACCAAGGCCCCGGAGCTCTCCGAGAGCCTTGAAGCCGCGTTGCAGTTGTCCGCCCGGAACACAGTATTGAGCCCGGAAGAGCTGACCGCAGCGCTCGGTGAGGGGTGGGTTGCCGAGGAGGCACTCGCCGTCGGGCTTTACGCCGTTCTGGCTACCAGCGGCGGGGACCCCGCCGAGCACTTCCGCAATGCTGTGGCGGTTGCCGTAAACCACAGCGGCGACAGCGACTCCACAGGCTCCATCGCAGGAAACATCCTGGGCGCCTTTTATGGTGAAGAGTGCCTTCCCGCGGACTGGCTGGAAGCACTGGAAGCCCCCGAGGTCATTCGCGGCATGGCGGACAGGCTGCTTGCCGTGACCACCGGCTGAGGGACCCTACGATCTGCGAACGGAGATGTCGGCGCACGCCTCGCACACGTCGGCGGGGATAAGGCCCCGGCGCTGGAGGAAGCCAAAGATGGCGCAACCGAGGCAAAAGCCGGCCAGCGATTCCAGTGAGGCTGCCACGATCAACAACGCGAGCAGCACCCATGCCGCCGGCTGGAAGCCGGTGAAGAACAACACGACGGCGGCACTCGTCAAAGCTGCCCCGATGCCTTGGGCGAAGCGCTTGGGAGGACCGGGCACCAGCTTGGCACGCCCGATCCTGGGCGCCAGGACCTTGACGGACAGCAGTGCCAACGGGGAAATCCGGGGACCAAACAGGACCCGCAGCCAGAAGCCGGCCGCCAGTGCTACCAGTCCCCCACCCCAGCTGGTCAGCAGCGTCGCAATGGCAAGGATGACCACCAGGCCGGCAGTTATCCGGGCGGCGTATTCGTTGACCGGGTTGGGGAAAGCGAAGACTCTCCGCCAATCAACCCCGCCCGCCGGCGCGTTGGCAGCTTGCCGCGCCGGGGCCAGGAAAACGCTTGGCTTGCTCATTAGCCAAGGCTAGGAGTGCCGCTCCCCGGACAGGAAGCATTGTTGCGCACTATGACCCGCGAGGCCTTATGCGCCGCCGACCATCTGCAGGAACTCACCCTCCGAGACGACCTCGATTTGTTGGCCCTTGGCGTGGAGTTCCAGGACCCGTTTGGCTTTGCCCGTGAGCCGTCCGGCACGAAGGTCTCCGGCCACGAAACCGTCGCCGACAATGAGAACCGTGGTCCGGGCGGTGACGCGGCTTTCGGGCCGGGCGCCCATCTCCGCGGCCCGCGATTTGGCTTCCGGCCGGGTGATCGCGAGGTCTCCGGTGAAGACCACTGTTTGCCCGAACAGGGGGTGGCCGGGCTCTGCCGCGGGGTTGGGCAGAGGATTGGGTCCTTCCTCCGGCCAGGCAGACCAGCCGCCGGCGATGCCCGGAGTGCGGTCCAGTGTTCGCTCGAAGGAGCTGCCCGTCCTGGCGGCCAACGCGGACATCGTCGCCTTGGACAAGCCGAAGGCGGGGTCGAAAGCGGGCTGGCTTGGCAGGCTGAGTCCCAGGGAAAGGTAGAGCTCGGYGATGCTGTTGGCATCGTTGCGCCGTGCGATGTCCACCAGGATCCCGGCGCATGCGCGGGCATCCTCTGCGGCGTCGTGATGGTTCACGAGCGGTACGCCGGCTTCTTCGGCCGCATACGGCAGGGAGTTCGAAACGAGTGAATAGCACCGGCGCGAAAGCATCACGGTGCAGACGTAGTCGTAGGCCGGCCCGGCGAGACCGGAGACTTCCAACCCGGACCTGATGACTCCAAGGTCGAAGGCGGCGTTGTGTGCGGCCAGGATATCGCCGCCGATGAACGCGCCGATTTCGGGGAACAGCTCACCGAACCTGGGCTGACCCGCTACGTCCTCGGCACGGATGCCGTGGATGCGGGTGTTGTGGAACTCAAAATGATCGTGGTTCTCCGGGGGACGCATCAGCCAGGAGGCTTCCTCCACAACAACCCCGTTGCGGACCTTGCTGAGACCCACTGAACAGGGCGACCCCCTGAAGCCGTTGGCTGTTTCAAAGTCGATCGCCGTAAAGTCCAATGCCACTGGACAAGATTACAGCCGGAAAAGGCCGCCCCTGCCGATTTCGACGGCGGGGCGGCCACTTGCACCGCTAATGTGGGGAACGCTACATCGTGTTGCTTACCGTGTTGCCTAAGGTGTGGCCCGGCGAAGAGTGGCGTAGGAGCCGGCTGCGAGTGCCACGCACAACAATGCCATCCACCCGCTGACGCTCAGTGGGGTCTGCTGGGCCGTCCAGCTTCCCACTGCGCCCCACCATCCCAGCAGGGTTGCCAGCGCAGCCAGACCGATGAGGGCCACCGCCGTTCCCAGCGTTGATACCAGAGTTCCGGTTGTCCCCCAGCGCTTGAAGATGGTGGCGAACCAGAACCCGATGATGAACATGAACATCATCACCACGAAGAAGAAGGCCGCTGTTGAGTACCAAGGCCCGTCCGTGACCCACGGAATCTTGAAGAAGTAGCCATAGACACCCCAACCGTTCGTTGCCCCTTCAATGGCACCACCCAGGAGATAAAGGCCTGTCATGCCAAGAGCGATGAGCGAGAAGAGCCCCACAGTACCCAGGTAGAAAGCCCGACGACTGATGCTCAGTCCCTGGGAGAACGGGAACACCAAGGTCATGCTCTGGATTCCGAGCACCAGGAAGTACCACAAGGGGGCTTGGCTTCCACCGCCGTATTTGCCCTCGTTGACGGGAATAAGCGCAAAGATGGCCAGCGACATCAGGAACGAAGCGGCCAGGATGGTCAGCGGCCATCCAATGTAGGTCCACTTGTTGATCAGTTGCATCCGGGCAACCGCTAGTGTTCTGCTCATCGCTTTGCCTCCAACGCGTCGTCTGCGAACTCCTGGGCACCCTGACCCTTGGCGCCGGCTCCGGCCATGGTTTTGCGAACCACCAACTGCTGCAGGGATACGGGCGAGAGTTCAAGCCCCAGCTCCTGCGCTTCCGCGCGTTCGTGGCTGTTGAGCGTCTCGTCCACAGTCACCGAGGCCAGGGAACCGAGGGTTTCGCGATGAAGGATCTTCCGGCCGGAGAGGAAAGAGTCCACCTTGTCTGCGGAACCGGAAACAGTCACGGCGGAACCACGGATGTCCTCCGCGTCCGCGTTCATGATGATCCGGCCCTGATCGATAACAACTACGTGTTCCAGAAGGTTGGCTACCTCATCGATCAGGTGGGAGGACAGGATGATGGTTCGCGGATGTTCCGCGTAGTCCTCCACCAACCGGTCATAGAACAATTGCCGGGCTACGGCGTCGAGTCCCAAGTACGGTTCGTCGAAGAACGTCAGTTCTGCGCGTGAGGCAAGGCCGATGATGACCCCTACGGCGGACAGCTGGCCGCGGGAGAGCTTTTTGATTCGTCTCTTGACGGGGAGCTGGAAGGCCTCAGCCAGCCGGTCCGCGAACTTCTGGTCCCAGTTCCTGTAGAACAGCGCGGCGGAGCGGAAGGCGTGCCTGGGCTGGAAGTCATCCGGGTATTTTTGGGACTCTCGGATGAAACAGATACGGGACAGCACAGAGTCGTCCTCGTAAGCGCCGGAGCCGAAGACGAGGGCTTCGCCCGAGCTCGCGAAGGCCTGGGCCGTAAGGACGGACATCAAGGTGGTCTTGCCGGCGCCATTACGTCCGAGCAGGCCGTAGATGCGGTTGGCCGGGAGGCTCAGGTTGACGTTGTCCAGCGCGTTGAGATCCTTGTATTTCTTGAACAGGTTACGGGCCTCGACGACGGTATCGCTCACAGGGCCGCGCTCCTTTCCTTGTCCGTTCCGGAGTCAGGTGCGAGTCCGGAACTGCGTTCAATCATGGTGTTCAGCTGCTCCTTCGAGATCCCCAGCTTTCGGGCTTCCAGTGCCAGCGGCTTGACGTATTGTTCGAAGAATTCCTCGGTGCGCCGCGCTATCACGTTGGCGCGCGCCCCTGTCGCCACGAACATCCCTATCCCCCTGCGTTTGTAGAGAATTCCTGAATCCACCAGCACGTTGACGCCCTTGGCTGCCGTTGCCGGATTAATACGGTGGAAAGCTGCGAACTCATTGGTGGAAGGCACTTGGGATTCCTCCGCCAGGCTGCCGTCCACGATTCCGTTCTCGATGAGTTCGGCGATCTGCATGAAGATCGGTTTGCTGTCATCGATCATGAGCAGCACCGCCTCATTGGTTCATTACTCATGTAACTAACCATACAACCGCCGAAGATTGAGTCAAGACTTTCGCCGAAAAAGACGACGACGGCCGTCCAGTAGGCTTGTTGGGTGATCTTTTCTGCGATGAGCGACCTTGCCGTATCCACTTTCGGGGGTGCAGGACCGGTGCAGCCCTCCATGGCTTCGTTCCTGCCCGACTGGCTCAACCCCCAGATCTTCCTGGCCGATCCTGCCCTGGCACCGTGGGTTGTACTCCTCGTGTGCGGCATCGTCTTTGCCGAGACGGGCCTGCTGGTGGGCTTCTTCCTGCCCGGCGACTCAATGCTGTTTACCGCGGGCCTGCTGGTTGCCACGGATACCATCAAGTTCAACATCTGGGCCCTGGCCGGCCTGATCATCGTCTCCGCGATCATCGGCAACCAGACGGGCTACCTCATCGGTTCCAAGGCCGGTCCCGCGATCTTCAACCGTCCGGACTCAAAGCTCTTCAAGAAAGAGAACGTTGAGAGCGCCCACGCCTTCTTCGAGAAGCACGGCGGGAAAGCGTTGATCCTGGCGCGGTTCGTCCCCATCATCCGCACGTTCGTCCCCGTCATTGTGGGCGTTGCCCAGATGGACAAGCGCAAGTTCTTCATCTTCAACGTCATCGGCGCAGTGCTGTGGGGCGGCGGCGTCACGTTCCTGGGTTACGTTCTGGGCGATCGTATCCCCTGGGTCAGCAAGAACCTGGACATCATTTTCATTGTCATCGTGCTGATCTCCGTCATCCCGGTCATCATCGAGGTCACCCGCGGCTTTGTGGCGAAGCGTAAAGCCGCAGCCGAAGGGACTGACCCGGTGGAGGAATTCATCGAAGAACATGACGGTGGGAAGCACGGCGAGCACTAAGGCTCCCGCAGCGCCACAGCAAAAGCTTCACAGCAAAGAAGAGGCACCCCGCGAACGCGGGGTGCCTCTTCTTTGACGGCTGCACAGTCAGCCGATGACGTTACTGCTGCGTCGGCGTCGCGGTCCCGGAAAGAGCAGCGATGACCGCAGGCAGCAAAGCCCGGAACGCTTGACCGCGGTGGCTGATGGCGTTCTTTTCCTCGGAGGTCAGCTCGGCGCAGCTGCGGTCCATGCCGGCAGGTTGCAGCACCGGATCGTAGCCGAAGCCCCCTTCACCGCGGGGTTCACGAAGAAGCGTCCCCTCCAGCTGGCCGTACTCCACGGTCTCGTGGGCGATGCCATCCGTCCCCGGGACAGCCAGGGCCGCGGCGCACACGAACGCTGCCCCACGGAATTGATCCGGAACATCGGACAGTTGTGCCAACAGCAGCTTCAGGTTGCCGGTGTCGTCGCCGTGCCGGCCCGACCAGCGGGCAGAAAAGATCCCGGGTGCGCCGCCCAGGACATCCACTGCCAGCCCGGAGTCGTCGGCGATGGCAACCAAACCGGTCGCTTCGGCCACGGCACGGGCCTTGAGCAGCGAATTCTCGGCAAAGGTGACGCCGGTTTCTGCCACGTCGGGGGCACCCGCTGCGGCGGCATCCACCACCTGGGTGTCGACGTCGAGGCCCGGCACCTGGCCCCGCAGCAGTTCACGGAGTTCCTTCAGCTTGCCCTTGTTGTGCGTGGCGAGAACGAGGCGGGGGCCAATGGCCGCTGAAGCGGCGCTCACGGAGCTTCCGCCAGCGTTTCGCGCTGGATGGCGGCGAGTTGGGTTGTGCCCAGCAGCGCAAGGTCGAGAAGGGCATTGAGTTCGTCGCGGTCGAACGGAGCACCTTCCGCGGTGCCCTGGACCTCGACGAATTTGCCCGAGCCTGTAACCACGACGTTCATGTCGGTCTCCGCGCGGACGTCTTCAACGTAGGGCAGGTCCAGCATGGGGACACCGTCGATGATGCCAACGGAAACCGCCGCAATGGTGTCCACAAGGGGCTCGGCATTGCGGGAGATGAGCTTGTTCTCCCGGGCAAAGCGGATGGCCTCGGCGAGCGCGACGTAAGCGCCAGTGATGGCAGCGGTGCGGGTGCCGCCGTCGGCCTGCAGGACGTCGCAGTCCAGGACGATCGTGTTCTCGCCGAGTGCCTTGGTATCGATGATGGAGCGCAGGGAGCGGCCGATCAGGCGGGAGATTTCGTGGGTGCGGCCGCCGATCTTGCCCTTGACGGACTCACGGTCCGAACGGGTGTTCGTGGCACGGGGAAGCATGGCGTATTCGGCCGTCACCCAGCCGCGGCCTTCGCCCTTGAGCCAGCGTGGCACGCCCTCGGTCAGGGAAGCGGTGCACAGAACCCGGGTGTTGCCGAACTCGATCAGTGCAGAGCCCTCAGCCTGCTTGGACCAGCCGCGGGTGATACTGATGGGTCGCAGTTGGTCAGGGGTCCGGCCATCGGCGCGGACGACGGGTGTGGCTGTAGCTTCAGAAGTCATGCTCCAAGCTTAGCGACGATGACGGCACTGCCACCGCCGGGCCTTGCCGGAGCGTGCAGTGGCTGCCGGAGCGTGCAGTGGCTGCCGGATCGTGTGGTGGCTGCTAGATCGTGTAGTGGACTCCGGCCACGGCGACGGCGACGTCCCCGGCGAACACTGGCTTGGCCTCGGACAACACTTTGGTTTGCGAGGTCCACACGGGGATGTGAGTGAGGAGAAGGCGTTTGGCTCCTGCATTCGTTGCAGCCTCGCCCGCGCGCTTGCCGGTGAGGTGGACGTCCTTGATGTCGTCGTCCCGCCCCTCTTCAAAGGCCGCCTCGCACAGGAAGAGGTCCGACCCCTTGGCGGCGTCTTCCAGTCCCTGGCAGGAATCGGTGTCGCCCGAATACGTCAGGATCTTGGTCACGGGGACACCGTCCTTGCCCGGTTCGGTGGCCGTGACACGCAAGGCGTAGGCCTCCTCCACCGGGTGGTTCACGGCGAACGGCGTCACGGTGAAGGGACCAACAGCGACGGGCTTGAGCTCGGTCCAGTTGGTGAAGTCGAATTCCTCATGCATCCCCGGGTCCAGCTCCAAACCGTAGGCCGTGGCCATCCGGTCGGCAGTGGCAGCCGGGCCCCACACGGGAAGGCGGTCCCGTCCCCAGCCGCCCGGCTTCCAGCGCACCGCGACGTGGAGGCCGCACAGGTCCATGCAGTGGTCAGGATGCAGGTGCGTGAGGAAGATCGCGTCGATGTCTTCAAGGTCCGTGTAGCGCTGGATGGTACCCAGGGCACCGCTGCCAAGGTCCATGACGATTTTCCACTCGCGTTCGCCGTCATGGGCGGTGACGAGGTAGCACGACGCCGGCGATCCCGGCCCGGGGAAGGATCCGGTGCACCCGACAATGGTCAGCTTCACAAGCCACGCCCCATGGCTGCGTCCGCGCTCGCTCCGGGGTTCACGAAATACGAGCGGCGGCCAAGGCCGGCACCGGACTTGGCTGCTTCCAGCATCTCGGGGGTGATCCGGGCGAGGCTGCCGGTTGGATACTGCGCTGCCACGTGGTCGACATGCTTCACGGAGAGGACTTCGGGTCCCAGGAAACGGCGCGCCAGTATCTCAAACTGCGCAGCGTCCCCGGTGGCGATGAACTCGTGGCTCGGCGCACTCGATCCAGTGCGCTGGATACCGTGGGTGGCCAGGGCCCGGTAGACGTCCTTGGCGGTTTCTTCCGCACTGGAAACCAGCGTGACGTCCTCACCCATGACGAACGAGATGACCCCGGTCAGCAAGGGATAGTGCGTGCATCCGAGGACGACGGTGTCCACGCCGGCATCCTTGAGCGGGGCGAGATACTCGTTGGCGGCCGCCAGGAGCTCAGGTCCGGTGGTGACGCCAGCCTCCACGAAACTCACAAAAGCCGGGCAGGCCACGGACGTGATGGTGAGGTCCGGTGCAGCGGCAAAGGTGTCCTCATATGCTCGCGAACCCACCGTGGCAGATGTTCCGATGACGCCGATCTTTCCGGACCGGGTGGCTGAAACCGCACGGCGGACAGCCGGTTGAATCACTTCAATCACCGGGATGCCGTACCGGGCCGTGTATCTTTCCCTCGCATCGCGAAGCACAGCCGCCGATGCCGAGTTGCAGGCAATGGTCAGGAGCTTCACTCCGGAGTCCACGAGTTCGTCCATCACGCCAAGGGCGTTGGCGCGGACCTCTGCAATCGGGAGCGGACCGTACGGTCCGTTGGCAGTATCGCCAACGTAGAGTATGGATTCGTTGGGCAGCTGGTCGATGATGGATCGTGCCACCGTCAATCCGCCCACGCCGGAATCAAAAATACCGATCGGGCGCGTTCCCACGATTTCCCCTGTGCTGACGGGGGCGCTACTGCCCGTAGCGCCGCTTTGTGAACCCGATGCTGAAGTCATGATTATTCGAGAATAAGGCTTCCCGTGGAGTGCGGCCATCAGGTGTGTCCTCCGCCTCGTGTCTTATGTGTCACAAGGCGTGGGTGGCGCCAGGCCCCCGGGATCAGGATTTTGCCTGCCTGGCAGAGATCATGGCCTGCACCAAGGACTCCTGCAGCCACGTGGTGAAGTTGTAGACCAGGGCCAAGTAGCTCTCCACATCTTCAGCCTGGCTCCAGTCCTGCATGGTGTGGATGTGCTCGGCGTCCGCCTCATCGCGGATGTCCAGACGTTCGGCCAGAACAAGCCTGACGTCGTTGAGAGCCATTGACCACCGGGCAGCCTCCTCGGGCGTCAGGACCAGGTCTTCCTTGTCCAAACCCATGGCCGTTGCCCGCAGGGCGCCGATTTTGTTTTCCCGGACTGAGCGTTCGGTGAGTTGCCGGAACTCAAGCGAGCCGCCGTCGTCGTCCTTCATAACGTTGGGCAGGAGCCGCAGCAGGGCCCTGTCCGTTGGCTGCTTAACGTCCATGTCCAGGCCAATCAGGGCAGCCAGCGGGTCTTCGTTCTCCCGGACTTCCGGGTCCAGCATGGAGATGACGTCGTCCAGCAATCCGCGGAGGAGATCACGTTCAGCCGGTTCAAGGAACCCGGTGATGCCTTTAAGACCGTATTTGAATGCCTTAGCCACGCTGGCGGCCGCCCTTTCCGGGTGTCTCATTGCCACTGGCAGCCTTCTCCACGGTGGCCCACAGGCCAAAACCGTGCATGGCCACCGCATGCTGCTCCACTTGTTCCTTGCTTCCGAACGCAACGATGGAGCGGCCCTTCTTGTGGACCTCCATCATCAACTTGTGTGCTTTCGACTCGGAGTAGCCGAAGTAGCTCTGGAAAACATAGCTCACGTAGCTCATCAGGTTGACGGGATCGTTCCAGATCACCAGGTTCCAGGGGACATCAGGGGCTGTCAGGACATCAGTGGACGTTTGCTCTGCAGCTTCCGTCCGCTCATCGATGTCCGTGCCAAACGCAACGCTAGGGCTCATCTGTCCATTCTATGGCGGCTCGCACTAGAGTGAATTCGTGAGTAGAGCCGCGTCGTGGGACCACCCCGCAACATCCTTGTACACAGACCACTACGAACTGACGATGCTGCAGGCCGCCCTGCACTCAGGTGCCGCGCATCGCCGTTCTGTGTTTGAAGCCTTCGCCCGACGGTTGCCGGATGGCCGCCGCTACGGCGTGGTGGGTGGCACGGGACGCTTGCTGGAAGGCATTGCGGACTTCAGGTTCGGCGATGCTGAACTCGCATTCCTGGAGCAGAACAAGGTAGTGAACAGGGAGACCCTGGATTACCTTGCCGACTACAAGTTCAGCGGCGACATCTGGGGATACGCCGAAGGGGATGCCTATTTCCCCAACTCCCCCATCCTCATCGTCGAATCGACTTTCGCCGAGGCCTGCATCCTTGAGACGTTCGTCCTTTCGGTCCTTAATCACGACAGCGCCATAGCCTCGGCTGCGTCACGGATGACCTCGGCGGCCGGAACCCGCCCCTGTATCGAGATGGGCTCCCGGCGCACACAGGAGGAATCGGCGACGGCGGCAGCACGCGCCGCTGTCATCGCCGGCTTCGCCAGTACCTCCAACCTTGAAGCCGGCCGGCGCTACGGCATCAAAACCGTCGGTACCGCAGCCCACTCCTTCACGCTTCTTCATGACACCGAGCGCGAGGCCTTCGAAGCCCAGATTGCCACCTTCGGTCCGGGGACTTCCCTGCTGGTCGATACCTACGACGTCGAAACTGCGGTTCGGACCGCCGTCGAGCTCGCCGGTGACAAACTCGGCGCAGTACGTCTGGACTCCGGCGACCTCGTTGCCCAGGCGCAATGGGTCCGGCAACTGCTCGATGACCTCGGCAACGTCAACACGCGCATCGTGGTGACCTCGGACCTGGACGAGTTCGCCATCGCGGCGCTGCAATCTGCCCCGGTGGACTCCTATGGCGTGGGGACGTCGCTGGTCACCGGTTCAGGCGCTCCGACGGCGAGCATGGTCTACAAGCTGGTCAGCCGCACCAACGACGCCGGTGAGTTCATCTCCGTGGCCAAGGCTGCCAAGAACAAGGCAAGCGTCGGTGGCCGCAAGTACGCCCTCCGCAAGCTCAACGAGCGCGGAAGGGCCACCGCCGAAGTCGTGGGCATCGGCCACCGCCCGGAAGATGACGGCAACGACCGTCCGCTGCTTCATCAGTTCGTCAAGAACGGCGAGGTCCTGCCGGGATGGACCGGGCCGGAAGGTGTTGTCCGCGCCAAGGAGCGCCATGCGGCAACCATGGCCGAACTGCCACCCGTAGTGAACCGCCTGCAGCGTGGCGAAGCCGCCATTCCCACCATTTACGAGGAGAACTGATGTCCCGGGCCTTGATCATCGTTGATGTCCAGAACGACTTCTGTGAGGGTGGCACTTTGGCGGTCGAAGGCGGCGCGGATGTCGCTGCCGCGATTACGGAGTATGTGGACGCCAACCAGCAGCACTTCGATCACATCGTCGCCACGCAGGACTGGCACATCGAACCGGGCGACCATTTCTCGGACGATCCCGACATGGTGGACTCGTGGCCGCCGCACTGCCGGGCCCGTAGCAAGGGCGCCGAGCTCCATGAGGACCTTGACCCTGAGTACATCCAGGCGTACTTCCGCAAAGGACAGTACACAGCCGCTTACTCGGGCTTCGAAGGCGTCCTGGCCCCGGAAGACGATGTTCCTACCGGGGACCTGAAGGCGGGAGCCGCGGTCGAGGAAGTACTCGACGAGGACGCGATCGGGCTCGATGACTGGCTCCAGAGCCATGACGTTGAAGACGTGGTGATTGTTGGCCTGGCTACCGACTATTGCGTCAAAGCCACAGCTTTGGATGCTGTCCAGGCCGGATACAACACCACCGTGATCGCCGGCCTCACCGCGGGAATCGCCGGGGACCTCAGTGACACCTTCGACGAGATGGAAGCTGCCGGCGTCGACGTCGATCACAGTTGACCCATCGCATCTGAACCATCGCATCTGAACCATCGCATCTGACCCAGGGCCCCGTTCCCTGAAGTCACGCGGAGATGACGAAAGGGCGCCGCTGGTAGCGGCGCCCTTTCGTCATGTGGGCGTGTTACTGGTTACTTCCGGCCGATGAACCAGTCCTGAAGCTTCCGAAGCCGTGCCTGCAGTTGCTCCCCGTTGGCCTGGGCAACAGCCGGACCGCCGCAGACCTCGCGCAGCTTGGTGTGGACCACACCGTGCGGCGTCCCTGTCCGGGCAGCCCACGCGGCAACGTTCTTGGCCAGCTCATTGCGCAGGTCCATGAGCATCCGGTGGTCCGGAATCGCCGGCGAAGCCGCAGCAGCCAGTGGAGACTGCCGCTTCTTGCGCGACTGCTGCTCGTGCTGGCGCTGCCGGAGCAACGTTCCCACCTGCTCGGCATCAAGGAGTCCTGGGATGCCGAGGAAGTCCAGCTCCTCGTCGGAACCGATGTCCGCCCCGGTACCGAACTCGCCACCATCGAACAGGACACGGTCGAAGGACGCTTGGGAGTCCAACGCCTCAAATTTGCCCTTGGTGAGCTCGTCGGAAGCTTTGTCTTCGCGGTTGGCCTCGGCCATCAGGTTTTCTTCGGGACTGAAAAGTCCGTCCTCGTCCTTTTCAGGGCGGTCCAGCGCATGGTCGCGCTCGGCCTCCATGGTGTTGGCGAGAATCATCAAGGGCGGTACCGACGGCAGGAAGACCGACGCCGTTTCGCCCCTTTTGCGCGCACGGACAAAACGTCCGACAGCCTGGGCAAAGAACAAGGGGGTCGAGGTAGAGGTGGCGTAGACGCCCACGGAGAGGCGGGGTACGTCAACACCTTCGGACACCATGCGCACGGCGACCATCCAGCGCTTGTCCCCTGCGGAGAACTCCTCGATCTTGCTCGATGCCTTGGAGTCATCCGAGAGAATCACTGTGGGCGACTGGCCGGTGATTTTCTTCAACTGGCCGGCGTAGGCGCGGGCGTCATCGTGGTCCGTGGCTATCACTAGGCCACCGGCGTCAGGCACTGTTCGACGGACTTCGCTGAGGCGCTTGTCCGCAGCTGCCAGGACGGCGGGAATCCATTCCCCGGTGGGATTCAGAGCTGTGCGCCAAGCCTGTGAGGTGATGTCCTTGGTGACTGCTGCCTCGCCCAAGGAAGCCGCCATTTCGTCCCCGGCACTGGTTCGCCACCGCATCTGGCCGGAGTAGGCCATGAACAGGACGGGGCGCACGACGTGGTCCCGCAGTGCGTTGCCATAGCCGTACGTGTAATCGGCCTTGGATCTGCGGATCCCGTCCCGGTCCTCGGCGTATTCGACGAAAGGAATGGGTGAGGTGTCGGAACGGAAAGGCGTACCCGTCAAGGACAGACGCCGGGCGGCGGGATCGAAAGCCTCACGGAGGCCATCGCCCCACGACAGGGCTTCACCACCGTGGTGGATCTCATCAAGGATCACCAGGGTGCGTGCGGCTTCAGTCTTGGCACGGTGCAGCATTGGTTTGCTGGCCACCTGTGCGTAAGTGACGGCAACGCCCACGAACCCCCTGCCGTGCTGGCCGTCGGAGTTCTTGAAGTTGGGATCGATGGCGATACCCACCTTGGCGGCAGCATCGGCCCACTGCCTCTTGAGGTGGTCCGTTGGCGCCACGATGGTGATGCGGTTAACCACGCCGCTGTCCAGCAGCGTGGTCGCAATCCGCAGGGCGAAGGTGGTCTTACCTGCACCGGGCGTCGCCACGGCCAGGAAGTCCWTCGGGTTGCGGGTCATGTACAGGTCAAGTGCCTCCTGCTGCCAGGCGCGCAGCTTGGGAGCCGTTCCCCAAGCTGCGCGCTCCGGATACGCGGGAGGCAGTGAAGGACCACCAAAAAGTGTTTCTGTCATGCTGACTCCCCCGGCCTCACGGCAGTTGCGGTTGCCTCAGGCTTTTCGGGCACGCAAAAGCGGACCGGAAAGCGGTGACGTTCAGAAGGGGACTGTGTTTTCTTCCCACCCACTACTTGGAGTTGCCCGGGCCGCCGTTGTTTCCACCGTCATTGCCGGGACGGAGGCCTTCGTAAATCTCCTTGCACTCCGGGCAGACCGGGAACTTCTGCGGATCGCGGCCCGGCGTCCAGACTTTGCCGCACAAGGCAATCACGGGCTCGCCGGTCAGGGCCGACTCCATGATCTTTTCCTTGCGGACGTAGTGGGAGAACCGCTCGCGGTCGCCGGGCTCCACTTCCTGGCGTGTTTCTTCACGCTCAATGGTGGAAGTGGACGTTCCGGCTCCGGAAAGCTCGCGCATGGGGTCGTTTTCGAATGGATCCGGAGGAAGCGTAGTCATGCCAAACATCTTACCGTCTACAGGCCCTGCCACTCCGGCTTGTTGTCGTAGGTGTGCCGGTAGTAATCAGCCAGTTTCAGTGATGAAGCTGCCGCTTCATCCACCAGGATGGTGGCGTGGGGATGCATCTGCAGGATCGATGCCGCGCAAATCGCAGCCACCGGGCCTTCCACGAAATCCCGGACCGCCTGGGCTTTTTGGGCGCCCGTGGCCACCAGGACCACGTGCTTGGCGTCCATAATGGTCCCCAGACCCTGGGTCACCACGTGGTGCGGGACGTCGTCGATGCTGTCGAAGAAGCGGGCGTTGTCTTTGCGCGTCTGCTCAATCAGGGTTTTGATCCGTGTCCTCGAGGCAAGGGATGAGCCAGGCTCATTGAACCCGATATGCCCGTCAGTGCCCACGCCCAGGATCTGGAGATCCACGCCTCCGACGGCCTTAATGGCGTCCTCGTAGTCCTGGCATGCTGCTTCAAGGTCTTCGGCGGCACCATCGGGGCCGTGGACGTTCTCCGGTTTGATGTTCACCCTGTTGGTAAATTCACGCCGGATTACCTCCCGGTAAGACTCAGGATGTCCGGCCTCAAGGCCAACATATTCGTCCAGGGCGAAGCCGTGGGCCTGGCTGAAGTCCAGGCCCCCGGCTTCGTAGCGGCTGGCCAATTCGTCATAGATGGGCAAAGGAGATGATCCCGTGGCAAGCCCCAGCACGGCATTCGGCTTTCGCCGCACCAATGCCTCGATGGCATCGGCAGCAAGCGCACCGATCTGCTTGGTGCCCGGGAGAATGACAACTTCCATCGTCATGGCCTTTCTTTCTGAGGATCATCTTCTGTCACAGAGGTTATCCCATGTCCCATCTATAGGCCACGGCAATCACGGTTATTACGGAATCAGCGGTTAACGCTGAGCTCGGCAAACATCTCCGGTCCGCGCGCGTCGAGCCACTTCCCCCCGAGGCGAACGCCCACCACGAAAAGAGCCAGGCCCAGCAAAGGACCAACCGCGAGATTGATCCAACCTGCTTCAGGACCGCCGCTGAAGGCCTGGACGGCCACCAAGGCGAGTTCCGGAATGAGGAGCAGAGCCAGGACTGCCATCCCGGCTCCCTGGACAAGCAATGTCTGGGCAACGTTTCCCGGAGGCTTCTTGAAGGGGCTGTCGCCAGGCAAGGGTACGGCAATGTTATACCGGGCCGAGATCACGGAGGAGAGTCCCAGCCCCGTGAGCAGCGTTCCGAGCGACAATCCCAAAAGGTTGGGCAGCCACTGCCAGTCCCCGGTGAGGAACAACGGTCCCACGGTAAAGACCAGCACCACGGGAAGTGAGATGACCAGGCATGCCAAGGCGCGGCCCAACCGGTCATCGATTCCCCGGACACCCGCGGCCAGGTGCAACGCGAAAGCGGTGTTGTCGTAGGAAACATCTGCACAGATGGACCAGGCCATGGTAAAAGCCGTCAACGGTCCAAGAATCATGAACAACCCGTAGCTGCCGCTCTGCGAACTGCCGAAGAAGAAGAGGACGGGGAACAGCGGAACGATGACCAACGATGCCGCATACCTCGGATCCTTCATCCAATAGACCAAGGCACGCGCCATAACCGCACCCGTAGGAGTGCCGGGAAGCGTGCCGAAGAGACCAAGCTTCCCGCCCTTCCGGGCTGAGCCTCCCGAGTAGGTGGGAGTCACCAGCGCGCGCCGAAGAAGCAAGTGCCAGCACAGCAGCAGTGCGCCGATGGTGGCCAGCGCAATCAAAACCTTCAGTCCGGCGGCTGCCCACTCCCCTGCTTCGAGGTCCCCGCCGAGCGACCACGCTGCACCGAGGGGTGTCCACGACAGGGTACGGGCGAGCCCGGGAAGGTAATCCGAAGTGTTGCGGACACCCTCTACGATTCCCATCATGATGGGTCCCAGCAGGACCAGGGGGATGAAAACGATGATGCTGCTGATGTCCTTGAACCGCCGTGAGGCCGAAAGGCCGGCGGTAGCCGTAGTCACCACCTTTGACAACACGATGCAGGTCAGCGCTCCCAGGACGGCACCCAGCAAGGCGCCCACCACAGACGGAGCGCTCCGCCACCAGGTCCCTACCGTTCCCAGGGCCGCAATCAACGTTGCCAGGCCGGGGATGCCAATGAATCCGGCAAGAGCCAAACCGGTCAGGAGCTGCCGGGACGGGATCGCGAACGTGGTGAAACGTGCGGGATCCAGTGTCATGTCGGCTGCGGACGCTACCAGAGGGATGATCGCCCAGCCCAGGACAGTGGCCACTCCACCCAATACCACCACGGTGTGGGCGATCTCCGGATCGGCCCACCGCAGCGCTATAAGGCCTCCAACAAGGAGGACCAGCATTCCCAAGGCGTAGAGCAATCCCAACGCCATACCGACCAACTGCCATGGGCTCCGCTTGAACCCGTTAAGAAGCAGGCGCCACTTCAGGCTTAGAAGGTGCGCAACCATTCCAGCCCCTCCGTCCGGTGTCCGCCGCCTACCAACTGGACGAAGCGTTCCTCCAGGGTCGAACCGTTGCGGACCTCATCAACAGAGCCTGCGGCCAGGACCCGGCCACCGGCAACTACCGCGACGTGGCTGCACATGCGCTGCACGAGATCCATCACGTGGCTCGAGACGATGACAGTGCCCCCGGACGCTACATAGCTTTCCAGGATGCCCCGGATGTTGGCCGCCGACACCGGATCCACCGACTCGAACGGCTCGTCCAGCACCAGCAGCCGCGGCGCATGGATCAGCGCCGATGCCAGGGCAATCTTCTTGGTCATGCCGGCCGAGTAGTCGACCACAAGGGAGCCGGCATCGGCTTCGAGGTCAAGGGCCGCCAACAGCTCCGAAACCCTCGTGCCCACTACGTCACGATCCATGCCCCGCAGGAGGCCGGAATATGTGACCAATTGTTCGCCGGTCAGGCGGTCGAACAGGCGGACGCCATCGGGCAGGACGCCCATGAGCTTCTTGGCGGCCAATGGTTGGGCCCAGACATCGACTCCGTGGACCAATGCGGTGCCGAAGTCAGGACGCAGCAAGCCTGTGGCCATGGACAGCGTGGTGGTCTTGCCGGCCCCATTGGGTCCGACCATTCCGTAGAACGAGCCCGCGGGTACTTCCAGACTGACTCCGTCGACGGCGATCTTCTCGCCGAATCTCTTGGCCAGCCCCCTGATGGACAAGGCAGCCAAGGGCGGCTCACCTGGTGTCTGCGGCGGTTGTGCCGGCCGCGTTGATGCAGCGGCGTCGGGCGTGGAAGCCGCGGGCGGGGACTCGGATGCCTGGGCGGGCGTGGATATGGGCATGGATTCATGGCGTGGTTCCGTCATGTGACCAGCCTAACCTCGTGGGCAGAGGCGCGCCGGGGTTCTAGAAGCCGTGGCGGGGCACGGCCCGCTGGTACTGCGGAACCCAGGGCAGATCGTAGCCAAGCCCGTAGGCAGCCCGGAGCCACCAATGCGGATCGCGGAGCGCCGCACGCGCCATGAATACGGCATCAGCCCTGCCGTTGGCCACGATGTCCTCCACTTGGGTTGGACTTGTCAGCAGCCCCACCGCGGCGGTGGGCACACCGGCGTCGCGCTTTACCTGCTCGGCGAACCCGGCCTGGTAGCCGGGTACCGAGCGGATCTTCTGATGCGCAACCGCCCCTCCGCTGGAGACATCCACCAGGTCAACGCCCCGTTCTGCCGCAGCGCGTGCCAGCCTGGTCGAGTCTCCCACCTCCACGCCGCCGTCGGCCCAGTCGGAGGCCGAGATGCGCAGGAGAAGAGGCATCGAATCGGGGATGACTTCCCGGACAGCCTCCACCACTGAGAGCATGAGCCGGTTCCGGCCCTCCTCGTTTCCACCCCAGCGGTCCGTACGGGTGTTGATGAGCGGGCTCTGGAACTGATGCAGAAGATACCCATGGGCGCCGTGGATTTCGACAGTGTCGAAGCCAACGGCCACAGCCCGGGCGGCCGCTGCGGCAAAGTCGGACACGACACCCTGGATGTCCTCTTCGCTCATGGCCGCCGGCGCCGCATAGCCGTCATAGGCCTGGTTCGTTGGACCGACTGTCGACCAGCCGCCGTCGTCCACCGGGACCGAACCCGAACGTTCCGCGAACGGCCAGTAAGTGGAGGCCTTCCGCCCTGCGTGCGCCAGCTGGGCACCGATCCTGCAGTCCACGGCGCCGTGCCTGTGCACGAACTGCACGATCCGTTCCCAAGCGGCAGCCTGTTCATCCGAATAGAGGCCGGCATCCAACGGGCTGATCCTGCCCACCGGGTTGACAGCCGCCGCCTCACTCATGATCAGCGCAGCGCCTCCGGCGGCGAAGGAACCCAAGTGCATCAGGTGCCAGTCGTTCGGAACCCCCTCACCAGTCTCCGGATGGCAGCTGTACTGGCACATCGGCGAGACCCAACCCCGGTGCGGGATGGTCAGCGAACGCAAGGTGAGCGGAGAAAACAGCGCCGATCCCACTAGAAGAGGACCCTCGCCAATCCCTGCCGGGCCTTGGCCACGCGGTCGTCCTTGATTCCCACAACCTCGAAGAGCTCCAAGAGCCGCAGACGGGCAGTCTCCCGCTCGGGACCGAAGTTCCTGCCGATGAAGCTGATGATCCGGTTGAAGCCGTCCTCGATGTGGCCACCTGAGATGTCAAGGTCAGCGACGCCCAGTTGCGCCTCGACATCATCGGGCTCCTGGGCGGCACGGTCGCGGAGGGCTTCTGCCTCGGGGGCGGTGAGTTTCTCCAGCCTTGCCATCAACTCAACCTGTGCCAGGCCCGCTTTTGCCTCAGCATCAGCCGGCTGTTCAAGGAGCGCATGCTTGTAGGCCGCTACAGCGGCGTCGTAGTCACCGGCTTCGATGGCATCGACGGCGGCCTGGTGCAGCGGCGGGAGGGGTGCGGGTTCGGCATCGTCAGCCTGCGGGGCGTCGCCGATGCTTCCGGTGACACCATTCGCGGCCGCCACCTTGAGCAGTTCATCGACGAGGTTCCGGATTTGCGCGTCATCCGCCGGGCCTTGGAACAACGGAACAGGCTGGCCTTTGATCACGGCGACGGCGGTCGGGACGGCTTCTACCTGGAAGGCCTGGGCCAGTTGAGGGAAGGCATCTACGTCAGCGGCGGCAAGCACCAGCCGTCCGCCATAGCTTTCAACGACCTGCTGGGCAGTGTCCAGGACAGCGGGCGATTCGGGGGCGTACCGGGACCAGAGAAGGAACAGTACGGGAATCTGGGCGGACAACTGCACCAGGTCCTGGAAGTTTGTTTCTGTTGCATCCACACGGAGCGGGGCTTTGCCGGCCTCACCCCCTTGGGGTGTCTCCCCGTCCGCGGGGGCAGGAGGCCCCTGTGGCGGGGTCGGGCGGCGCAACGACGAGAGGTCGACGGCGCCGCGCAGGTTGAGCTGGTTGGCAGCGGCTGGAGTGGGTCGGTATCCGGGCGAACTCATACCGTCCACTCTAGCCGCTGCCTACCTGCTGGTCGGGCTACTTGAAGCTGGCTCCAACCAGACCGCGGGTAGCGGCCACGAGCTTCATGGGATCGGATGATCCCGCAGGCGGGATGTACACGGCCACGGACTCGGCGAAGTTCAGGACCATGCCGGTGGTGGTTTCCTTGCCACCGGCGAATACGGCGGAGTCGTCCTCAAGCAGGAGCTTGTCGCCCGCCGCCTTGGGAGTTCCCTCGAACGCGAAGTCCAGGCGTCCCACTACCAATGCTCCCCCGTCAGCGGTCTTCAGCACCACAGTCTGGTTTGGCACCGGAGTGTGGGTGAACTTGAAGTTGGCGCTGGTGCCGTTCTTCACGGTGTCCGCCTGGTAGGCAAGGGCCCCGGCGATATACGGGGACGACTGGCCATCGGCGAGCTTGCTCCGGTTTGGCGAATCCGGGTTCGTCAGCATCTCACTCAGGATTTCCAACGCCTGGTTGCCGCTGTAGGCCAGGCCGGTGCTGTCGCTGGCAGGCACTGGCGTAGTGCCCTTGCGGGCCACCGGGAAGGACGGGAAGTTGGTGCCCGGCTGGAGTGGCGCGGTGCCCCACAGCTTGTAGTTCTCACGCGGAGAAAGCTGAACGAGCGTGAGGACCTGCGGAACGACGTTTCCTTCACCCTGGGTCAGGGCATATACGGTCCTGGGCCAGTCCTTCTTGGTGCTGATGACGCTGCTCTCGAGCTTGGTGGCCCGGACAGGCATGCGCGGTTCATAGGCCGAAACGGTGGACCGGATCTTGTAGTTCTGGGTGCGGATCTGGAGTTCCATTTTGTCGACGCGCGGGGCCAGCTTGGCAGCATCCTTCGCGGCATCGGCTGCGTCCACAGTGCTGGCTACCTGCTCCAGGATGCGCTGGAGCTGCGATTCGAGCATCACCGGTGTTCCGCCGTCGCCCTCAGCTGGTGAGGAAGCCGACGCGGTGGAGGTGGCATTCGGTGAGGTGGTGGCTTGGGCGGCCACAGCGGACCCGCCGACCATGACGGCGGCCAAGGCGGCTGCGACGGCAGTGACGCGCAACGCCGGACCTTCGACTCCACCAGTACGACGGCGGGCCTCATCGCCGGTGGGCGACTGTACGGGCAGGGTGGTGGTTGCTTCGCCGCCCTGCGGCCCGTCTCCTTCGCCGTCTTTACGACGACTGCCCAGAGCCTTGGCAATGAACGGCAGCGCCGCGCCAACCAGGATGATGATGATGCCCAGAACAATCAGGGGCACAGCCCAAGGGGTGGTTTCCTTGTTCGGGAAGGTCATGGAGATGGCAGACGGGGCAGGCTTGGTTCCGTCGGCAGCCACCAGCAAGGACCACTCGCCGTCAGCGGGCGGGTTCCACGTGTATTCGTAATCGCCGCTCGCGTCTTCAGTGCTGACCCAGAGATCGGAACCTGCCGGGGACGGCGCAGTGGCCTCACCATCGGCGGACGTCGCTTCGAGTGACTTCTGGTCTGCCGAGACGCCGGTCAGCGTGGTGTGGGCGGTCTTACCTACCCAGGCGTTGACGTCGTCGGGGCGGCCAGTGGCAATCATGTAGTTGCCTTCGCCCTGGATCTTGATCTTCACCGGCCCCTCATGCAGGTCAATGAGTTTTTGATCGATCACGGTCAGCGGGGCAGCTTTGGTATCGCTGGGAACCGAAGCCGTCACCGTCTCAGCGGGGGCCCAGAAAGTCAGCTGGCCAATGCCGGCCAACATCGTCAGCAGGCCCAGCAGCACCAGCAAGGCTGCAGTCTTCAAACGCACAGGATCACCTATCATCAGCGGTCGTTGAACTTCAAGGGTAACCGTTTTGTTATCAAGGAGTCAGATCGGGGTGATCCCGGCGACACCCGAAAAAGCCTGCCGTGGCGCCGCTGTGGCCCGATTCCGCGGTCCTGATAGTGTGGCGATGATCATGATATCCGGGCCCATAACTGCCTGAATTGACCCTGCACCACCAACGAAAAGGCTGTACAAGCGCGTGAAAGACCACATGGAGTCCCGTCCCGACGATGAGCCCGGGTCAGCCGCGGTGAACGCGTCATCGGACGCGCCGTCAGCCTCGGTTCCCGTCCGGACCGGGCGGCTCGCCGCCATCAGCCGCAGGCTCAGGCAGCCCATCCCCGGCGCGCGCACCCGTGTCCGCTTCGAGATGCCGCCGGAAGACGACGGAACGGGCGATCAGGACGGCTTCCGCCCGGAAGACGATCACGGCTTTGGCGCGCCCGGCCCCCGGATGTCGTCGCAGCACCCTCTTTACGTCGGTTTCATGGGAACGGCAGGCGTGGGAGTCGCCCTTGCGGTGTTCTATATCGCAAGCAACACCACCCAGCTGATCCTGTGGATCGTGGCCGCCCTCTTCATTGCGTTGGGCCTTGACCCCGTGGTGCGCTGGCTGGAGTCCCACAAAGTACCGCGCCCGGCAGGCATCCTGATCTCTGTCTCCGCCCTGGTACTTGCTGTTGCAGGCTTCTTTGCGACCCTGATTCCCACCATCGTTGAGCAGGTGTCCGAAATCGTGCGGCAGGCCCCGGATTGGATCCGCGGCTTCCTCGACTCGGACTTCTTCCGCAACGTGGACAGCCAGTTCGGCGTTCGCGACCGGATCACCACCGAACTGGACAAGTTCGTCAAGGACCCCGAAGCCATGGGCGGCATCTTTGGCGGTGTTGTTGGTTTCGGTTCCACCGTGGCCAACGGCCTCTTCGGTTCCCTCATTGTCCTGGTCCTGAGCCTGTACTTCCTGGCAGCCCTGCCCTCCATGAAGAAGTGGGCCTACCGGCTGGCACCCCGATCCCGCCGCCCACGCGTGGAAGCCTTGTCCGAAGCCATCACGGATTCCGTGGGCAACTACGTGATCGGCCAGGCCTGCGTCGCCCTCTTGAACGCCATCTTCGCCTTCATCGTGATGACCATCCTGGGGATTCCCTTCAGCGTCCTGCTGGCATTCGTCGTGGCGCTGCTCGCCTTTATCCCGCTCGTGGGCGGCATGATCGCCGCCGTCGTTGTAATCCTCGTGGCCCTCACCGCAGGGTGGCAGACGGCCGTTGTCTACGCGATCGCCTATTTCGCCTACCTCCAGTTCGAGGCCTACTTCATCTCGCCGCGCATCATGCAGCGCGCGGTCGCAGTGCCGGGCGCGGTGGCCGTCATCTCCGTTATTGCCGGCGGCAGTTTGCTGGGCGTCCTGGGCGCACTGATTGCCATTCCCACCGCGGCCGCCATCATGCTGCTCATCAAGGAAGTCTTCATTGTCCGCCAGGACCGGCACTGACGGTCCTGATGTGCCCATGAAGAAGCCCCTGAACCGTTTGGTTCAGGGGCTTCTTCATGTCCGGGATGTTCGCCACGAACCAGCCGGATCAGGCACTCGCCACCGGATCAGGCATTGGCCACCGGATCAGGCATTGGCCACCGACCCCGCCCACTCACGCGGCAGTCCCTGTGCGCCGGCACCCGCCGGCGTGACGTCGTCGACGATCTCATCAAGGACGCGCGCCGCGTACTTTTCGCCCACCCAAAGGTGCTTGGCTCCGTCGACGCCAACAACCCGGGCCTGCGGCACCAGGCTGAACCGGCCGGCAGCCTCTTCCGGCTGCAGGTAGTCATCATGCTCAGGCACCAGGACCGTCAGCGGCTTGCCGGACTCCGCCCATTCCTTGAGGTGCACATCCGTGGCCCGATGCAGCGGCGGGGACAACAGAACCGCGCCTTCGATCCGGCTTGCCACCGGCTCCACCGCTCCATACATCAGCGCCAGTTCCGTCCCGAAAGACCACCCCACCAGCCAGCGGTTCGGCAGGCCGCGTTCGACGGCGAAACGCACAGCCGCCTCGACGTCGTACCGCTCACCTACGCCTTCTTCGAACTGTCCCTCACTTGTCCCGCGCGGAGATGATGTGCCACGGGTGTTGAAGCGAAGCACCGCGACGCCAGCCAAGGCAGGAAGCCTGTAGGAAGCCTTGCGGTAGACGTGGGAATCCATGAAGCCACCGTGCGTCGGCAACGGATGCAGCGTTATCAGCGTGGCCGTGACCTCCCCTGATTCCGGCAGGGCGAGCTCGCCCAGCAGGACCTTGCCGTCCTCGGTGGTGAATGCCACATTCTCGCGTTTGGCGGGAAGAACCGTTGAGGCACGGATCTCCGATGGCGCGTCCTGTGGGGTGAAAACGAACGAGGCGGGATCGAAAGTCATGCATCCAAGCCTAAGCGCATCAGCGGTAGCGGTACGTCCGGGTAGTCCAGCAATTGGTGTGCCAGTGGCGGCGCTCAGCCAACCCCGCGGCCTGGCCGAAGAGGTGGTTGTCGGACCACACCACCAGGTGGGCGATTCCCGGCAGGATCGCCGTTGAACAACCCGGGCAGATGTACTGCTTTTCCGCCTTCCTGGCCGTCATGGTCCGCACCATCCAGTCACCATCCGGAGCACTTTCGCGCCGGGCGATCCCCGCCCTGGCCCGCTCAAGATCGAGCTCCGGCACCGGTTCCGCCCATTTGCCTCCTCCACTGCCGGGACGTGGGCCGGACGCGTTGCGGCGGGGACGGTTGGAGCGGGGCATACCTCCATTCTGCCCCAGGCAACCGGGCATACGCGGTAATGTGGGGCGGGTGCGACTCGTCATAGCCCGTTGTTCTGTTGATTACGTTGGCCGCCTGAAGGCCCACCTCCCCCTCGCCACCCGGCTATTGCTGGTCAAGGCGGACGGCTCGGTGCTGGTGCACTCCGACGGCGGCTCCTACAAGCCGCTGAACTGGATGAGCCCGCCTGCCACACTGCGGGTGACCACCCCCGAGGAAACCGAGGTGGAAGAGGGAGTAGTGGAGCAATGGACGGTGCAGTCAGCCAAGACCGATGACCGCCTCATCATCAATATCTACGAACAACTCCACGACACCTCTCATGACCTGGGAACCGACCCGGGACTGATCAAGGATGGAGTCGAAGCGGACCTGCAGCGCCTCCTGGCCGAACAGATCGAGACCCTCGGTGCCGGTTACTCGCTGATCCGCCGCGAATACTTCACGGCGATCGGCCCCGTGGACATCCTTGCCCGCGACGCCTCCGGCGCCACAGTCGCCGTCGAACTCAAACGCCGCGGCGACATCGACGGCGTTGAGCAGCTCACCCGGTACCTGGAATTGCTCAACCGGGATCCTTTGCTGGCACCGGTCCGTGGCATTTTCGCCGCCCAGCAAATCAAGCCGCAGGCGAAAGTCCTCGCCAATGACCGCGGCATCGATTGCGTGACGCTCGATTATGACGCCATGCGCGGTGTGGATGACAGCGAGTCCCGCCTCTTCTGAGGACGCCTCGGGCTGAGTGTGCCCCGGGCCACTAGAATCGGAACATGACTGCCGCAACCCGTTTTGCCACATCGTCCGCGCCAAGCCACCAGATCATCAAAGGAACGCTGGTCAGCGACGGCGAGGTGGTGGAAGACGGCCTGCTGGCCATCGACGGGGACCGGATTGCCTACGCCGGCCCTGCTGATGCCTTTGACCAGGAAGCCTTCGAAGGTTTCGAAGGGGCCATCCGCCTGGGAGTTCCCAGCGGCAGCTACCTCATTCCCGGACTGGTTGACGTCCACTGCCACGGCGGCAACGGCGGCGACTTTCCGAGCGGCGAGGAAGTGGCGGCCCGCAAGGCAATCGAGTTCCTGCACCGTTCGGGAACCACCACTTTCCTTGCCAGCATGGTCACCGCTCCACGGGAGGACCTCCTGCGTGGCATCGAGCTTTTCGTGAAGCTCGCAGAGGAAGGGTTGGTCGCCGGAATCCATCTCGAGGGTCCGTTCCTCTCCCACGCGCGCTGCGGAGCCCAGAACCCGGACTACCTGCTCGAGCCGGACCTGGAACTCATGGATGAGTTGGTGGCCGCTGCGGCCGGCAAGCTCGCCACCATGACATACGCCCCGGAACTCCCCGGCGCGGCCGCACTGGTGGACCTCATGACTTCCCATGGCGTGACGCCTTCCTTGGGGCATACGGACTGTGACGACGCCACCGCCACGGCGTCGTTGGCCGCCGCCCGCGAAGGGCTTGAGTCGGCAGGTTTCGACGGCGTGAGTTCACTCCCGACCGTCACCCACCTTTTCAATGGGATGCCTCCGATGCATCACCGCGCGCCAGGACCCGTGGCTGCGTGCCTTCGCATGGCGCAGGAGGGCAAAGCCGTGGTCGAACTGATCGCCGATGGGACGCATCTGGCCCCCAGCATGGTGGCCACCGTCTTCCAGCTGGTCGGTGCGGCCAACGTTGTCCTGGTGACCGACTCCATGGCGGCGGCCGGCCTTTCCGACGGCAGCTACATGCTTGGCCCGTCCCCGGTCACGGTCAGCAGCGGCGTAGCCACGCTCGATGCCACCGGTTCGATCGCGGGGGGCACCGCTACGCTCCTGGACGTTGTCCGCAAAACGGTGGCCGCCGGCGTCGCCCTTCCTGATGTCGTCTGTTCCGCCACCGCAGTGCCGGCCGCGGTCCTGGGCCTTTCGGATGAAATTGGCGGGCTGCGGCGCGGACTGCGTGCCGATGTTGTTGTCACCAATGAGGACCTTGAACTGACCCGTGTGATGCGCAACGGGCAATGGTTGTCTTAGAGAAGTCAGGGGTAATTGCAGGCAACCATGCGTTACCTTCTTTTTACCTAAATTTTTCTCAAATACGCCTAAAGACCGTTGACCTCCGGCAGAGCACATGAAAGTGTTGTAGCAGTCTTTGTGTAGGTGGTTTTCATGCTCGCAAGACGAGTTGCGAGCGTGAAGCTCCTGCGAATCCGACCAGGTCCGCCTGGGAGGAATTCAGGTCTTCTCGCGGAGTAACAAGGCCGGTACGAAGTGTATCGGACTGAAGTTCCATAATGAGGAGATATACATGGCACTGGGAACCGTAAAGTGGTTCAACGCTGAAAAGGGCTTCGGCTTCATCACCCCGGACGACTCGGATGGGGACGTTTTCGTTCACTACTCCGAGATCCAGACCGGTGGTTTCAAGACCCTCGATGAGAACCAGCGCGTTCAGTTCGAGATCGGCCAGGGCGCCAAGGGCCCCCAGGCCACCGGCGTTACCGTCGTCTAGTCTTAACCGTTGATTTCTGCTTCCCGCAGAAACGACAAACAGGTTGGCCCTGGCTTTCGAGCCGGGGCCAACCTGTTTAAATCCGGGTTCAACGGCATAAGGCAGTTCAATAGCCCGCCGCGGGGTCCCATTACGACAGTGACTGTTACTAAACGTGAAGAAAGCGAAGAAAGGGCAACGATAAAAGGATTGACAATTCAACCAACCAATGTCCGGAGCAGCCTGGCGGAATGTCGAACCGACAGCCCGGGAAGGTATGCCCGGCTGAGTGCCCGTCCCATTGCCGGCAGGTGCAGCGGGTCCTGGTAATACATGTACAGCGTCCGGTACTCAGGTTGGAATCGTGACTTAAAGGACGCAAGGGACCGAAACCCATAAACGGGCTCCAATGCCTGACCCACGACATCCAGCAGACCCGCCAGGCCTTTGGCCTGCTGTTCGATCTCACCCTTTTCCCGGGCAAGCGGCGAGCCCGACAGGGAGATGACTTCCACTGAATCGCGCAAGTGGAGGACAGCCGAGGCGATGAGGAATTCCATCACCCCGGGGAAGGCATCGCCGCGCCGTCGCATGAAGTCCAGAGTCCAGCTGACGATCTTCCCGTCTTCGAAAACCGGCAGCCAACTGGTTACGCCATGGACATGGCCGGCGTCATCCACCGCTACGCCGCAGAGGACCTCATCGTCCTCGAGCTCATCCAGGCCTCCCAATGTGAAGCCCATTTCCGGGATCTTCTTTTGGGCCGCCCATTCCTCGGACACCTCACTGATCTGCGTGCGTATGCCATTGGGCAGCTCAGAGAACCTGCTCCAGCGTGCCGAAATGCCCAACTTCGCCGCTCGGTTCAGGGAGGTCCGGACGTTCTGCCATTCCTTGCCGCGGAATTCCAGGCCCCTGATCCGCAACCGGGTTTCCTGGGCGACCGCCACCCGGCGGAAGCCCCGTGCCTCCAGCATGGGCCACAGCTCATCGGTGCAGGAATAAAGGCAGGGGATCAGAGCATGCTGCGAGCAGTACTCCAGGAAGCCGCCGGCTGTTTCCACATGCTTCCCGGCCGGCCCGAAAGGACCGGCCATCGTCAGGGCCACGTGCCCGTGTTGCTGGTAGGCCACTCCCCCGGTCCCGTCCGGTGCGAACCAGTACTTGTTCGGCTCCCACAGCGCCATCCACGACAATGAGTCGCCCCCGGACTTCACTAGGTGACGGGCTTGCCAACGCGCCTCGTGGTCACGGCCTCCCGTATGGTTCCCTCGGATGAAAAGGACCCATACCCCAACCAGCGCGACCAGCCAGAAGACAGTGCCGGAATAGGAGAACAGGAACACTTCCAGCACGTCACGCTCGGCGAAGACCTTCCGGTAAGCCCCCGGAAGCGGAACAGGAAGATATTGCCTGGCAAGCTCCGAAGCCAAGCCGAGGAGGCCACCGTCCCGTGACATGCCCCCGGAGGAAAACCACACGATGCAATAGGCGAGACCAAGCCCGGCGCCGGTCAGGCCAACAGACCAGAACACCCTGCGCCGGAGACGGTGCGCGGAGACAACACGGAAGTGTCCCCGATAGGCGAACAACAGCACAGCGAGAATCAGGGGCACCAGCACCAGCGGGATGAGGTGCACTACGGCCGAGCTCATCATCCCTGAATGCGGACGGCCCTGTGGCCTTGGGATGGTGGCAAAAAGTCCCAGGTAGATGGCCGAAAGCACAACCACGAGCACCTGCACGCCTACCGCGATGCCCAGCGCGAGACGGCGTCCGCGCCTCATCCCGTCAGCGCAGATCAGCAGGAGCACCACAGGCACCACGGCCAACGCCAGTCCGAAGGGACCTGTGTAGCCTTGGCGTCCCAGCTCCAAACAGGAGACATCGATGCTGCCCCCGCAGTTGCTCTCAAGCTGGCCCAGTGTAGGTATCGGATTGAGGATGACATCCCGGAGCAAGGCCAACGGACCCGAAGGGCTTTTCGCAGCCGCGGTCACGATAGGACCCACCGCAAAAATTGCCATCGTCAGGGACAGCAGGTTCCGGACTTCCCTGCCTGTGGACCTGTGCAGGTGGAGATGCCCCTGGCTGCTTTGGGTCCACCAGCCCGCCGCCAAACCGATCAAGGCTCCGAGGAAGCCCACCACCGTTTCCGCGTGGCCCACGTACAACACAAGGAGCAAGGAAATTGACAGCACCACTGTCCGCAGGCGTCGTTGCCACAGCATGGGAAGGAGCGCGCTGGCCGCCAAACACGTGGACAGGACTGCTGCATAGGGTCCGATCAGCCGGGTTTCGGCCATCCGGGCCAGCCAATCGTCGTCGAAGGCTTGCGCGACCTGCGTGACCAACAGAAATGCCGACACACTGGCAAACTGGCTGCCGAAAAATAAAGCCGCGGTCTTGAACGAGCCGAAGCGCCGTTCGGCAAGCCCTAGAAGGAAGACGATCATCAGGACAGCAGTGACGTAAGCCAAGGGGTTGGTCGTGAAGAAGAGCGAGGTCCAAATCGACCACCACTCACCCGATTTGAGACCAGCCAGGCTGACGCCTGCCACCCGCAGCCAGGTGTCCGGAGGCCCCGTGACGAAGCTGCCGGAGATGATGGATAGCGCCACAAACAGCGCCAGGACGCCGACGGTGAAAGGGGTGCGCCGGACGTGCTGCGCGGCCTGCCGCAATGCAGGCAAGATGACCCCTCTGACAGCAAGGCTCACTTGCGCAGCCCCCAACGCGTGGCGAGGAAGTCCAGGCCACCCGGCATTCCGCGCACTACGGCGTCCCAGGAATGACCAGCGTTCCGGATGGTGTGCTCTTCGGTTTGGAAACCGGCGCTTGCGGCACTTTGGGCCAGTTCGTGCATGTAATTGGTGAACTCGTTGTCCGTTGCGCCGGCGGCGAAGTACACACCGCTGCCGGCAAAGGTGCGCTCCCCCATCAACGCCAAAGGCGTCCGGGATTCAAAAGCCGCGACGTCGCCGTCGAACGAGTCCGCAATGGTCTTGTTGCGGTCCTTGGCGAGGGCAGGCTCACGCTCCGCCGAGAAAGCCAGTACCGATGGAAAAATGTCCGGGTGTGCCGTGCCCATTTGCAGCGCACACGTCCCGCCGAAGGAGAATCCGCCCACAGCCCACTGCTTGTGGTCCGTGGAAACGTCAAGGTTCTCGGAAATCCAGGCTGGAACGTCCTTCGAAAGGTATGTGTCTGCAGGGGCTATCCGGCTGTCCATGCACATGGTGTTGGCGCTGCCGGACCCGTTGGGATCCACCACCACGGTTACCGGTGAAATGCCCTGATGGGCTTCAGCGAACCGGTCCATTTGTGCCCGCAGCTGACCGCCCGTCAACCAGTCCGCAGGGCCACCGGGTTGACCGGAAAAAAGGACCAGCACGGGAAGGACAGGCCGTGGGGTGGTCTGATATGCCGGCGGAAAGTAGATATACGCTTCGCGGGCACTGAAGCCCGACACAGATCCGGGAATCGCGGCCTTACGCAGAATGCCGTTGGACGGCATGGACTCAGGTGCCTTCCATGCCGAAGCCAAGGGACCGGGCGTGGAACCGGGAGAACGCTTGAGGCTCTGCTCCAGCGGTTGGATGCGTGCAACAGCGGTGCCCAGGAGGTCGGCCACCGTATTGTTCAACCCGAAATACAGATTGACTTGGACAGCGCTGAGCAAGATGACCCCAAGCATCGCCAGGGTACTGAACCCGCGACCCTTCCAGGAATTACGCGGAAAACGTGCGGTACAGAGCAGGACGGCCGCAACTGCCGGGACGGACCAGGCCACCGTCTCGAACGGGAGGTTCTCTGAAAACGCGGCCAGCACGTCCACGAGGATCCAGTGGACCAAAGTCACCAGGCCGATGGAAGCCAACAGGGAGGCGGGAACAAGCAAAAACCAGGACCGCTTCCGCCGCCACAGCAGGTAGGCTGCCCCTGCCACGCCGCAAACGATGCTGAACCACAGAAACGGGCCACTGACGAGGCTGACGTCCAACAGGAAGTCCATAACGCCTAACGCCAGGTTCCGACGCCGATAACCGGCCCGGCCTCCAGCCAGGAGGACAGCCCGGCATAGGCATCAAAGTTCATCGCAAGCATGAACTTGTTGCCTTCGTACTGCAGTTCAACCACTACGACCCCGGGCTGGACTTTGACGAGCTCGTCCTCAGTCGGTTGGCGGCGCCCGAGGAGCTCCAGTGAACTGCGTTTGAACTTATGTTTGGGCACCACACTCAGCGACATCAGGCGGAACCACTCGAGATCATTGTCCTGATAACGACAAACCCCCATCTGCCAGCTGTTTCCAGCCGTGCAAATGGAGGCGTCGATCGTGCCGAGGGCGCGCCGCAGATTGAAGCGGCGCACCCCCAAAAGGCACAGTGAAATGATCAGCAACGTGAACGCTGTTGCCAAGGCGATGAACGGAATGAGGGAATCATCCATCAAGGTCGTGCTATCGGATCCCCGCTGTAGCCGCTTCGCCCAGTTTGGCGTTGTCAGCAACAATGACCACGCGATCGTTGTCCACGGAGAAGAACCCACCGTCAACAACTACAGCGATCCGGTCACCGGAAACCGGCTGGATTGCCAGCTCGCCCTCGGCCATGATGGCCAAAAGGGGCGAGTGGCCCGGCAGGATTCCGATTTCACCATCGCTGGTGCGGGCCTTCACCATCTTGGCCGCTCCGGACCACACGAAGTGGTCCGCCGCGACAATCTCAACCTCGAGCTCAGCCATACTACTTGGTCTGTTCCTGGATCTTGGCCCAGTTGCGCTCGACGTCATCCAGGCCGCCGACGTTGAAGAACGCCTGCTCTGCGATGTGGTCCAGCTCGCCGTCGCAGATGGCGGTGAAGCCTTCGACGGTGTCCTTGATGGACACGGTGGAGCCTTCGACGCCGGTGAACTGCTTGGCGGTGTAGGTGTTCTGGGAGAGGAACTGCTGGATACGGCGTGCACGCGACACGACGATCTTGTCCTCTTCCGACAGTTCGTCAACACCGAGGATGGCGATGATGTCCTGGAGTTCCTTGTTCTTCTGCAGGATCTGCTTAACACGGACAGCCGTGTTGTAGTGGTCCTTGCCGATGTACTGGGGATCCAGGATACGGGAGGTCGACGTCAGCGGGTCAACGGCCGGGTACAGACCACGGGAGGCGATTTCACGGGAAAGTTCCGTGGTCGCGTCGAGGTGTGCGAAGGTCGTGGCCGGAGCCGGGTCGGTGTAGTCATCAGCCGGCACGTAGATGGCCTGCATCGACGTGATGGAGTGACCCTTGGTGGAGGTGATGCGCTCCTGGAGCAGACCCATCTCATCAGCAAGGTTCGGCTGGTAGCCCACGGCGGACGGCATACGGCCGAGCAGCGTGGAAACTTCCGAACCTGCCTGCGTGAAGCGGAAGATGTTGTCGATGAAGAGCAGCACGTCCTGGTTCTGGACATCGCGGAAGTATTCCGCCATTGTGAGCGCGGACAGGGCCACGCGCAGACGCGTTCCCGGCGGCTCATCCATCTGGCCGAAGACAAGGGCGGTGTCCTTGAGGACGCCGGCCTCTTCCATTTCAACCCAGAGGTCGTTACCTTCACGGGTACGCTCGCCGACACCGGCGAATACGGAAGTACCACCGAAGTTGCGGGCAACACGGGTGATCATTTCCTGGATCAGAACGGTCTTGCCCACGCCGGCGCCGCCGAAGAGGCCGATCTTTCCACCCTTGATGTACGGGGTGAGAAGGTCGATGACCTTGATGCCGGTCTCGAGCATCTCCGTGGAGCCCTCGAGGGAAGCAAAGCTCGGAGCCTTGCGGTGGATCGGCCAGTAAGCGTCGGCCTTGATCTCGGACTCTTCAACGTCCAGCGGCTTGCCGAGTACGTTGAAGATGTGGCCCTTGACGCCGTCGCCAACGGGCACGGAGATCGGAGCGCCGGAGTCCTGGACGGTGGTGCCGCGGACGAGTCCGTCGGTAGCCTGCAGGGAGATGGCGCGGACGAGGTTGTCACCCAGGTGCTGGGAGGTCTCGAACGTGATGGTCTTGGTCTGACCGTTGAGAGTAATCTCGGTGGTCAGAGCGTTGTAAATCGAGGGGATTGCGTCAGCCGGGAATTCGACGTCGACAACCGGACCAATAACACGGGCAATGCGGCCGGTGGCACCGGCCGTTGCTACGTGTTCGGTAGCAGTGGCAGTCATCTCTCTCACTTCACTCAGTAGATGGCGTGGGTTAAGTTTATCTGTTTGTTGCAGGTGCGGCTTCGAGCCGAATCCGTTGCAGGCTAGGACGCGAGAGCGTCGGCGCCGGCCACGATTTCGGAAAGCTCCTGCGTAATCTCGGCCTGGCGGGCCGTGTTGCGAAGGCGCGTGTACTTCTTGATCAGATCCGTCGCGTTGTCACCGGCCGACTTCATTGCACGCTGGCGGGCTGCGAGCTCGGAAGCTGCTGCCTGCAGCATGGCTGCGAAGATGCGGGACTCGATGTAACGCGGAAGCAGTGCGTCAAGCACCTGCTCTGTTTCCGGTTCAAACTCGTACAACGGCAACAGCTCGGACTCCGAGGTTGCTTCCTCTTCGACGACCTCCAGCGGAAGCAGACGGATAACCGTCGGTTCCTGCGTCACCATGGACTTGAAGCGGGTGTAGACAACGTGAATTTCATCCACGCCACCCTCTTCGAAATCCGTGGAGAAGTCTTCGAGAAGTGCAGCTCCGACTTCCTGCGCGGTTTCGAATTCCGGTGCGTCCGTGCCACCGGTCCATACGCGGGCGTAGGACCGATTGCGGAAATCGAAGTACGCCTGAGCCTTGCGGCCAACCAGGTACGCCTTGACTTCCTTGCCTTCTGCGTGAAGAAGCTCGAAGAGACCTTCGGCCTGCTTGAGCACGCTCGCCGAGTAGGATCCTGCAAGGCCACGGTCCGATGTAACGATCAGGACTGCGGCGCGGCGGATCTGCTCCGGTTCGGTGGTCAGCGGGTGGTCGATTTCGCTCTGAGTTGCGACAGCAGAAACGGCGCGGGTAATCGCGTTCGCGTAAGGCAGTGAAGCTGCTACGCGGGCGCGGGCCTTACCGATGCGCGAGGTAGCGATCAGTTCCATCGCCTTGAAGATCTTGCGCATCGACGTCGTCGAGCTGATCTTCTGACGGTAGACCCGAATCTGGGCTCCCATACTTATCCTTTCCTAAGTTCCCGATGTGCTGCCCTGCCGGGGCCCTTGCGGACCCCGGCAGAGCAGGTTATCGAAACTAGCGCTTCTGCTTGACGATCTTTTCCTGGTCGACGTCGCCGCCGGAGATCGCTGCGTGCTCTTCGTGGCCAGCGCCAACCAAGTGGTTGTCGCCTTCGCCGAAGAAGCCCTTCTTGAAGGACACAATGGCTTCCTTCAAAGCTGCAGCGGTGTCGTCATCCAGGACGTTGGTCTGTGCCAGCGTGGTCAGGATGGAGGACTTGTGCGTGAGGTGCTCCAGGAACTCGGACTCGAAGCGGCTGATGTCCTCAACCGGAACGTCGTCCAAGTAGCCGTTGGTGCCGGCCCAGATGGAAACAACCTGATTCTCGACAGGGAACGGCGAGTACTGGCCCTGCTTCAGCAGTTCCATGAGGCGTGCACCACGGGTCAGCTGCTGACGGGAAGCAGCATCCAGGTCCGAGGCGAACATGGCGAATGCCTGCATGTCGCGGTACTGGGCCAGGTCCAGCTTCAAGGTACCGGAGACCTTCTTCATGGACTTGACCTGTGCAGCGCCACCAACGCGGGAGACGGACACACCAACGTCAACAGCGGGGCGCTGGTTGGCGTTGAAGAGGTCCGACTGGAGGAAGATCTGACCATCGGTAATGGAGATCACGTTGGTCGGGATGTAAGCGGAGACGTCGTTTGCCTTGGTCTCGACGATCGGAAGACCGGTCATCGAACCTGCACCGAGCTCGTCGGAGAGCTTGGCACAACGCTCCAGCAGACGGGAGTGCAAGTAGAAAACGTCACCCGGGTATGCTTCGCGTCCCGGCGGACGACGCAGCAGAAGGGACACGGCGCGGTAGGCTTCGGCCTGCTTGGACAGGTCATCGAAGATCACCAGAACGTGCTTGCCGCCGTACATCCAGTGCTGGCCGATGGCCGAACCTGCATACGGCGCCAGGTACTTGAAGCCAGCAGGGTCGGACGCCGGGGACGCCACGATGGTGGTGTACTCCAGCGCGCCGTGGTCCTCGAGGGTCTGGCGGACGGCTGCGATGGTGGAAGCCTTCTGGCCAACACCGACGTAGACACAGCGAACCTGCTTGGTGACATCTCCGGAAGCCCAGTTGGCCTTCTGGTTGATGATGGTGTCGACGGCGATGGCCGTCTTACCGGTCTGGCGGTCACCGATGATCAGCTGACGCTGGCCACGGCCGATCGGGATCATGGCGTCGATAGCCTTGAGGCCGGTCTGCATCGGTTCGTGAACCGACTTGCGTTCGGTGACGCCCGGAGCCTGGAGTTCCAGTGCACGGGTGGCCTCGGCCTTGATCTCGCCGAGGTCGTCGATCGGCTGGCCCAAGGGGTCGACAACGCGACCCAGGAAGGCATCGCCAACCGGAACGGACAGGATTTCACCGGTGCGGTGAACTTCCTGGCCTTCTTCAATACCGGTGAAGTCACCGAGGATAATGACACCGATCTCGCGGACGTCAAGGTTCTGGGCCAGGCCCAGCGTGCCATCTTCGAAGCGAAGCAGCTCGTTCGCCATGACCGAGGGAAGACCCTCAACACGGGCGATGCCGTCACTTGCGGTGGTCACACGACCAACCTCTACGCGCTCTGCGTTACCGGGTTCGTAGGACGCCGCGAACTCGTTCAACGCATTACGGACGTCGTCGGCGTTGATGGTCAATTCGGCCATCTGCAGTCCCTGCTCTCCTGTTTTCGTGATCATCGTTGCTCACGATGACCGGGTTTTATATCAGTTAAGTTGTGCTTTGTCTTCGCTAGCCAGCGAGCTGACGGCGGAGTTCGCTGAGGCGGGCAACTACCGAAGCGTCGAGCACTTCGTCACCTACCTGGACACGGATTCCACCGATCAGTGCGGGGTCAACATTTACGTTGACCTTCAGTTCGCGGCTGTACAGGGCGTCAAGTCCGGTCTGCAGACGGCTGGCCTGCGTTTCCGTCAACGGACGGGTAACGCTGACAGTTGCAATCCAGCGCTGCTGACGCTTGGCTGCAAGCTTGGCGAATGACTCGACGAGCTTGCTCGGCTTGACACCGCGCGGCTGCGTAACTGCCTGGCTGATGAGAACCTTGGCTTCCTCGCTGCTGCCAGGAACAAGCTTCTCGGCCAATGCAATCTTCGCCGCGGGCGATGCCTGCGGCTCAGACAGAGCACGTTGTACTTCGTGGCTGGAGGCGACGGCCTGGTTGAAGGCAAACAGATCGTTTTCCAGCTCTTCCAGCCCCGTGATACCGGAGGCAGAAACGGCCGACTTGTTTTCAGCTACGGCAATGACCACCGTGGCGGCAAGCGTCTCGAGTGCATCGCCGATATCGCGGGCCGATGCCCAGCGTGAGCCGGCCAATCCACCTGCAATCTCAGCAGCATCAGCGGAGACTTTTCCGCCAACCAGCTGCTTGACCAGCGCCGACTTTTCGTCTCCTGAACGGGACGGGTCAGTCAGGGCGCGGCGCAAGCCAGCCGAGCTGTCCACCGTTCCCAGGATTCCGAAGAGGTCCTTAGCCAACTGCAGCGAAGCGAAGGGAAGCTTGGCTTCCAACTGCGCCAGCGCTGTGGTCAGCGATTCGCTCGATATACCTGCCATTATTTAGCTGCACCTGCGCTCTGGGTCTCCAGATCTGCCAGGAAGCGGTCCACGACGCGGGCGGCGCGCTCGTCGTCGGTGAGTGCTTCACCAACGATGCGGCCGGCCAGGGTGGTGGCCAGGGTGCCGACCTCGGAACGAAGCGAGACAACAGCTGCCTGGCGCTCCGATTCGATGGCGGCGTGTGCCTGCTCGGTGATGCGTGCAGACTCCGCTGCAGCCTTGGCCTTCAGGTCCGCGAGGATCTGGGCGCCTTCGGCGCGTGCTTCTTCGCGGATGCGGTTGGCCTCGGCCCGGGCGTCGGTGAGCTGCTGCTTGTATTCTTCAAGTGCAGCAGATGCCTCAGCCTGGGCCTTCTCAGCCTTGGCGATACCGCCTTCGATGGCTTCCGCCCGCTCTGCGAACGTCTTCTCGAACATCGGGACAACAAACTTGACCACGATGAACATGAGAACGGCAAAGCTGATTAGGACAACGCCCATTTCCCAAAGGTTGGGAGTGAGGGGGCTGACCTCTTCGCCCTCTGTGGCGGCTGAGATGATCAGCTGATTCATATTTCACCCGTCGTTTTCTACTCGGTTCTGGATGTTCGCTCGTTATGATGTCTGGCTAGAGAACGAGCGCGAAGACCAGGCCGAGAATGGCGAGGGCTTCAGTCAGGGCGAGGCCCAAGAACGCGATGGGCTGCAGGACGCGCTGAGCTTCCGGCTGGCGTGCAACACCGTTGATGTATGCGGCGAACACGAGGCCAACACCGATACCACCGCCGATTGCGGACAGACCGTAACCTACGAGGTTGAGAGTGCCTTCCATTTTTCTTCCTTTCAAGATGCCAGCTCTGTGGCAGGTTGTTTGGGTTGCTTCATCCCCGCTGCGGGGGAAGTTGAGGGTGCCTAGTGGCTATCGGCGTGAAGCGCGCCTTCAATGTAGATAGCCGTCAACAGCGTAAAAACGTATGCCTGCAGCACCATAATCAGCGCCTCCAGCATGTACATGGCAATCGCGCCGACAAGGATCAACACCGATGTGCCCTGGAGCAGGATGTTCTCCTGGGAGATCAGGAATTCGATACCCGCGCCAGCGATCATGACGATCAGGTGTCCTGCGAGCATGGTTGCGAACAGACGAAGGCTGTGCGTAACGGGGCGGACGAGGAAGTTGGAGATGATCTCGATCGGAATGATCAGCGGCAGGATGTATGCCGGAACTCCAGAAGGAACCGTGGCCAACTTGAAGTAGCGCAGACCGTTCTTCTTGATGCCAATGGCAATCCACGTGATGTAGACGATGGCTGCCATCACATAGGTACCGCCTACGTGAGAGAAGGTAGGAAGCTGAATGTACGGAATTGCTCCGTAAATGTTGTTCACCAGGATGAAGAAGAACAAACTGAACAGCAGCGGGACGTACTTCATGAAGTCCCTGCCACCGATGATGTCCTTGGCGATGCTGTTCCTCACGAAGCCGTAGGCCATCTCGCCTGCGAACTGCAGCTTGCCAGGAACCAGCTGCTGCTTACGTGCAGCTATCACAAAGAAGGTAGCAATGATGACGACCGAAAGGATCACCAGCAGCATCTGCTTCGAGAATCCTTCTGCCGCACCCCACGGCAGGATTGCCGGCAAATGCATTTCGTTAATACCAGGAGGGGCAAACTCTCCTGAGTCTTTGGCCGGGAGCGCAAGCGCGATCAACGCGTTTCCTCTCTGCAGTGTCCATCATTGGGCGTTTGGTGGGTTCCTGCAGAAGCATGGCCTGCTGGTTCCCTTGTGAAATTATTTGGCATTGCTGGGACCGTCTTTGGACGGGCCGCTGGCAGCACGGTCGCCACCAGTTCGTTTTTTGCTGCCGGTGAGGCCATGCATGTAGGACAAGTAAAATCCTCCGAGAGCTCCAAGCAGAGCGCCTGCGAGCACAATCCAGCGGGTACCCCACAGATTATCCAGACCCCACCCTATCAAACTCCAGACGATGATTCCGCCAGTTATATAGCTGAATACGGCCATACCATCGTTGTAGCCCGCACCACCGCTACCCACTTCTTGACCGGCCCTTTGGCCGGATCGCTTTGGCTCAGACATCGCCGGTTCTTTCACTGGAGTTGGGGTCGTTGAAGGTTTGAAGGCGCGCCTTGCTGAAGCCATAGAGCTCAGCAGCCTGCCACATAACCACGGTCACAATGGCACCGATCACGAACCACCGCGAGTGCAGCCACTCAGGTCTGCCGATCGCGAAAAGTATTACGGCGAAACCGACGACCTTTACGAAGTATGTAGCAACGAACAAGCCAATGGCCCCGGAGGGATTATTTCGTCCTACGTAGTGGCCCACCAACAGACTGATGCCGAAGAACACCATCACCAGCAGTCCACCAAGAACCTCCGACAGAGCACCCGCTGGGCCGTCCATGAGGGCGGCCAAGGCAGCAGCAACGAGCAGACCTGCCGATCCCACAATGGTGCTGAGCTTTAGAAGATGCAGCCAAAGCGAGGGCGTGGCACCGGAAGCTTCAAGAGGACCATTGCCCGGCTCAGGCCCGGGCTCGGCGTTTGAAGCCATGGAGATCCCTATCGTCATCTGTAAAAGGGGAAGTGTGCAGCAATGCACTGCACCTGAATTCTACACGAGATAGAACAGGTTCAGGCCATGCCAGCAGTTTTCCACCTAATGGTCACCGCTGACACGCCAAGCCAACTGATGCCGAAGAGACTGACTCGCGCATCGCACGCCAGATGTTCACAGAGGCCAGTCTTCGCAGCCATGCACTCAATGCGCGGACGCCCTACCCTCGCGGAGTGTGGGATTCCCACCTCTTCAAATCACGCAAAAGAACCCGGTTCCAGCTAGCGCTGAAACCGGGTCCTCTTGTACTTCCAACCCTGATCGACTCCTGCTGGCTAGCAGGATCCAATGGCATAAATATTAATGATCGGATTCCACAACGGACTAGTAATTCCGTCGGTCACACCCGGGTTGAGGCACCTCGTGTCGCTGCCAACATTGTAGTCGAGCCGGACAAGCACCTTGCCCGAACCGCAGTGGTTGTAAGCCGACGTCTGACCCGCGATCCAGTAGCTGGTGCCTAGAAAGCCACACGCCGTAGCCGTAGTTGATGCCTGAGCTTCCACGGCACTTCCAGTTCCGGCTGAGGCCTGAGCAGACATAGGCGCCAACGCCACCGAACCCAAGGCCAGTGCCCCGACAGCGGCAATCTTTGCAAATCGTCCCATACTTTTGACTCCCCCAAATATCGATCCCGAGTTGCAGGATCACCGAATGCCCATCGCTTGACATCACTTTTACATCATTTGCAATGGACTTGACTGCACCATGGTTACAGGCTTGTCACAAGTTGTCAAACAATGGGAACGCTGCAGACCCTGTTGGTGAAATGGGGTGCGCGGTGAGGGTTCCGTCAGGATCAGCCCCGTCCAAAGTCCAGCTCGGCAACTTGAAACTTAGAGAGCGGAGTCGTTCTTGGTCCGGCGAATGTAAGGCCACGCCGTCACGACAGCCATGACCAGCGCGGCGGCGATGACGATGATCAGCACCATTTGCCAGGGGAACACGGCAAAGGCGACGCCACCGAAGGCCAGGATGCAGGTCCACACGTACAACATCACGACGGCGGTGCGGTGCGAGTAGCCCAAGTCCACCAGCTTGTGGTGAAGGTGCCCGCGGTCAGCCGACCACGGAGACTGGCCCCGCGCTGTTCTCCGGACAACTGCCATGCCCAGATCCAGGAGGGGAAGGGATAGGACGGCAAACGGCAGCAGGATGGGAACGATCGTGGGGATGCCGTTCGCGCGGTCATAAAGGCCGGAACCGATTTGTCCCGTGGCAACGACGCCAGCAGAGGCCATGAGGAGTCCGATGAGCATCGCCCCGGAGTCTCCCATGAAGATCTTCGCCGGGAACCAGTTGTGGGGCAGGAAGCCAATGCAACTGCCCACCAGAATGGCCATCAGGAGGGTTGCGAGGTCCGAGTTGTCGGTGGAGGGGTTGTTCCGGTGGACCCAGTAGGCGGTGAGGAAGAACGCTCCTCCCCCGATGATGGCCACGCCGGCCGCCAGGCCATCCAGCCCGTCAATGAAGTTGACGGCATTCATCGTGGTCACGATCAAACCTGCGGTAAGGACTATCTGGACTACTTCGGAGTCCAGGAAAATGGGTTCGGGAATGAACGGCACTACGGACATCCGAACGCCCCAAATGGCCACGATGAAGGCGGCAGCGCCCTGGCCCAGGAGTTTGATCCACCAGCGGATATCCAGGATGTCGTCGGCGACCCCCACCGCCACAATCACCACGGCACCTGCCAGGATTCCCCAGGGAGCATCGTTGTGTCTGAAGATGTCCTTGACGAAGAAGGAGTTGGACGCCACCACAAGTGCGGCGAAAAAACCCACGAAAATACCCAGGCCGCCAAGCTTCGAGATCAAGGCGGAGTGCATGTCACGGCTTCGGATGGGCTGGTACAAACGAAGCTTGTTTCCGACGACGCGGGCGCCCCATGTTCCCGCGTAGGCCACAACGGCGGCCGTGAGTGCCATCAGCAGATACATGATCATGGGGCGACTCCATGGAGCAGCCCGCTGGACGTTGCGGACACCTTGACCAGGGCACGCGGCCCGGGCGCTGCAGAGAGGGGCAACTCAGGGCAGCTCAGGGTGTGGAATTCTGTCAGTGGATAAATGGAACTACTCCGTCGCCATGCCTGCACCGGCTGTGCCGAATGTTGCGGGATTTCTGTGGACTCTAGTCACGATACTAATGCCAATGGCCGTGACCACCCTGTGACGCAGCCGCAGGGCCGCAGCTTGTTTTGGCTGCGACCTGGCTGTTTGGGTGTTACCGGACGGGCTCCTGGACGTCCCGCAGAGAGTAGATTCCGTCCAGTACCTCCGCGTTCGAACGCGGAGCCCTCAAGGCGTGCCGCAGGCCCTTGAAAAGCCCGTCCAACAGTACCCTGCGGTTGGACGAAGCAGCGATGGTCCGCGTCCAGTTGCGGAGCGAAGCCCCCGTGAACAGGACTTTTTCCCAAGGGGCCAAAGCGTTCGAGCGGGTGTAAACCCAGAGCTTGTTCCGCACCTCATAGTAGAAGCGAGGCCCAGGATCTGCTCCTGCGTCGCCGAAGACTTTCGTATGGTGGTTGGCCACGGACGCGTTCGTGGTCAAAGCTATCCCCCGACGGGAAATCCTGGCCGTGTACTCGAGGTCGTCGTTCCAGATGAAGTAATCTGCGATCGGAAGCCCGTGCTGTTTGATCTCTTCGGCACGGATCAGCACCGACACAAAGGAAGCACTCCGGATCTGCGTAGCCCCGATGCGCGCAGCGGCGCTGCGGGCGTCGTCGCTTGCGCCCATCCTGGGACGCATTCTGTTCATAGGGTGGTCCCGTCCGTCGCTCCACACAACGCGGCTTGCTATGAATGCCGGGGCTTCCCCGGTCTGCTGCCGGTAGGCATCGGACACCTCGAGGGCTTCGCGCAGAGCGGCCGGCTGCGGTTCCGTGTCGTCATCCATGATCCACACGTGGTCCGCGTTGTGATCCAGAACGGCACGTTCCATACCGACGACGAATCCTCCTGCACCGCCAACGTTGGTGTTCAATGTGACGACGTCGGTTGTCACCGGTCCTTGGTACTGCTTGAGGAATTCGGCGGTTCCGTCGGTGGAAGCGTTGTCGACGACGACGATCGCATCCGGTACCCGGGTACCTGCGCTGATGCCCTCCAAAGTGGTCTGGAGGAGATCACGCCGGTTGAAGGTCACTACCACAGCGACCACGACAGCTTGGGACGTCATTTATTTGCCTCTGGTCTTGGATGGTTGGATACGGCGCCGAATCAGCAGGGCAGCCAGCTTCCACGGTTCAACAAATACCCGGTAGGCAACCCTCCCGGGGTGCAGAACCAGGCGCCAGGCCCATTCCAGCCCCAAGCGACCCAGCCAGCGAGGCGCGAGCTTCTGGATACCCGCCACCTGCTCAATGGCACCCCCGACTGCGCAGTAGACAGCAGGGGGAAGCTGACCCAGCCTGCGATGCAGGACTGTTTCCTGAAGCGGCATCCCGAGTCCCAGCAATACAAGTTGCGGGCGGAACCCCTTCAACCACTCCACGACGGCACTTTCCAAGGACTCATCCCATGCTTCACCGGGCATCCCGTCCACAGTCGCACCTGGGACGATGGATGCCAGCCGGGCAACCGCCTTGCTGTTCGCCTCGCGGCCGGCCCCGACGACGGCGACCCGCTGAAGTCCGGGAATCTTTCCCAACTCAGGAATCCAGTCCATGGAGCCGAGCCTGTAAGCCATGGTCCCCTCGCCAATCGGCTGCAGTTGCCGTTTGTGCGCGAGTCCCCACAACATGGCAACGGGAGCGCCGTCCAACAGGACGATGGAACCCTCCTCATAGACCGCCCGAACATCAGGGTGCGAATGCACCAAGGTGACGCTGTGGAGATTATGTCCCAATACCGTACTTGTGGTTCCGGCCGCGAGGAGGCTGCCCACGGCATCGAGAAGTTCCTGGACGCGCATCGGAGTGGCGTCCACGTCGAGGACGGGGACGCGTTGGCGTGCTGGAATCATTCCGGTTGGTTTTCGCTTGCAGCCTGGGACTTCGCTGTTGCGGGTGCAGCGTCCTGAGCGGCGTTTTTCACCGAAGCAGGCTCCTCCGATGCTTCGACAGGCGGTTTCTCTCCGGTTTCGTCCGCGGGGGCCGGCTCCTCAGCAACGTCCTCGGTGGTTGGTTCCTGGGGGGCTTCCGGTTCAGCGGCAGCGACAGTCTCACCGATGCCAAGGATCGAGGGCACGATTTCCCGGAGGCGTTCAAGTTCTATGGCCCCCTGCCGCACCACGCGGAAAGGAGTGGATGTTGCATCAACAATCGTGGAAGGCACGGCGTTGGTACCCTTGACTGGCCGGAAGCCGCCTTCAAGGTATACCTCAACGGATTCAGCCAGCTGCAGGCGTGCCTCGGAAGCCGTCTGTGCTGCTTCCTGGCCGGTCCGGTTGGCGGATGAAACCGCCAACGGTCCTGTCATGCTCAACAGATCCAAAGCAAGGTGGTCATCCGGCATGCGAAGGGCTACGGTGCCCTTGGTATCGCCAAGGTCCCAGTCCAGGGACGGCTGCGCGTGCAGGATCAATGTCAACCCGCCGGGCCAGAAAGCCTGTGCCAATGCCCGCGCGTCAGCAGGTACATCAGTTGCCAGCCCGTCCAGGGCATTAACGCGGGGAATCAGCACGGGAGGGGGCATCTGCCGGCTGCGGCCCTTGGAAGCGAGCAACATGGTTACAGCCAAGGGAGAAAAAGCGTCGGCAGCAATGCCATAGACGGTGTCCGTGGGCATCACGATGCACTTCTTTTCGCTGATGGCGCGCTGGGCGTGCTGAAGTCCTTCAGCACGCTGGTCCTCGGAAGTGCAGTTGTAGGTTGTGGTCACAGCGCTATTCTTTCACTCATCAGGCGCGATGCTTGCCAGTACCGCGCTGGTTGCACGTTCTTTGCCGTTCAAGTCAAAGTGTGTGGTGATCTCTTGCCAGCGTCCGGCGCGTTGCAGCATACCGGCGATCCATTGTGCCTGGACTTCGGCGTGCTCCATCACGAAGTAGCCGCCCGGTTTCAGGAGCCGCGCCGCAGAGGCCGCTGCCGCCGTCGGAAGTTCCATACCGTCCGCTCCCCCACCGTACAGGGCTTCGGGAGGATCGTGGAGGGCGACTTCCGGTTCCGAGGGTATCGCCTCGGACGGGATGTATGGGGGGTTGGAGACGACGACGTCGAAGGTACCGTTGTGCTCAGGAAGGGCATCCCGGAGGTCGCCCTGGATCAACGAAACCCCCAAAGGTTCGAGATTCCGGGCCGCCCAGGCGTGCGCAAAGCTGCTGTATTCCACCGCGTGGACCTCAGCGCCGGGAACTTCGTGGGCTATCGAGCCTGCAATGGCACCCGAACCCGTACCGAGATCCACCACCTTCGGGTTTGCCATGCCCGAGACGTGGTCGATGACCAGTTGAACCACCGATTCCGTTTCCGGTCGGGGTATGAACACCCCCGGGCCCACGCGCAACTCCAGGTGACGGAAATACGCGACGCCCGTGATGTGCTGCAAGGGAACCCGGGCCGCACGCTCCAGCACCAAGTCCCCATAGCCATCAGGAGAGGGCGCATCGCCGAGGAGCATGGCACGGAGCCGGCCAAGCCCTACACCCAACAGGTGGTCGGCCAGCAACTCAGCGTCCACGCGTGGGCTGGGAACACCGGCGTCGGACAAAACGGCAGTAGCCTCGCGAACTGCGTCCGCGAGGCTCTGGCCTTGGTAAAACGACATTAATGGACCCTGGATGCTGAAGTCGTAGGCGCTTGGGCTCGGCTATTCGCCGATGGCGTCCAGGCGTGCCTGCTCGTCTGCTTCAATTGCAGACTGGATGACGGGCTCAAGATCGCCATTCATGACGGCGTCGAGGTTGTAGGCCTTGTAGCCCGTGCGGTGGTCTGCAATGCGGTTTTCCGGGAAATTGTACGTGCGGATGCGCTCCGAACGGTCCATGGTCCGGATTTGCGATTTGCGCTGCTCGGAGTTGGCGGCGTCGATCTGTTCCTGCTGGTGGGCAAGGAGTCGGGCGCGGAGGACGCGCATGCCGGCTTCGCGGTTCTGCAGCTGCGACTTCTCGTTCTGCATGGCGACGACGATGCCCGTGGGCAAGTGGGTAATGCGGACGGCAGAGTCGGTGGTGTTCACGGACTGACCACCCGGGCCGGAGGAACGGTAAACGTCGATCTTGAGGTCGTTCTGGTTGATCTCAAGTTCTTCGGGCTCGTCCACTTCGGGGAGAACCAGCACACCGGCGGCCGAGGTGTGAATACGCCCCTGTGATTCGGTCACGGGAACACGCTGTACGCGGTGCACGCCGCCCTCGAACTTCAAGCGGGCGAAAACGCCCTGTGCGGGATCGTTCGAGTTGCCCTTGATGGCGACAGCAACGTCCTTGTAACCACCGAGGTCGGACTCGGTAGCTGAAATCATTTCTGTCTTCCAGCCACGGGACTCGGCGTAACGCATGTACATACGCAGAAGGTCTCCTGCGAACAAGGCAGCTTCGTCACCGCCTTCCCCACCCTTCACTTCGAGGATGACGTTGCGGGCATCGTCCGGATCGCGCGGGATCAACAGACGGCGCAAACGCTCCTGCGCGGCAGGGATCTGTTCCTCCAACTGTTCAACCTCTGCGGCGAACTCCGGATCCTCGTCAGCCATTTCCTTGGCCGCTTCCAGGTCGTCATTGAGCCCGCGCCACTTGTTGTACGCCTCCACAATGCCTTGGAGCTGCGCGGAGCGCCGCCCCAACTTCCTGGCAGCAGACTGATCGGCATAAACGGCAGGATCGCTCAGCTGTGCCTGAATAGCAGCATGCTCATCAAGCAATCCCTGTACGGACTCAAACATTTTCAAACCTCTTTCGACTTCTACAAGTCTAATAACTGCATCGTGGGGTCACGTACAGCCCATCTGGCGGGGCCCACATGGGCCATATGACCTCGCGTGGGGTCGGGTCAAGGATTCCGTTTAAACAAAGACCGCTCAAAATATGCCGGCCAGGGAGTGGCTTCGGGCCTGCCGGAGCCGGGCAGCTTCCGATCGCAGATCGAAAGCTACCCGGCGCAGGGGCGGGGCCGGCATATTTTGAGCGGTTAGAGCACAGCTATTTGTCGTTGTCCGACTTCGCTCCGAGCGTCGTCTTCTGAACCTGCATGAGGAACTCGACGTTGCTCTGGGTCTCCCGGATCTTGTTGGTCAGCAGCTCAAGGCTCTGCTGCTGCTCGAGTCCGGAAAGGACGCGGCGCAGCTTCCACATGATCTTGACCTCCTCAGGCGAGAGCAGGTTCTCTTCGCGGCGCGTGCCGGACGCGTTGACGTCCACAGCCGGGAAGATGCGCTTGTCCGCCAGCTGGCGGGACAGGCGGAGCTCCATGTTGCCGGTGCCCTTGAACTCTTCGAAGATGACTTCATCCATCTTGGAGCCGGTCTCAACAAGAGCGGTTGCCAGGATGGTCAGCGAGCCACCGTTCTCGATGTTGCGGGCCGCACCGAAGAAGCGCTTGGGCGGGTACAGTGCTGCGGAGTCCACGCCACCGGACAGGATACGGCCGGAGGCCGGTGCTGCGAGGTTGTAGGCACGGCCCAGACGGGTCATGGAGTCCAGGAGAACCACCACGTCCATGCCCATCTCCACGAGTCGCTTGGCGCGTTCGATGGAGAGCTCGGCAACGGTGGTGTGGTCGTCGGCGGGACGGTCGAAGGTAGAGGCAATGACCTCGCCCTTGACGGTGCGCTGCATGTCCGTAACTTCTTCGGGACGTTCGTCAACCAGCACCATCATGAGGTGGACCTCAGGGTTGTTGGTGGTGATTGCGTTCGCGATGGACTGCAGGATGAGCGTCTTGCCGGCCTTCGGCGGGGAAACGATCAGGCCACGCTGGCCCTTGCCGATCGGAGCCACGAGGTCGATGACACGCGGACCGATCTTCTTGGGGTCCGTTTCCAGGCGCAGGCGCTCTGACGGGTACAGCGGAACGAGCTTTGCGAACTCGACGCGGTCCTTGAGTTCCTCAGGGGTTTTGCCGTTGACGGATGTGACGCGAACGAGCGCGTTGAACTTCTGTCGGGCCGACTGCTGGCTGCGGTCCTCACCGTCACGCGGTGCACGGATGGCACCTACGACGGCGTCACCCTTGCGGAGGTTGTACTTCTTGACCTGTGCCAGGGAGACGTAGACGTCGTTGGCGCCGGGGAGGTAGCCGGACGTACGGATGAACGCGTAGTTCTCCAGAACGTCCAGGATGCCTGCCACGGGAAGCAGGACGTCGTCCTCGGTAACCTCGACGTCGTCAACGTCCGGTCCTTGGGCGCGTCCACGACGACGTTCGTTGCGATCGCGGAAACGGTCGCTGCGGGTGTTGCCGTCACGGCCGTCCTGGCCGCCCCGGCGGTCGCTGCGGTCGTTCTGGTCGTTTCGGTCACGGCGGTTGCGGCGGTTGCGGCGGTTGCCGGTGTCGTCGCCGTCGTTGTTGTCTTCACGGCGGCCACGGTTGTTGTCGCGGCGTTCGCGCTGCTGGTCGCCGGAGTCGGCCTGCTCACGCTGCTCACGCTGTTCCGAACGGTCGTTGCGCTGCTCACGCTGTTCCGTGCGGTCGTTGCGCTGCTCGCGCTGTTCCGTGCGGTCGTTGCGCTGCTCACGCTGTTCCGTGCGGTCGTTGCGCTGCTCGGCTGCCGGCGCTTCCGCTGCTTCCGCCGGAGCTGCGGCAGCTTCGCCGCGGCGACGGTTGCGGGTACGGGGCTGACGACGTTCGGAGCCCGCCTCGGTTGCTTCGGCCGCGGCCGGCGTTTCGACGGCGGGTGCTGCTTCAGGCTCGGAGGCGGTGGCAGTGGTGGTCGCGGCTGCCTCAGCAGCTGCAACAACGCCATCACTGGTGGCGCGGCGGCTGCGTCCACGTCCACGCCCACGGGGAGCTTCCTGGGCCGGAGCCTCGGCAGCTGCCTCAACGGGCGCACTCTTTTCCGTGGCCTTGGCTTCTGCAACCGGGGCTTCCTTGGCCACGGCGGGAGCCTTGGCCGACGTGGCCTTGGCTGGAGCCTTGGTAGTGGAGGTGCCCGCACGGTGGGCAGAGATGGCCGTAACCAAGTCCCCCTTGCGCATGCGGGATCCCCCCGAAATACCCAGCTGGCTCGCAAGAGCCTGAAGCTGGGCGAGCTTGAGGCCTGCAAGGCCGCTGCTCTTGGTTGCTGCCGTTGACGACTCAGCAGCAGAAGATGTTGTGTCCACAGCTGAAGCCAGCTCAGTGGTTTCTGTCACGAAGGATCCTTCCCCCTCGACGGCGTCCAGAGCGAGAGCTGGACGCGATGATTTGTTCTGGGCTGCAGTTCAGATCTGCAGCCGGTGATTTTGGCCGTGCCTGATGGATTGTGGCCAACAGGGCCGGATACTGATCGCCTTCACTGGATCCGGTTACCCGGACAGCCAGCCTGAAATTCAGGAAACAGAGAGTTCTGCGGCACCTGATGCAGGCCGAAAAGAGACGACACCACCAACGTTGGCACAGTTGACGAAAGGTACGGCGAAACACCGAAGTCCAAAATCAGGGAACTGCCCGCGGCTTTACCGGCGGTGCACTTCCACTCTAGCACCTTGAACGTCAACAGCCAGCGTCATCACACGCCAACCAACGTCGGGTGTGTTGGCTGCAGTAAACGAATTGATGAATTGGACCGCTGCTGCGGCTTCGTCGGAACCATTGGCAAGGATCATCACGGTTGGTCCGGCGCCGGAAACAACGGCTGCGTGCCCTGCTGCCCGCAAAGCTGCAATGAGTTCGGCGCTGGGCCGCATGGCTTGGGCACGATAGCTCTGGTGAAGGTAGTCTTCCGTACCCGGCAACAGCAGTCCGGGATCTGCCGTGAGGGCGTGGATCAGCAATGCGGCGCGCCCGGAGTTCATCGCAGCTGCGTGGTGGCCGACCGATGCCGGGAGCAGTCCACGCGCCGTCTCGGTGGACAGCTCGTAATCCGGTACAGCCACTACCGGAGTAACAGCTGGTGCCACCTCCGCACGGGTACTGCTGTACTGCTCGCTGTCCTGCCACGACAGCGCCAGTCCGCCGAAAATCGCCGGTGCGACGTTGTCCGGGTGGCCTTCCATCTCGCTTGTCAGCTGCAGGATCCACTGAGTGTCGCGCTGGGCCTCCTGAGGTACCAACGCGTTCGCAGCCGTCACCGCAGCGACCACTGCCGAGGCAGAGGAACCCAAACCCCGCCCATGGGGGTTGACGTTGTCCGCGGTGATCCGCAAGCCGGTGTGCTGGAAACCCAGACGCTCCAGTGCAAGATCGATGGCGCGCACCACAAGGTGGGTGGCATCGCGGGGAAGGGTGTCGGCGCCCTCACCGGAGAGCTCGAACTCAAGCTCTCCGGTGGTGAGGGTCTCCACCGTCAAAGTGTCGTAGATGGAGAGGGCCAGGCCCAGGCTGTCGTAGCCCGGGCCCAGGTTGGCGCTCGTACCAGGGACCTTGACGGTCAGCCGTTGGCCTGCCGCGACGATTACCCGATCGGTCGCGGTGGGCTGTTTTGATTCCACTCTTAGTTTTCTTCCAGTCCCAGTTCTGCTGCAACGGTGACGACGTCGTTCGGCACCTTGACCGGCTGGACTTCACTGCCGTCTTCGGTCCGGAGAGCCCACTGGGGATCTTTGAGTCCGTGCCCGGTGACGGTGATGACGATGGTCTTGCCCGACGGTACCTGGCCTGCCGCGTGCTTCTTGATCAAGCCGGCGACGCCGGCAGCCGAGCCGGGCTCGACGAAGACGCCTTCCTTGGAAGACAACCAGCGGTGGGCGTCCAGGATCTCGTCATCGGTGACGGCTTCAATAAGACCACCGGATTCGTCGCGTGCGGCCACGGCCGTCTCCCACGAAGCGGGGTTGCCGATGCGGATGGCAGTTGCGATCGTGTCAGGCTCCGTGATGGGGTGGCCGGCAACGAAGGGGGCTGCGCCGGCGGCCTGGAAGCCCCACATGGTGGGAGTCTTGGTGGAAACGGCCGGAAGGGTCCCGTTGGAGGTCTCGAACGGCGCGGCGTACTCCTTGTAGCCCTTCCAGTACGCGCTGATGTTTCCTGCGTTGCCGACGGGAAGAACGTGGATGTCCGGGGCGTCGCCCAAAGAATCCACCACTTCGAAGGCACCGGTCTTCTGGCCCTGGATGCGGGCGGGATTGACCGAGTTCACCAGGAAGACGGGGTAGGACTCACCGAGTTTGCGGGCGATGTCGAGGCAGTTGTCGAAGTTGCCATCGACCTGCAGCAACGTGGCACCGTGGGCGATGGCCTGGCTCAGCTTGCCCATGGAAATCTTGCCTTCAGGAACAAGCACCGCACACTTCAGACCCGCGGCCGTGGCGTAGGCAGCGGCCGATGCGGAGGTGTTTCCCGTGGAGGCGCAAACTACGGCTTTGGCGCCGGCCTCGACAGCAGCCGTCATGGCCATGGTCATGCCGCGGTCCTTGAAGGAGCCCGTCGGGTTCATGCCTTCGACTTTGAGGTAGACCTCTGAACCGGTCAGCTCGGACAGTTTTTGCGCGTGAACCAGCGGAGTGCCGCCCTCGCCGAGGGTGATGACCTTCGTGGCTTCCGTTACGGGCAAACGATCAGCATACTCGCGGATTACTCCGCGCCATTGGTGAGCCACTTAGACCCCTTCTACCCGCAGTACGGATGTGACGGAATTGATGACGTCGAGGCCCTTGACGGCCTCAACGGTTGCTGCGAGTGCAGCTTCGGATGCACGGTGCGTCACGATCTTCAGCTCGGCCGACTCAACATTCGAGGCAGAGTCGCGGTGGATCGTTTGACGCATGATTTCGATGGAAACGCCGTTTTCCGCAAAGATATGGGCAATCCGGGCAAGCACGCCTGCCTGGTCAGCGACATCCAAGCCGATGTAGTAGCTCGTATCGGAGGCGTCAATGGTGAGCGCCGGAACGTGGCCGGTGGTGGTCTCGGTACGGCCGGGACCGCCCAGAACCAGGCGGCGGGCGGCGGAAACGAGATCGCCGAGCACAGCGGATGCTGTTGGTGTTCCCCCGGCGCCCTGGCCATAGAACATCAGTTCGCCGGCGTTTTCGGCCTCGATGAACACTGCGTTGAAGGCTCCACGGACAGCCGCCAGCGGATGCTCACGCGGGAGCAGCGTGGGGTGGACCCGCACCGAGATGCCACTGCCGTGGTCCGAAGAGTCGATCTTCTCGGCGATCGCGAGAAGCTTGATGACGAAGCCGGCTTCTTTGGCCGAGGCGATGTCTTCGGCGCTGACCTTGGTGATGCCTTCGCAGTAGACATCGTCCAGGGAGAAGCGTGTATGGAACGAAAGCGACGCAAGGATGGCAGCCTTCGCTGCGGCATCATGCCCTTCAACGTCCGCTGTCGGGTCCGCTTCGGCGTAGCCCAGTCGCTGGGCTTCGGCGAGGGCGTCAGCGAACTGCGCACCGGTGCTGTCCATCTGGTCGAGGATGAAGTTGGTGGTGCCGTTGACGATGCCCAGCACGCGGGTGATCCGGTCCCCGGACAGGCTGTCGCGGATGGGACGAAGGATGGGGATGGCGCCGGCGACGGCGGCCTCGTAGGACAGCTGCACTCCGGCTTTATCGGCCTCTTCGTAGAGGGTGGGTCCGTCCTGTGCAAGCAGGGCCTTGTTGCCGGTGACCACGCAGGCGCCGTTCTGGATCGCGGTGAGGATCAACGAACGGGCAGGCTCGATTCCGCCCATGAGTTCGATGACCAGGTCGGCGTCCTTGACCAGAGTGTCGGCGTCAGTGGTGAACAACTCGCGCGGCAGTTCGACGTCGCGCGGGGAATCGATGGTGCGGACAGCGATACCGGACAGTTCCAGGCGTGCACCGCTGCGGGCGGCAAGTGCCTCGGCGTCGTCAATCAGAATCCGCGCGACCTGGGCCCCAACGTTGCCACAGCCCAGCAGGGCCACTTTCAAGGTTCGCACTTCAGACATTCGCCACTCCCATGTCGCGGTTCAAGAGATCTTCTTCGGTTTCGCCGCGGACGATCAACCTGGCGGCTCCGTCGCGTACAGCGACAACGCCAGGCCGGGCCAGGTAGTTGTAGTTGCTGGAGAGGGCCCAGCAGTAGGCGCCGGTACCCGGTACTGCGAGCAAATCACCGGCTGCCACGTCCGCGGGCAGATATACATCTCTAACAACTATGTCGCCGCTCTCGCAATGTTTGCCCACTACTCGGGACAGCTGCGGAGCCGCGGTGGAATCACGGGAGGCCAAAATCGCCGAATAATCCGCGTCGTACAGCACCGGACGGGCGTTATCGCTCATTCCACCGTCCACCGACACATAGCGGCGCGGATACGTAACGTTCTCCTGCCCTGCGTCAACGCCGGGAGCATCCACGCGGACCGTTTTGAGGGTGCCTACTTCGTAGAGGGTAAACGTGGTGCTGCCCACGATCGCCCGTCCCGGTTCAATTGAGATGCGGGGCGAGGCTATCCCCAGTTCGGCGCAGGTGGAACGCACGACGGCCGCCATCGCCTGCGCGATCTCGGCCGGCGGACGCGGAGTGTCCACCGGGGTGTAAGCGATTCCATAGCCACCGCCGAGGTCAAGTTCAGGCAGGACGATGGAGTACTTGCTCTGCATCGCGGCAAGGAACCGCAGAAGCTTTTCTCCTGCCACGGCAAAACCGTCAGGCTCGAAGATTTGCGAGCCGATGTGGCAATGCAGGCCCAGGAGCTCAATTCCCGGATAGGACGTCGCAGCTGCCACCGCTTCCTCGGCAGCGGACAGGCCGGCTTCCTCAGTGGTGTCTTCGGCCATGGAGAGGCCGAATTTCTGGTCCTCGTGGGCCGTGGCAATGAATTCATGCGTGTGGGCATGCACACCAGGAGTAAGGCGCAGCATGACTTTGGCGGTTTCGCCGCGGCTGGAGGCGATCTTGGCTACGCGTTCCAGCTCGTCGAGGCTGTCCACCACGATCCTGCCAACGTGCATGTCCAGCGCGCGGCTGATCTCCGCGTCCGACTTGTTGTTGCCGTGCAGGCCGAGATTCCGTCCTTCGATCCCGGCGCGGGCAGCAACGGCGAGCTCACCGCCGGAGCAGGTGTCCAGTCGAAGGCCTTCCTCTGCCACCCAGCTGGCTACTGCCGTGCACAGGAACGATTTGCCGGCGTAGTAGACATCCACTCCCCCACAAATGTCCGCGAATGCAGCATCGAAAGCGTCTTTGAAGGCCCGCGCCCGTGAACGGAAATCCGACTCGCTCATGACGAAGAGCGGAGTCCCGAACTGTTCCTTGAGTTCCTTGACCGAAACACCGTCGATGGCGACTTCACCGGCGCCATTCTTCGCCACCCCGGCCGCCCACATGGACGGCTGAAGGGCGTTGAGGTCTTCCGGGAGGGCCAACCATTCCGGTGCAAGAGGAGAAGCGTTGCTGGATTCTGTGGTCATTTCGCTACATCCGTTCCGGCGCCGAAACACCGAGCAGTTCGAGTCCGTTGGCAAGTACCTGGCTGGTGGCGTCGTTCAACCACAAGCGTGTCCGGTTCACGTCCTGGACAGGCTCGTCGCCCTGCGGCGACACGCGGCACGCGTCGTACCAGCGGTGGTAGGCGCCGGCGATGACCTCGAGGTGGCGGGCCACCCTGTGGGGCTCACGGAGCTCGGCGGCCTTGGCCACGATCGACGGGTAGCTGCCCAGGTAAGAGAGCAGTTCGTTCTCGGTTGCGTGGTCCAGGAGCGAGGCATCGAACACGGAACGGTCCACGCCGGCCTCGATCGCGTTGCGGGCAGTGCCACGTGAGCGGGCATGCGCGTACTGCACATAGAACACGGGGTTCTCGTTGGAGTTCTTCTTGAGCAGTTCCGGATCCAAGGTCAGCGGAGAGTCGGCCGGGAAGCGTGCCAGGGAGTAACGCACCGCATCCTTGCCAAGCCAGGAAATGAGATCCTTGAGCTCGATGATGTTGCCGGCGCGCTTGGACAGCTTGGCACCGTTCACGGAGACGAGCTGTCCAATGAGGACCTCGATATTGACCTCGGGGTCGTCGCCTGCGCAGGCCGCAATCGCCTTCAGCCGGTTGATGTATCCGTGGTGGTCGGCGCCGAGGAGATAGATCTTTTCGGTAAATCCGCGGTCCTTTTTGGACAGGTAGTAGGCAGCGTCGGCGGCGAAGTAGGTCGGTTCGCCATTGGCGCGGATCATGACGCGGTCTTTGTCGTCACCAAAGTCGGTGGTGCGCAGCCAGACGGCGCCTCCGTCGTCGTAGACATGCCCCTGCTCGCGAAGGCGCGCAACGGCGGACTCGATCGCTCCGGCGTCGTGCAGTTCCTTTTCGGAGAAGAAGACATCAAACTCCACGCCGAAGTCAGCCAAGGTGGTTTTGATATCCGCCATCTGGGCCTCGTAAGCAGCAGCCCGAATGACCGGCAGGGCGGCTTCATCCGTCAGTTCGCGGATGTCCGGGTGTGCCTTCAGGACCTCGTCGCCAAGCTCGCGGATGTACTCGCCCGGGTATCCGCCCTCGGGAACACCCCTGCCATGAAGGCGGGAAAGCACGGAGTTGGCGAAGACGTTCATCTGCGAACCGGCGTCATTGATGTAGTACTCGGCCGTGACGTCAGCACCTGATGCACGCAGGACACGGGCAATGGCGTCACCTAGCGCCGCCCAGCGGGTGTGGCCAATGTGCAGCGGACCCGTGGGGTTTGCGGAGACGAACTCCATGTTGACCACGCGGCCCGCGAGCGCCTGGTTGGTGCCGTAGGCGGATCCGGCCTCAACGATGGTCTTGGCAAGGGTTCCGGCCGTAGCGGCATCCACGGTGATGTTCAGGAAGCCCGGTCCGGCGATTTCCACGCCGGCGACGCCGGGGATGCCCTGGAGATGGTTGCTCAGGATGCCTGCAAATTCGCGGGGATTCATCCCGGCCTGCTTGGACAGCTGCAGGGCGATGTTGGTGGCCCAATCACCATGGTCCCGGTTCTTGGGTCGCTCCACGCGCACGGCGTCGGGCACAGCAGATTCCGTCAGGGCGATTTCGCCAGTGGAGACAGCGACCTTAAGGCAGGCGGATATGGCAGCAGAGAGTTCATCGGGAGTCACGGATCTAGCCTACCGGTGGCCCGCAAAGACGCGGAATTGGTGGGCCCGTATGTGGACAATCCGGACACAGCCGGCGCACAGGGACCGCAGGCAGCCGCCACAGACTGAACCATTACGCTGATTTCAACGTTGTGAAGAACATGGACGCCGGCCGCGCCCCTCATCCGGGGCCTGCCAGTGCCATGACCACGAGCCCCACGACGACATACTTCCGGTTGAACTTGTCCAGTTGAAACGAGCAGAATCATGACTACGCCACTCCGCAAGAGCATCTATGTTGGCATTGCCGGCCTCTCCATCGCAGGAACAGCCGCTGGATGCGCGCCCAGCACCCAAGCGCCTGCCACCCAAGCGCCGGCCACCCAGGAGGGCGGCCAGGCCTCGACAGGCAGCCCTTCGCCCACAGGCTCGTCCGCCATCGCTACCACCGGAGCTACCACCTACAAGGACGGTACCTACAGTGCGGATGGAACCTACACGTCACCGAATGGGCAGGAAACGGTGGGCGTGGAACTGACACTGGCCGCCGATAAGGTCTCAGCGGTGAACATCACAGTCCACCCCTCCAACCCCAACACCAAGAAATTCCAAGGTGAGTTTGCCAGTGGCATCGCGGCACAGATTGTCGGGAAGGACGTGGACGAACTGAAGGTGTCCAAGGTGGCCGGTTCTTCCCTCACGTCCGGGGGGTTCAATGATGCCCTCGAGCAGATCAAGTCGCAGGCCAAGTAGCGGTCATGCCGCATCCGGGCTGGAGCAACTTCAGCTTCGACGGGATCGGCACACGGTGGGAAATTTCGACGCCGGATCAGCTGGCTCCCGTTCTCACCGGGGAGTTGCTTGCCGCTGTCGAAGCGTACGACATGACGTGGTCGCGTTTCAGGGCCGATTCCTTGGTGGCCCGCCTCTCCCGCGGTCCGGGCAGCATCACGTTGCCGGACCACGCCACCGGGCTTCAGGAACTGTATGCCACGGCCTACCGCTTGAGCGACGGGGCCATGACCCCTCTTATTGGAAGCAGCCTGGAAAGGCTGGGTTACGACGCCAGCTACTCCCTCATCCCGACGGGAGCAGCCCAGGCACCACCCCGTTGGGAGGACGTCCTTGAGTGGACAGGCACGACGATGACCGCCAGGGAACCCTTGGTGGTGGACATCGGCGCGGCCGGAAAAGGCCAGCTGGTGGACCTGTTGGGAGGGATACTCCGGGGAGCGGGCATCGATGATTTCCTGGTGGATGGCAGCGGCGACATGCTTCATTCGGGGGCCCATCCCGTCAGTGTCGCGCTGGAACATCCTTACAACCCACGACAGGCCATTGGGACCGTCGAGTTGGACAACGCGGCGCTGTGCGCTTCGGCGGCCAACCGCCGGGCATGGGACGACGGCCTGCACCATGTCCTGGACGGCACCACCGGAAAGCCGGTCCACACCACAGTGGCCACGTGGACCATGGCGGCGAGCCCCCTGGTCGCGGACGGGTTGGCCACGGCATTGTTCATGGTGGATCCTGCACCGCTTGAAAAAGAATTCGAGTTCTCGTGGCTCAGGGTCTCTTCGACGGGCAGTGCCGCGTTTTCGTCAGGTTTTGAGGGGAGACTGTTCACATGATTGCTGCCAAGTCCCGCGTTGACACCTGGTTGGGCCGCTTCACCATGTACCGCTTGATCCTGTGGGTCCTCGGGGTGCTGGTGGTGTACAGCATGATCCTCAACGTGCTGGGGTGGCTGACCTTCGGCCTGCCGGAGATGCTGGTCCACCTGCTCCTGTGCTTGGGCGTTACGTATGGATCGAACCGTTTGCTCGCCGTCGTATTCCGTGTCAGACCACACACGGAGTCTTCACTCATCACGGCTTTGCTCCTCTACTTCCTGTTCTGGCCCGCTTTTGGGCTCACCGACATGGCCGGTGTGGCGCTGGCATGCGTATTGGCGAGCGTGTCCAAGTACGCTTTGGCCTTTCGCGGCAGGCACATCTTCAATCCGGCCGCCGCTGGCGCATTCATCACCGGCCTGACCGGCTTGAACATTGCTACGTGGTGGGCGGCAACCCCGGCGATGCTGTGGTTGCTGGTGCCGGGCGTTCTGCTGGTCCTGTACCGTACCCGCAAGCTGCTCATGGCCACTGTGTTCCTCGTGGTGGCAAGCGGGATCATCACCCTTGAGCTCCTGAACCGGAGCATGACCTTCGGGCAGGCTTTGTGGCAGACCCTGGCCCAACGGCCCCTTCTGTTCTTCGTGGGCTTCATGCTGTCCGAGCCGCTCACCCTTCCTCCCCGCCGCTGGCAGCAGCTGGCGCTTGCCGCCGTCGTGGGTGTTGTCTTCGCGGTTCCTTACAACTTCGGTTTCGTGGCCAATTCCCCGGAACTGGCGCTGCTGCTGGGCAATCTCATCGCTTTCTTCCTGGGCCAACGGGGCGGGGTGGAACTGACGTTCAAGGAATCACGCGTCTTGACGCCCGGGAGCACGGAATTCCGTTTCGAACCGGCGCGGCCGGTCCGTTTTGCCGCAGGCCAGTTCATGGAGCTGAACCTGCCGCATTCGCGTTCGGACGGCAGGGGCCGACGTCGGATTTTCAGCATCACCAGCGCTCCCGGTGCGCCTGAAGTGACTTTTGGCGTGGGTACCGCCGAGCCTTTGTCGAGCGCCAAGAAAGCATTGCTTGCCCTTCGGCCAGGGGAAACCGTTTCCGCCACTGCCGTTGGTGGGGACTTTCTTCTCCCGCACGACGCCGGCAAACCGGTCCTGTTGATGGCCGCAGGTATCGGGATTACGCCTTTCTTGTCGCAACTGGCGGCCGACGGCACCGCCCGCGACACCGTGGTGCTGTATTTGGCGAAGAGCCGGGACGAGCTGGCATGGGTGGAACAGCTGAAAGCCTCAGGAGCTACCGTGATTGCCCGGCTCGCCGACGGTTCCACTCCCCCGGAGTTCATGCGCGACGCCGGCACTTCCAGAATCGATGCAGTGCGCCTGAAGGAACTGGTTCCGGATATCGCCGACAGGGAAGTATTCGTCTCCGGCTCACCCGCCAGCGTTGATTCCCTGCGGTCCGCGGCACGCGGTGCAGGCGCCCGACGGGTCCATGTTGACTCGTTCGCCGGGTACTGAAGCGACGCGGGCGGCTCCCGCTGATGGTGGGACTCACAGTGGGCCGGATGTGGGCCCGTGTTGCAGTTTTCATTTGCGGTGCCGTGGCTGCTAAGCTCTAGGACGTCCCACCGGCAACGGAGGGATACCCTGGATGCCCTCGTAGCTCAGGGGATAGAGCGTCTGCCTCCGGAGCAGAAGGCCGTAGGTTCGAATCCTATCGAGGGCACAAACGAAAACCCCGCCAGTCCTGCTGGCGGGGTTTTCTGCATGCCGGCTACCGACTATCACTTACGGGCTTGCCGGGACCATGCCGCAAAATTGTCCGGCCTTGCTCCTAGGCTGATCCCAGTTGGTCTTTCCGATAGCAAAAGGGGTTTGCCGTGATGTGTTCCATCGTCCCGCCGTACATGCTTCGCAGGATTGCTGCCCAGAACGAACCCCGGCTCCGGGCGGTTGCCCGTGCAGCCAAGGAATCCCTGCTGCACATCAAGGGCCTGCAGGCCATCCGGACCGCTCCGGTTCCCGCGGCACCGCCCAGCGCACGGCAGGCCAAGCCAGGGCCGCCCAAGCGGACCATCTTCGATGCCCTCACCACTGAGGATCTTCCTGGTCAGCTGGTTCGCAAGGAAGGCGCTGCCCCCGTCGGGGACGCCGCGGCTGACGAAGCATATGACGGACTTGGTGGAACGCACCGTTTGTACGGTGAAGTTTTTGGGCGGGATTCCATTGACGATGCCGGACTGCCGCTGGATGCCACTGTCCATTACGGAAAGCTCTACGACAATGCCTTCTGGAACGGCAGCCAAATGGTTTTCGGAGACGGGGACGGACAAATCTTCCAGAGGTTCACAAAATCCGTCAGCGTCATCGGACACGAACTGGCCCATGGGGTCACGCAGTACACAGCCAACCTGGCCTACCGCAACCAGGCCGGCGCGCTCAATGAGTCGATGTCGGACGTTTTCGGCGTCCTGGTGGAGCAGTACATCAAACAGGAGTCCGTGGAGCAGGCCAGTTGGTTGATTGGACAGGGTTTGTTCACCGAGCAGGTCCAGGGAGCAGCCCTCCGCTCCATGAAGGCTCCCGGTACCGCGTACGACGACGACATCCTGGGCAAGGACCCGCAGCCGGACTCGATGGACAGCTACGTCCGCACGAGTGCGGACAACGGAGGCGTGCACATCAACTCGGGCATTCCAAACCGGGCCTTCTATCTGGTGGCAGCAGAACTCGGCGGCAAGGCCTGGGAGGCACCGGGCCAGATTTGGTACGGGACCCTGACCAGCGGGGCACTCCCTGCTACGTGCACTTTCGGGAAGTTCGCCAGGACGACGCTGGCCACGGCCGAGGAACTCTTCGGCAGCGGATCACCGGAGCATGACGCCGTCCGGAAGGCGTGGGACACTGTGAAGGTCAAGGTTTAGTCACGAGGCGGGACCGGACGCGCTGCTTCCGGACCGCCCACGGGCTGACGTCGCAGGGGTAGAACGAGAAGCCGCCAGTCATGAAAATTACGGTTCAACGCAGTGGAGGAATCGCCGCGATGACACGTGTCTGGAGTGTGGAAGCCGTATCCCCGGATGAGAAGGAGCGATGGCTTCCGATTGTCGAGGCCTGCCCCTGGGATGAAGCCAAGGGCCAGGCCCGGGCGGTCAATGAACCGGACCGCTTCATGTACTCGATCCGGGCCGGACAGCACCGCGCCACCCTGCCCGACCGTGCCGTGACCGGACCGTGGCAGGAACTGATCGAGTGCGCCAAAGCCGAAGGCTCCGAGTCGCGGGGAACCACCGGCCGGCGCCGTTAGCCGGCACTTGACGCCGTCAGATGGCTTCGGCCAGTTGCCCTCGAAAAGCCCGGCGGTAGCTCTGCGGACTCGTGTCGAGCACTTTGGCGAAATGGTGCCGCAGCAGGACCGAATGCCCGAATCCGGCTTCGCGGGCGACTTCGTCAATGTTCAGCTCTGTGGTTTCCAACAGTTCCTGTGCCCGGAGCACCCGCTGGGAATTCAGCCACGCCGCGGGCGTGGTCCCGGTTTCGGCCCGGAAGCGCCGGGCGAATGTGCGTGGTGACATGTGAAGCCGTGCTGCCAGTTCGTTGACGCTGTGTTCCTCGTCAAGGTGTTCCACCATCCACCGCAACAGCGCTTCCATGGGCGCCGATCCGCACGTCGGCATCGGCCGGTCGATGAACTGGGCCTGCCCGCCGTCGCGGTGCGGCGGTACCACCATATCGCGGGCGATGGCGGCGGCCACGTTGGCGCCAAGCTCCACGCGGACAAGGTGCAGGCAAGCGTCAATGCCCGCTGCAGTGCCTGCACTGGTGATGATGGTGCCGTCCTGTACATAGAGGACGTTCTCATCCACGATCACGGATGGATACCGACTGGCCAGGTCCTGGGAATAGTGCCAGTGCGTAGTACAACGCCGCCCGTCCAGCAGTCCTGCCCGGGCAAGCGCATATGCTCCTGAGCAAATGGACATCACCCACGCTCCCCTGGCATGCGCCGCCCGCAAGGCTTCGAGGACGGATTCAGGGACGACTTTATCCCGGCCAAACGGCGCCATGATCACGAGGTCGGCATCGGCCGCCGCCTCAAGGCCAAGGTTGACGTGCAGGGAGAGTCCGGACTTCATGCGGACGTCCCCCGGCTCCGGGGTAACGACACGGAAGTCAAAGGCCGGAACTCCAGCCCCGCGGTCCGATCTGTCGATCCCGAAAACCTCGAAGGCCGTGCCGAACTCGAACACGGAGAAGTCCGGAACCACGATCACTGCGACTGTTTTCAACATACTTCCAGTGTGGCAGAAAATTATCTAAATGGGGCATTTCTGCCACTGTTTCTTGCGCCTGCACAGGAGCAATCTGGAGACATGGAAATCTTCGGAATCATCCTCTTCATCGTCCTCATCACCGCCGTCGCAGCCACCATCTCAGCCCTGCTGAAAGACGGACGCGGCCACAACCCTCCTGTCACGTCAAGGGAACCCTGGAGCGCCTTCGAGGCACCCAGCGCCCCGTACTGGAATCCACGCATCTACTAGGGCATGCCAGCCCACTGCAAGGTCAGCCCGACATCTACAATCGGCGCCCGCCAGTCCAAGGATTACTGCAGAGATCCTTTGACCGGCGGGCGCCCTTCTGTATGCCTGGCCGCCGCACCGTGGCGCATGGGCTAGATTCACTTGCATGATCCAAACCTCCGCCCGGCTCCTGCAGCTGTTGTCACTGTTGCAGGTCCGCCGGGAATGGACAGGCCCCGCCCTTGCCCACCGCATGGGAGTCACTGAACGTACTGTGCGTCGGGACATCGACAAGTTGCGTAATCTCGGATACCCCATACATGCCTCCCCCGGCATTGCCGGCGGGTACCAACTGGGGGCCGGCGCCCAATTGCCGCCATTGCTCCTGGACGACAACGAGGCCTTGGCCGTGGCACTGGGCCTCAACTCCGTGGCTGCGGGGCCTGTGGCAGGGATCGGCGAAGCGTCCGTCCGCGCTTTGGCAAAAGTGGAGCAGGTCCTTCCCTCCCGGCTCCGCCCCAAATTCGCCATGCTCAAGGCCGCCGTCACAACGCTTCCCAGCAACGCTGCCAGCGTCGATCCCCAACAACTGACCGTTGTCTCGGCGGCAATATCGGATCGGCGCCAGATCTCCTTTGATTGCGTCAAGTCCGATGGCGACGCTTCACGCCGGCTGGTCGAACCCTACAGGTTGGTGGACACGGGACGGCGCTGGTACCTGGTTGCCTGGGACGTGGAACGCGAGGATTGGCGAACGTTCAGGGCCGACCGGTTTGCCTCGTTGCCGACCGAGCGGAAGAAGTACGCGCCCCGTCCATTGCCGGCGGAGGACCTGGCGGCCTACGTCCAGCAATCCATTACCCGCTCCCCCTACAGGTTCGACGTCGTTGTGCGCCTCCGCGCCCCGCTCGCCGAGGTCGCCGCCGTCGTCAGTTCCCAGTACGCGACGCTGACGGCCGACGGAGCGGAAGCAACGATCCTGCGGTCCGGATGGGACAACCTGGCGGCGCCGGCAGCCTACCTCGCTGCCCTGGACCTGGACTTCGAGATTCTCGAGCCGGAGGAATTCCGGTCATTTGCACGGCACCTCTCGCACCGGCTCAGTGCCGCCGCCGGGCCTGAAACAAACAGCGGAGCTGTCGCTGCGGACGCCGAACCCCGGCCACAGTAGACTGGCAGCAGCCATGACACTTCAAATTTCCTACCCCGCAGAGCTGCCCGTCTCCGAGCGCCGCGAGGATCTGATGGCGGCCATTGCCGCAAACCAAGTGACCATCATTGCCGGCGAGACCGGCTCGGGCAAGACCACGCAGATCCCCAAGATGTGCCTCGAACTCGGCCTCGGTGACAAGGGCCTGATCGGCCATACCCAGCCGCGCCGTCTGGCGGCCCGCACAGTGGCCGAACGCATCGCCTCCGAACTGGACGTCGAAATCGGCCAGGAAGTGGGCTTCCAGGTCCGTTTCACCGGCGAGGTCAGCGCCTCCACCAAGATCAAGCTGATGACTGACGGCATCCTGCTCGCCGAAATCCAACGGGACAAACTGCTCAGGAAATACAGCACCATCATCATTGACGAGGCCCACGAGCGAAGCCTCAACATCGACTTCATCCTGGGTTACCTCAAGCGCATCCTGCCGCAGCGTCCGGATCTGAAGATCATCATTACCTCGGCAACCATTGATCCCCAGCGCTTCGCCAAACACTTCGGCAGTGATGAAGAGCCTGCACCCATCATCGAGGTCTCCGGCCGCACCTACCCGGTGGAGATCCGCTACCGCCCGCTTACACAGCCTGCGGACGCTAATGACGAGACCTCGGACGACGAACTCGAAGAAGACCGCGATCCCCTTGACGCCGTCTGCGATGCCGTGGACGAGCTCGCCAAGGAAGCACCGGGAGACATTCTCATCTTCTTCTCCGGCGAGCGTGAAATCCGCGACGCCGCCGAGGCCATCAACGGCCGCATCCAAAGCAACCGGCGCCTTGCAGGCACCGAAGTCCTTCCCCTCTTTGCCCGGTTGAGCCTCCAGGAACAGCACCGGGTCTTCAATCCCGGGGGCAAACGTCGCATCATTCTGGCCACCAACGTGGCCGAAACCTCGCTTACTGTTCCGGGTATCAAGTACGTGATCGACACCGGCACTGCACGCATCTCGCGCTATTCGCACCGCACCAAGGTCCAACGCCTGCCCATCGAGCGGGTCTCCCAGGCATCGGCCAACCAGCGTTCAGGCCGTTGCGGCCGCGTGTCGGAGGGCATCGCGATCCGCTTGTATTCGGAAGAGGATTTCGAATCACGTCCGCAGTTTACGGATCCCGAGATCCTCCGGACCAACCTCGCCGCTGTCATCCTGCAGATGACCGCCATGGGTGTTGCCCGCGGACCCAAGGACGTGGAGAACTTCCCGTTTGTGGAACCCCCGGAGACCAGGGCCATCAACGACGGCGTGACCCTGCTGCGCGAACTCGGCGCCTTAAGCCCGGCAAAGTCCGCCGACGCCCGCGGCAACGGCCGAAGCGGCGGTGGACTGACCGCCGTCGGGCAGAAACTCGCCCAGCTTCCTGTCGATCCCCGGCTTGGCCGGATGATCGTGGAAGCAGGAAAGCGCGGATGCGTCCGCGAAGTCATGATCCTCGCCGCCGCGCTGACCATCCAGGATCCGCGTGAACGGCCAACGGACAAGCAGCAGCTCGCCGCGGAAAAGCATGCCCGTTTCCGCGACGAGATCTCGGACTTCACCGGGTTCCTCAACCTCTGGAACTACATCCAGGAGAAGCAGCGCGAGCTGTCCTCCACTCAGTTCCGCAAACTGTGCCGCAACGAGTTCATCAACTACCTGCGCGTGCGCGAATGGCAGGACCTTTTCACACAGCTCCGGCAGCTGGCCAAGCCCCTGGGCATCGCGCTGGATAACAAACGCGAAGCCGACCCCGTGGGGAACTACGAGGGCATCCACATCAGCCTGCTGTCCGGGCTGCTCAGCCACATTGGCCTTCTCGATGAGCGCAAGCGCGAATATGCCGGGGCACGCGGAAGCCGTTTTGCGATCTTCCCCGGTTCGGCGCTGTTCAAGAAGTCACCCACTTTCGTCATGGCCGCAGAATTGGTGGAGACCAGCAGGTTGTGGGCTCGCGTTGCTGCCAAGTTCGATCCCTTGTGGGCCGAGCAGGTGGCCCCTGATCTGGTGAAGCGAACTTACAGCGAGCCGCACTGGTCCTCCCGCCAGGGTGCGGTACTGGCCCACGAAAAGGTCACGCTCTACGGAGTGCCCATCATTCCGAACCGCCGGGTAAATTACGGACGCATCGATCCGGAGCTCTCCCGCGAGTTGTTTATCCGGCACGCGCTTGTGGAAGGCGAATGGAAGACCCACCACAAGTTCTTCCATCGCAACCGGGCACTCCTGCAGGAAATAGAAGAGCTCGAAACCCGCATGCGACGGCGCGACATCCTGGTTGACGACCAGACTCTCTTCGAGTTCTATGACGCACGCGTGGGCAAGGACGTGGTCTCCGAGAGGCACTTCGATAAGTGGTGGAAGGATGCCCGGCAGTCGGATCCCCATTTGCTGGACTTCGATCAATCGCTGTTGATGAGCGAAGACGCCGAGGCACTGGATGACTCCGCGTATCCCAAAACGTGGCTTCACAAGGGCTTCGAGCTTCCCCTGAGCTACGAGTTCCACCCTGTGGCACCCGGATCCGCTCCCAATCCTTCCGACGGCGTTACCGCTGAAGTTCCGGTACTTTTCCTCAACCAGCTGGACGATGCCCCGTTCCGCTGGCAGATTCCCGGCCAACGGGTTGAGCTCGTCACGGCGCTCATCAAATCCCTTCCAAAGCAGGTACGGAAAAACTTCGTGCCGGCACCGGATGTGGCCAGGCAAGCCACCGCGGCGTTGGAAGCGGACTTCGATCCCGCCGTCGACGAGCTGGAGCCTTCCCTGGAGTTGGTCCTGCGCCGACTCAGGGGGCACATCATTCCGCCCGGCTCGTGGAACTGGGATGCGGTACCTCCGCATTTGCGCGTCAGCTTCAAAGTGGTGGACAGCAAGGGGAAGGTCCTGGACGAGGGCAAGGACCTCGCTGAACTGCAGGAAAAGCTGGCACCGGCCACCCGCCGCGCCATCGCCGAATCACTGGGTGCCACGCCGGCAACCACGCTGCGGACCCCCAGTGGCAAGGGAACAGCCAGCCAAGCCGCGCCACCAGCCGGAGCCCCGGCACCTGGCGAAGGAACGGTAGCCGAACGGACCGGCATCACCGAGTGGGATTTCGGCACCGTGGATCGCCAGGTCAGCCGTGCTGTGAAGGGGCATGCCGTCACGGGGTTCCCCGCCCTGATGGACGAGGGGAAGTCAGTGGCCCTGCGGGTGTTCCAAAGCAAGGCAGAGCAGGAAGCCGCCATGCGAAGCGGCGTCATCCGGTTGCTGGCCCTGCGGATTCCTTCTCCGGACCGCTATGTGCTCGAACACCTGAGCAACACCGAAAAGCTCACCTTCAGCCAGAACCCCCACGGTTCGGTGAGCGCCCTGATTGCGGACTGCGCATTGGCTGCGATCGACAAACTCGTGCCCCAGGAACTGCCATGGGACAGGGAGTCCTTCGATGCTCTCTATGAGGTAGTCAGGGCAGAACTGATCGACACCGTTTTCACGGTGACGGCCGTCGTCGAACGCATCCTGGCCAGTACGCGGCGCATCCAGAAAGCGCTGAAGTCCAACGCCAGCCTGCCGCTCATCAGCGCCCTCAATGACATGAAGAGCCAGTTGGAGCAATTGGTCTTCCCCGGTTTTGTGGCACAGACGGGCTACGCCCAGCTCAGCCAGCTGCCGCGGTACCTGCAGGCTATTGAGAAGCGGCTGGAGAAACTTCCAGGGAACGTGCAGCGGGACAGCCTGAACATGGGCATCGTGCAGGCGCTGGAGGATGACTACGACGACGCCGTGTCGGCGCTGCTCCCGGGACGGCGGGCGGGTGCTGAGTTAACCCGGGTGCGCTGGATGATCGAGGAGCTGCGGGTGAGCCTCTTCGCGGTCGAACTCGGCACGGCCTATTCCGTTTCGGAGAAACGCATCCGCACGGTCCTCAACCAGGCACTGGCCCCGGCGTAACCCGAAGCACAAAAAACCCGGCGGTGCGTGTACAGCACCGCCGGGTTAAGAACGCGGAGTCAGTCTTCCGGGACAGCGTCTCCGTGTCCGGCTGAACGCAGCGCGGAACGCAGCTTTACGGCCGTCGCGTCCATCACCGCAGGGTCCGGGTTGTGATCGACATTGTGGATCTCAAAATCTGCTGTGGAATACGCAGGCCAGACGTGGACATGCAGGTGGTCCACCTCAAAACCCTCCATCAGGACGCCAACGCGCTTGGCGTCGAAGAGCCCTTCCTGCACCTTGCCGATGCTCTGGGCGACATCCATGACCTTGGCCAGAAGCTCCGGCGTGGCATGCGTCCAGGAGTCCACTTCCTCACGCGGAACCACCAGGGTGTGGCCTTGGGTAATGGGAGCTATGGTCAGGAAAGCCACCACTTCCTCGTCTTTCCACACGAAGCGGCCCGGGATCTCCCCGTTGATGATCCTGGTGAACAATGTGCTCATGCGTCTGCCCTTTCGGAGGGTTCCTGAAGTGTTGCGGTATCCAGCACAAAACGGTACTTCACGTCGCCGGCCACCATGCGGTCGTAGGCCTCGTTCAACTGCCCGGCGCCAACAATCTCGATGTCGCTGGCCACTCCGTGCTCGGCACAGAAGTCCAGCATTTCCTGCGTTTCCTCGATGCCGCCAATCAAGGAACCGGCGTAGGCGAGGCGGCGACGGATAAGCAGGCCGGGGCTGACCGGGGGCATGTCGTCGGCAGGAAGCCCGAGTTGGAAGAGTGCACCGTCCAGCCGAAGCGTACGGAAGTAGGGGTTGAGGTCGTGCGGAGCGGCGACGGTATCAATAATGACGTCGATGCTGCGGTTGGCAGCCTCCATCGCGTCGGCGTCCTTGGACAGCACCACGTGGTCCGCGCCGAGTTCCCGGGCTGCGTCAAACTTCGACTCGGAGGTGGTGAACACCGTGACTTCGGCGCCCATGGCTTTGGCGAGCTTGACCGCCATATGGCCCAGGCCGCCCAACCCCACCACTCCAACAGAGTCGCCTTCCTCAACATCGAAGTACCTCAAGGGCGAGTAGGTGGTAATCCCGGCACACAAAAGCGGAGCTGCCGCAGCAGGGTCCAGGTTCCCGGGCACTCGGAGCACGAAGCGCTTGTCCACCACCACCGCCGTCGAGTATCCACCCTGGGTGACGGCGTCTTCGTGGCGGGGATCGGCTGCGCCGTAGGTGCCCACGTTGCCGCGCTCGCAGTACTGCTCCAGTCCTTCAAGGCAGCTGTCGCATTCACGGCACGAGTCCACCATGCAGCCCACGCCAACACGGTCTCCGACCGCGAAGTCCTCCACGGCGGATCCCACCCGGGTCACGCTGCCAACAATTTCGTGACCGGGAACCAGCGGATACGGGGGCTGCCGCCATTCTCCCCGTGTTGCGTGCACATCAGAGTGGCACAGGCCGCAGAATTCGATGGCGATCTCCACGTCGTCTTCACCAGGCTCGCGGCGGGCCACTGTCAGGGGCACGAGTCCGCTCACCGGCGAAGTGGCGCCATATGCCGCAGCCAACACTCCAGTGGAGGGCTCGGAACCGGCAGTGTCCAAAGAGATGGTCTTCGCGAGGGGCGGGGGAACAGGACGTCCAGGATTCATGCTTCGACGCTACTCCCGTCGGCCCGGCTCATGCTACTTGGGCCGTCGGCAGCGTCACCATAAGGCCCCTCTCCCACCACTACCTCATTCGCCGCGTTGTTCGACCATTGCGAAAACGAACCGGGGAACAAGGCCGCGCTGAAGCCTGCAATTTCCAGGGCAGCGATCTCGTGGGAGGCGGTGACGCCGGAACCGCAGTACACAGCAACTCTGGATGATGTGTCCAAACCCAACGCCTCGAACCGGCGCCGCAGCTCTTCGGCAGGCAGGAAGGTGCCCGCCTCCGAAACGTTCTGCGTGGTAGGCGCGCTGAAGGCACCGGGAATGTGCCCGGCCCGGGGATCGATGGGCTCCACCTCGCCTCTGTACCGCTCCCCTGCCCGGGCATCCAACAACACTCCATTGCGGCTCCACTCCGCCGCTTCCTGCTCAGTAATGGACGGCATTAGGCCATCGCCCAGGGACACATTCCCGACGGCGGGACGCGCCTCGCCGGCTTCCAGGGCGTAGCCGTGGGAGCGCCAGGAGGACAGGCCGCCGTCGAGGAGGTAAACGGAGTCCACCCCCGCGTTGCGGAGCATCCACCACGCCCGGGCGGCGGCCATGCTGCCGCTGTCGTCGTACGCAACCACCGTGTCACCGTCGTTGATCCCCCAACGGCGGGCCGCCTCCTGGAAGCGGTCCGGCGAGGGCAAAGGATGGCGCCCGCGTCCTGGAGCGGCATGGTCCGCAAGTTCCGTCGGGAGGTCCACGAAGACCGCCGCCGGAAGATGGGCCTCAAGGTAGTTCGCGTGCCCGTCTGTCCGGCCAAGGACCCACCTCACATCCAGGAGTACGGTCCGCTCTCCCGATTCAAGGCGCCGGTGCAGCTCAGTGGCAGTCATCAGGGTGGCCATGGGTTCTCCTTCGTCCGGGGGGTGATGGCCCCGTTGCTGCCGGAACCACGTTTCCAGCCTAGGCTTATCCGGTGAGCAATTCGTGTATTCAGGACCGGACCTGGGCCAGCGAGGCCATCCGCACCATCGAGGCTGAAAACAACCGCTCGGCGGACACGCATCTGTACGCGGTGCCCCTGCCGGAACACTGGGGCGTGCAGCTGTACCTCAAGGATGAGTCCACGCACCGCTCGGGCAGCCTGAAGCACCGCCTGGCGAGGTCGTTGTTCCTCTATGGACTCGTCAACGGCTGGATTACCGAGGGCACCACCATTGTGGAAGCGTCCAGCGGCAGCACGGCCGTCTCTGAGGCGTACTTTGCCCGGTTGATCGGCCTGCCCTTCATCGCCGTGATGACCAAAACCACCAGTCCGGAGAAAATCGCCCTCATTGAGGACTTTGGCGGCTCATGCTTGCTCGTGGACCATGCATCGGAGGTCTACGCCGTTGCCGAAGAGACCGCACGGACGTCCGGCGGCCACTACATGGACCAGTTCACCTACGCCGAGCGGGCAACGGACTGGCGTGGCAACAACAACATCGCAGAATCGATCTTCGAACAACTTGCCCTCGAAGAGCACCCGGTGCCCGAATGGATCGTCGTCGGAGCAGGCACAGGCGGGACCAGCGCAACCATCGGCCGATACCTTCGCTACAACCGTTACCCCACACGCCTGGCGGTGGTGGACCCGGAAAACTCGGCCTTCTACCCTGCGTGGCGGGACGGCAACGCGGCGGCAGCGTTCGGTCTGCCTTCCCGCATCGAGGGCATCGGCCGGCCCCGCTCGGAACCAAGTTTTGTTCCGGCCGTCATCGACCACATGATCCAGGTGCCCGACGCCGCATCCGTCGCGGCCATGCGCCACCTCCGCAAACTGACCGGGCTTCACGCTGGCCCTTCCACAGGCACCAACTTGTGGGGTGTCTGGCAGCTGGTCGCCCGGATGGTGGCCGAAGGACGCAAAGGCAGCATCGTTTCACTCATGTGCGACGGCGGCGACCGTTATGTTGGCAGCTATTACGACGCCGGGTGGCTCGCGGCCCATGGCCTGGATCCGGCTCCACACGAGAAAGTGCTGGACCGGTTCCACGACACAGGAGTGTGGCCCGGCTAGACCTCTACCGACTCCCGGGGCGCGAGCCGCGTGTAGCTGGTGCCGTACCGTGCACCGATCCGCGTTACATGGCCCTCTACGACGCCACGCCCGAGTTCGTTGAGCAGGCCGTCGTGGACCGGGAAGGCCTTGGGGGCGCGGACGGAAATGACGAAGTCCACAACCTCGCCGATCTTGGACCACGGGGCGTGGATGGGGACCAGCAGTGTTTTGACTTCGATCCCGTCCGGGACCACGAAGGAGTCTCCGGGGTGGAACACGTTGTCGTCCACAAGGTAGCCGATATTTGCCACCACCGGGATCTGGGCATGGATGAGGGCGTGCTGTCCGCCGAAAGTCCGGATGCTGAAACCGGCGACGTCAAAGGATGAACCGGGGTCGACGGAGTGCACGCRGTCGGCGATGTCACTTTCTTCCTGCAGTGCGGCAGCTACCCTGGCCGGCGCATGGACCACCAGGTCAGGATTGCTCCGCAAAGCTTTGATGACCTCCGGGCTGTCGAGGTGGTCGTTGTGCTCGTGCGTTACCAGCACGGCGTCAGCTCCGTTCAACGCTTCGGCGGATTCGGAGAACGTCCCGGGATCAATCACCAGGACTTTTCCTTCCTTTTCCAACCGGACACAGGCGTGGGTGTACTTGGTGAGCATCATGAGGCCAGCCTAGGGGCGGCCGCTGAGAGTTTCCAAGCAGCCGCTGCTGGTAAAATCGAAGTTTGCCAGCATCCCCACGGAAATGAGCCTTTTCATGCCACACGGCACCAATTCCGCCACTACGGGCCCGGCCGGGCCGGTCACCGGCGGCGTCAAGGAGCAGCGCGTCACCAAGCAGCGCTTGGCCGTGAGTGCAGCGTTGGACGAATTGGATGACTTCGTCAGCACCCAGGAGCTGTACCGCCTGATGCAGAACAAGGGCATTTCGGTGTCCTTGGCTACCGCCTACCGCATTCTCCAGTCCCTGGCCGATGATGGCCTCATCGACGTCCTCCGAAATGGTGAGGGTGAGGCCGTCTACCGTCGTTGTGCCGTCACAGGCCACCACCACCACCTTCTGTGCCGGAACTGCGGCAAGGCCGTCGAGGTGGAGGCACCCGCCGTCGAGACCTGGGCAGCACGCACGGCTACTGAACACGGCTTCACCGAAGTAGCCCACACAGTGGAGATCTTTGGTCTGTGCCCCGAGTGCACCGCCAAAAAGGCCGCAGGAAAACTCTAGAGAGCCCCGGCCGGCTGGTCCCGCGTGACCCGGCCGTTCAGGCCGCGGTTGCTCCGCACCCGGCCAATAATCCGGCACACCACGTAAATCAGGAAAGACAACGTCGTCACATACGGGCTGATGGGGATGCGGCTGCCGAGGGCCAGCAGAATGCCGCCCACAGTGGCAGTCAACGCGAAGGCTACACTCAGGACCACAACCAGCTTGGGTGAGGTGGTCACACGCAACGCCGCCGCTGCCGGCGTAATCAGCAGCGCAAGGACAAGCAGCGCACCGACTATCTGGATGGACAGGGCAACACTGATGCCCAGCAGCACCATGAAGCCGATCGCCAGGCCGCGCACGGGAACACCCCGGGCTTCAGCCATTTCCGGGTCTACGCTGGCAAAGCTCAGGGGACGCCAGATGGCGAGCAAAGCGATCATCACTACCACCGCGGTTCCCGCCAACGCCTGCAGCTGAACGGTATCCACCGAGACAATCTGTCCGGTCAGCAGTCCGAACTTGTTGGCAGCCCGGCCTTCATACAGTGCCAGGAACAGAATTCCCAGGCCCAAGCCAAAGGGCATGATGACGCCGATGATTGAGTTCTTGTCCCGCGCCCTGACACCCATGAAGCCGAGCAGGACGGCGGCCGCCACCGAACCGATCAGGGAACCGAAGATGATATCGGCTCCGATCAGAAGCGCGAAGGCCGCCCCGGCAAAGGAGAGCTCGGAGATGCCGTGGACGGCGAAGGCCAAATCCCGTTTCATCACGAACGTCCCAACCAGACCGCCCAGGAGTCCCAGTACGGCACCGGCCCAGAGCGAGTTCTGGACGAGGACCAGCAGTTCGCCGTAGTTCTCGAAGTTGAAGATGGTCTGCAGAATGGTGTCCAGATCCACTTAGAGGTCCTCCCCTGCACTTGCGTGGGCGTCGTCATGGAAGTGCGTGGTGGCGTCCGGCAGACCGACGACGACGATCCTCCCGTTGGTGTGGATGACCTCCACATGGCTGTCGTACAGTTCGGACAAGACTTCCGTAGTCATGACCTCCTGCGGCGTTCCGACCCGGAACTGGCCACCGGCCAGATAGAGCACGCGGTCCACGTAGTCGATCACGGGATTGATTTCGTGCGTCACGAAGACCACGGCGCTGTTCCGCTCGTGGCATTGCTGGTTGATCAACGAGCTGACGCCCTGCTGGTGGTGAAGATCAAGGGAGAGAAGAGGCTCGTCGCAGAGCAGGACCTGCGGTTCAGTGGCCAGCGCCTGGGCAACCCTCAGCCGTTGCTGTTCGCCTCCGGAGAGCTGCCCGACCGGCACCTTGGCGTAGTCCGACGCTCCTACCAGTTCCAACAACTCGTCGATGCGCTGGTTGACCTTGCCGGACGACAACCGGATACCCCAGCGATGTCCGTCGATGCCCAGGCCCACCAGGTCCCGTGCGCGCAAGGGTGTATCCGGCGCGAAGGACTTCTGCTGCGGAATGTAGCCGATCCGCTTGCTGCCCCGTTCCACCGGATGCCCACCCAGGGACACGGTTCCGGAGTGCAGTTCCTGCAATCCCAGGAGGACCTTGAGGAAGCTGGTCTTGCCGCTCCCGTTCGGGCCGAGGACGGCGAAGAACTCTCCCGGGTTGATGTCGAGGTCGAGGTCCCTCCAGAGTGTCCTCTTGCCGAACTGCAGGCTGGCTCCGCGGAGGCTCACTACGGGTGTCAAAAGTTGTCCTCGATCCATACGCTGCTGTGAACGTAGTTTGTTGGGGGCCGCTGCCTGGCGTCCGGGTGGGGGCGCTACCGGCGGCGGTGGCGGCAGGCAAAAGGCCCCGCAGCCATCCTGAACATCTTAGGACGCCAGCGGGGCCCTTAACCGCATTGCCGGAGCCGGAAACGCCTACTTCTTCAGTGCGGATGAAACCGATTCCACATTGTCGGTCATCCATTGGACATAGTCCTTGCCCTCGGGCAGCGTTTCAGTGAAATTCAAAACCGGCACGCCGGCAGCCTCGGCTGCCCGTTTGACAGTTTCGGTCTGAGGACCGGCAGTCTGCTCGTTATAGGCCAGGAAACGGACCGAACCGGCACTGAGAAGATCAGTGGTTTCCTTCATGACGGCGGGCGGAACGTCCGTGCCCTCTTCCACAGCAGCGCTGTAGGCTTCCGGGGTCTTGTTCTCAAGGCCCGCGGCTTCCAGGAGGTACAGCGGCACAGGCTCCGTGATCGCCACGGGAGCGTGCCCGTCCGCAGCCTTCACGGCGTCGAGCTTTCCGGTCAGTTCAGTGAGCTTGGCTTTGAAGGCGTCTGCGTTGCCCGTAAAGGTCGCGGCCGAGTCCGCGTCCAGGCTGCCGAGCTTGCTTGCCACGGCATCGGCGAGCTTGCCCATGGCGTCCAGGTTGTACCAAACGTGCTCGTTGAACTCGCCGTGGTTATGCGTGTGGCCGTCCTCGGAGTGGGCCTCTTCGCTGTGGCTTTCCCCTTCGGGGGCGAGCCCTGAAATTTCGACGGCGCTGATCATGTTCTCATGGCCGATTTTGGTTTCATCGGCAATTTTGTGCAGGAATTCGTCATAGCCCCCGCCGTTCTCCACCACGAGCTTGGCTTTGGAGATCACCAGCTTGTCCTGGGCACTGGCCTCATAGGAATGAGGATCCTGGCTGGTCTTGGTGATGATGGCGTTGACGTTCACCTTGTCTCCGCCGACTGCTTTCACAATGTCGCCGTAGACGTTGGTGGACGTGACAACTTCGATGGCCCCGGAAGCCGAAGGACTGTTAGCTCCGGCCGTTCCGGCGCAGGAGGACAGCAGGAGCGCGGCCAGTCCTGCGGAAGCGGCTACGGACAGGCGGGCGGCGTAACGACGCACGTAAACCTCGGATCTACTCAAAATGAGAATCAAACACAATTACTGGGCAGATCCCAGTGTAGCCCTAATTGGGAATGATTCCTATTTAGCGAAAGGCGGGCATCGATTGAAAAATCGATGYCCGCCTGCACTCCAAGCTCTCAGGACTCCAAGCTCTCAGGCGGTTATGCCTGGGCTTGTTGACCACCGAAGCGTCGAATGCCTGTCGCCTGGGTGGCATCGCGGATTTCGCCGACCAACTGCTCGATGACGTCTTCAAGGAACAAGACGCCCTGGGTGTCTCCACCGGCGCCAACAACACGGGCCAAGTGCGAGCCTGTGCGCTGCATGACGGACATGGCCTGCTCGATCTCGTCGTCCGGTGACAGGTTGGCCAAGGACCGGATGCGCCCCTCGGCAATGGGGTGCCTGCGACCCTCGTCCGGGATGGACAGGATGTCCTTCACGTGCAGGTATCCGGCCAGTTCGCCGTCGTCGTCCACCATCGGGAAACGGGAGAAGCCGGTACGGCTGACCGCTTTTTCCAGGTCGACGGGCGTGGAGGCCGTCTTGAGCACCACCAGCTTGTCCAGGGGCACCATGATGTGGGAGGCCGTGTGCTCCGAGAACTCCAAAGCACCGCTGAGCAATCCGGTCTCATCGTCCACCAGGCCGTGCCGGGTGGATTCCTGGACAATCGACTGCACTTCCTCAAGCGTGAACGACGAAGACACTTCGTCCTTCGGTTCGATTTTCATCAACCTCAGGATGTGGTTCGCCAACCAGTTGAGGGACCAGATGACCGGGTTAACCACGCGGGCGATGAACATCAAAGGTGGCGCCAGCAGGAGGGCCGCCTTGTCCGCAACGGAAACCGAGATGTTCTTGGGGACCATCTCACCGAACGTGACATGCAGGAACGTGACGAACAGCAACGCGATGACGAAAGCGGAGATATCCGCCAGTTCGACCGGTACGCCCAGCAGTTCGAGCGGCTCCGCCAGGAGATGGTGAATGGCAGGCTCGGCAACCTGGAGGATCAGGAGCGAGCAGACGGTAATGCCCAACTGCGCACACGCCAGCATGAGCGACACATTCTCCATGGCGCGCAATGTTGTCTGCGCCCGCTTGGAGCCGGCCTCGGCCAGGGGTTCGATCTGGCTGCGGCGTGCCGACATGACGGCGAATTCGGCACCGACAAAGAAGGCATTGCCGATCAAAAGGACGACAAGCCAGACAATTCCTACCCAGTCACTCATACGGCACCTGCCTCGTGGTGGTTGGATCCGGCGTCGGCCTGCTCGTCATCACGGACTACGTGGTGGAAGCAGATCCTGTCGATTCTGCGGCCATCCATCCTGGTGACTGTCAGGGTGCCTCCCGGCGTTTCCACGACATCCCCCACCTTGGCTATCCGGCCAAGCTGGCTCATGACGTAACCGCCCACGGTTTCATAGGCAGACTCGTCGGGAACGGTGAGATTCGGGATCTGTTCCGACACTTCATCCGGCCGCAGCAGGCCCGGAAAATACCAGTCGCCTGTCGCGCTCTGCAGGACGCCGGGCCGGACTTTATCGTGCTCGTCAGCGACCTCTCCAACGATTTCTTCGACCAGGTCTTCAAGGGTGGCAATGCCCGCCGTGCCGCCGTACTCGTCAAGCACGACGGCGAGTTGCAGGTTGCCTTCGCGCAGTTCAGACAGGAGGGCATCAAGGTGGATGGTCTCAGGGACCTGAAGGACATCGGTCATGATGGCACCGGCCTGGAGCTTGGCCCGACGTTCAGCGGGTACGGCCACAGCCTTTTTGACATGGACCACGCCGCGGATATCGTCCGTGGAATCGCCAATGACGGGGAAACGGGAGTATCCGGTACGCCTCGCGGCGTCAAGGATGTCAGTCACCGGCTGGTCGGCGTCGATGGTCTCCATGCGGATCCGGGGCGTCATGACGTCCGCCGCGGTCCTTCCGGAGAAGTTCAAAGTACGGGCCACAAAGTTGGCCGTACCGGCATCCAACGTCCCGAGTTCGGCCGACCGGCGCACCAAGGATGCGAGCTCAGCAGGTGTCCGGGCTCCCGAGATCTCCTCCTTGGCCTCCAGGCCAAACAGGTTCAGGACCTTGTTGGAGAACCCGTTCAGCACCACGATGGCCGGCTTGAAGACGGCAGTGAACATCAGTTGGGGTCGGGCAAGCCGCTTCCCAAGCGGGAAGGCGAGGGCGATGGCCATGTTCTTGGGGACCAATTCGCCCAGAAGCATCGACAGCAGCGTGGCGAAGGCCATGGCCACAATCAGGGCAACGGAGTGCACGACCTCGCTCGGGAGGCCCAGCAGGCCGAGCGGCCCGAGGAGCAACTGCCCGACAGAAGGTTCCATGACGAAACCAGTCAGCAGCGTGGTCAGTGTGATGCCCAGCTGGCAACTGGAGAGCTGGGTGGAGAGCGACTTGAGGCACTTCAGCAACGGAGCCGCAGCGTGGTCGCCATTGTCAACAGCGCGCTGGACGCTTGCCTGGTCGAGGGCCACCAGGGAGAACTCAACAGCTACAAAGAAGCCGGTCCCGAGGATGAGGGCAAAACCGGCGAGAAGAAGAATCCATTCCACTTAGCGCATCCCTCCAAGGGCAGGCGCGTGCAATGGGGTTAAGGCCTTCGGCTCGGGGAATCGCCCCGGCGGAGGCTGGTCGGGTGCAGCGGACGCATGGTCTGCGGCACCACCGGCAGTGAACGCCGGCGCGTGATGGGCATGTGAACGGGTATTGCCGGCTCGACGGGCACGCTGTGCGGAGTTGCCAGATTGGCTCCCCCGACAGTTCCCAGGCCGGCACCTAGATTTACTGTCCATAAGACTTTCAGTCTACAGTCCGGCAACCGTGGTCTCCCTCAGGAGGGCCAACTTCGCAACAAAAAAGCAGAGCCACGCCACTAAGTCAGCCGCAACATGATTTAGGTCACCACTATTGGCAGTTAACCAACGATCCTAACTAGACTGTCAGGGGTCTGAGTTCGCGGGACCCGGACCCTGTCCCATCGTTGCGGAAAAGCAACTTTGGCCAGCGGGAAAACAACACTCATGGAAGAGGCGTATTTCAAGTGCCAGAGCAGCCCAGCCACCGTCTACCAGAGGAATTTGGCGGAAACGAGTGGCTCGTTGACGAACTGTACGAGCGGTACCAACAGGACAAGAACTCGGTGGACACCAAATGGTGGCCGCTCTTCGAATCCTTTGCTTCCGCTGACGGCACTTCTTCCAACGGAACCTCTGCAGCCCCATCAGCTGCCAATCCCCCTACCCAAGTACTTCCCGTCGTAGCTCCGGCTGCAGCGGCACCGGCACCGGCGCCGGCGGCCCCCGCAGCAGCGCCGGCCGCCGCCCCCGCGGCTCCGGCCGCACCCGCTCCGGCGAAAAAAGCACCTGCCACGGTTGCCCGGGACGGAGCAAAGAAGCCCGCCGCCGGCACCGCTGCACAGCCGATCCCTGCCCAGCTGCCCAAGAGCAACAAGGCCCCCACAGCGCCGGAAGAGGACGTGGTTTCCGTCCTCCGCGGCCCGGCCAAGGCCATCGCCACCAACATGGTCACCAGCCTCGAAGTGCCTACCGCTACCAGCGTCCGGGCTGTTCCGGCCAAGTTGCTCATCGACAACCGCGTCGTCATCAACTCCAACCTTGCCCGTGCCCGCGGTGGCAAGGTCTCCTTCACCCACCTCATCGGTTACGCCGTTGTCCGTGCGCTGTCCCAGTTCCCGTCAATGAACGTCTACTACGACGAAATTGACGGCAAGCCGAGCGCCGTGCAGCCCGCGCACGTCAACTTCGGCATCGCAATCGACATGCCCAAGCCCGACGGCACCCGCCTGCTGATGGTTCCAAACATCAAGAAGGCCGAGACCATGGACTTCGCGGAGTTCTGGCACACCTACGAGGACCTGATCAAGCGTGCCCGCAACGGCAAGCTCACGGCTGACGACCACGCAGGAACCACGGTCTCGCTGACCAACCCCGGCGGCATCGGCACCGTGCACTCGGTCCCGCGCTTGTCCAAGGGCCAGGCGGCCATCATCGGCGTCGGCGCTCTTGACTACCCGGCCGAGTTCCAGGGCGCCAGCGAGAAGATCATCGCCCAGAACGCCATCAGCAAGATCCTCACCCTGACCTCCACCTACGACCACCGGGTCATCCAGGGCGCAGGCAGCGGCGAATTCCTCAAGCTCGTCCACCAGCTCCTCCTCGGCGCGCAGAACTTCTACGACGAGATCTTTGAAGCCCTGCGCATTCCCTACGAACCCGTTCGTTGGAGCCCGGACCTGCAGGTGGATCCCGCGGACGAGATCAACAAGGTTGCCCGCATCCAGCAGCTGATCCACTCCTACCGCGTGCGCGGCCACCTCATGGCTGACACCGATCCGCTGGAGTACGTGCAGCGCAAGCACCCTGACCTTGACGTCCTGACGTATGGACTCACCCTGTGGGACCTCGACCGCGAGTGGCCTACCGGTGGCTTCGGTGGCAAGCCGCAGCTTAAGTTCCGCGACATCCTCGGCGTGCTCCGCGATGCTTACTGCCGCACCACAGGCATCGAGTACATGCACATCCAGGAACCGGCCGAACGCAAGTGGTTCCAGGACCAGCTTGAGCACCCATACTCCAAGCCGAGCCGCGAAGAGCAGCTGCGCATTGTCTCCAAGCTCAACGCTGCAGAGGCCTTCGAGACCTTCCTGCAGACCAAGTTCGTCGGCCAGAAGCGGTTCTCCCTCGAAGGTGGCGAGTCCCTGATTCCGCTGTTGGACGCCGTCATTTCGGACGCCGCTGACGACGGACTGGATGAAGTTGCCATCGGCATGGCCCACCGTGGCCGCCTCAACGTGCTGACCAACATCGCTGGCAAGACCTACGCACAGGTCTTCCGCGAATTCGAAGGCACCCAGGATCCCCGCTCCGTCCAGGGCTCCGGCGACGTCAAGTACCACTTGGGAACCGAAGGTACCTTCACCTCGGACAACGGCAAGCAGACCAAGGTCTACCTCGCCGCCAACCCGTCGCACCTTGAAGCCGTCGACTCGGTGCTTGAGGGCATCGTCCGCGCCAAGCAGGACCGCCTGGACCAGGGCGAGTCCTTCCCGGTGCTGCCCATCATGGTCCACGGTGACGCCGCATTTGCCGGCCAGGGGGTGGTTGCGGAAACCCTGAACCTCTCGCAGCTCCGCGGTTACCGTACCGGCGGTACCATCCACGTGATCGTCAACAACCAGGTCGGCTTCACCACTGCGCCGTCCTCTTCACGTTCCTCCACGTACTCCACCGACGTCGCGAAGATGATCCAGGCACCGGTGTTCCACGTGAATGGCGATGACCCCGAAGCCGTGGTGCGCGTTGCTCAGCTCGCCTACGAGTTCCGCCAGCGCTTCCACAAGGACGTCGTCATCGACATGGTCTGCTACCGCCGTCGCGGCCACAACGAAGGCGACGACCCCTCGATGACCCAGCCGCTCATGTACAACCTGATCGAAGCCAAGCGCTCCGTCCGCAAGCTGTACACAGAGTCGCTCATCGGCCGTGGGGACATCACCGAAGAAGAAGCAGAGCAGCTGCTCCGCGACTACCAGGAGCGCCTGGAGCGGGTCTTCGCCGAGACCCACGCCGCGCAGACGTCCCCGATCCCGATCATCACCGCGGACTCCGCGGCCGTTTCGGACATCGAGCGTCCCATTGCCCAGCAGGCGGACTTCGGGACCAACGCCCCCACGTCCACTGCGATTTCCGCTGAGACTCTTGCCCGCATCGGCCAGGCCCACCTGGAAATCCCCGAGGGCTTCACCGTCCACTCCAAGCTCAAGCAGCTGCTGGAGAAGCGCGAGCAGATGTCCCGTGAAGGCGGCATCGACTGGGGCTTCGGCGAAATCGCTGCCTTTGGTTCCTTGATCATGGAAGGCGTACCTGTGCGCCTTGCAGGGCAGGACTCGCGCCGAGGCACCTTTGTTCAGCGCCACGCCGTCTTCCACGACCGTGCCAACGGCAACGAGTGGCTGCCCTTGGGCAACCTCTCCGATGACCAGGCCAAGCTGTGGATCTACGACTCCCTGCTGTCCGAATACGCGGCCATGGGCTTCGAATACGGATACTCGGTGGAGCGTCCGGATGCGCTCGTTCTGTGGGAAGCCCAGTTCGGTGACTTCGTCAACGGCGCCCAGACCATCATCGACGAGTTCATTTCCTCGGCTGAGCAGAAATGGGGCCAGCGCTCCTCACTGGTGCTCATGCTCCCCCACGGCTACGAAGGCCAGGGCCCGGACCACTCCTCGGCACGCATTGAGCGCTTCCTTCAGATGTGCGCAGAAGACAACATGATCGTGGCCAACCCCACCACCGCGGCCTCGCACTTCCACCTTCTGCGCCGCCAGGCATACAGCCGTCCGCGCAAGCCGCTGATCATCTTCACGCCGAAGCAGTTGCTGCGCCTCAAGGGTGCCGCTTCCGCCGTCGAAGATTTCACCACGGGTGGCTTCAGGCCGGTAATCGGCGATCCGGAAGTCCAGCCGGCAAACGTGGACCGGGTCATCCTGGTCTCCGGCCGCTTGTACTACGACCTCCTCTCCAACCGCCAGAAGTCCGGTGACACCTCCACGGCGATCATCCGCGTGGAGCAGCTGTACCCGCTGCCGAAGGCTGAGATCGAGGCCGAGCTCGCCAAGTACCCGAACGCTGACATCGTTTGGGCGCAGGACGAGCCCGCCAACCAGGGCCCGTGGCCCTTCATGGGCCTGAACCTGGCACCGGAACTTGACCGCAAGCTCCGCCTGGTCTCGCGTCCGGCATCGGCATCCACGGCTGCCGGTTCCATGAAGCGCCACGCCGCAGAACAGGATGCCCTGATCAAGCAGGCATTCGAACGTAAGTAAAAACGAAACTGCCCGGCCTGAGGAGCGATTAGCACGCCTCAGGCCGGGCAGTTCTGTTTAATGGGACAGGTACCCGGTCCCAAAACCGGCCGATGATCCGGAAACTGTGCAAGGACCGTAACGAGTGTGAAGAGGTAACCGTGGAAGACAGGAAGCTGCGTATCGCAGCTGTTGGAGATGAACTGCTCGCGGGCCTGGGGGATCCCCGCGCCCTGGGCTGGCTCGGTAGAGTCCTGGCCCGCACACCCCAGGACTCCGTCGTGGTGGAGAGCTTTCCGCTCCCTTGTCCCATGGAAGGTACAGAGGGCCTGGCCGCCCGATGGCAGGAAGAAGCCGGCAGGCGCTTCAGCGATACCCATGAGAACCGGCTGGTGATCGGACTTTCAGGTCGCGATCTCGAATTTGGCCTTTCCACAGCGCGGAGCCGGCTGAATCTGGCCAACATCCTCGACGGAGCTTCGCACAGCAGCGTGGAGGTCTTCGTGGTTGGTCCGCCTCCCACTTTGGATCCGGCACGCAACAAGCGTCTTGCTGAACTCAACACAGCTTTTGCCGATGTCACCACGCGGCGCAACCACCACTACGTTGACACGTTCTCCCCGTTGCTCAATCATGAGCAGTGGAGGACGGACCTCGCAGCCAATGGGGGAACACCGGGCCAGGCCGGCTACGGCTTGATTGCGTGGCTTGTCCTGCACCGTGGCTGGTTCCAGTGGCTTAATATCGCTCAACCGGAGTAGCCATGACGCGGAACATGCAGGTTTCTGTCAGAGCAGCAACAGCGGCGGCAGTAATTGCCGCAGTGGCAGCCACAGTTTCCTGCAGTTCCGGTCCCCCGGTCTCCCCCGCGTCCTCAACAGCCGCGTCGGCACCGGCATCCACTGCTTCTCCAACATCGGCGCCCACGGCGCTGCAGCGCTTCGATTCGGAGGGCTTGCGCGCGGACTTTGAGCGGACAGCCAAGGAAGTCCTTGTCCCGGGAGCCATGGTGCTGCTGGAAACTCCCGGGGGAACCCTCACTGCGTCTTACGGCACAGGTACCCGCGGCGCCGAACGGCCGGTCTCAATGGCGGACCACATCCGGGTGGGTTCGGTCACCAAGACCTGGACAACCACAGTCATTCTTCAGCTCGTCCAGGAGGGCAAGCTCGCCCTTGGTGATCCCGTTTCAAAGTACCGTCCAGACGTTCCCAATGGTGACGGCATCACTCTCGAGCAGCTCCTGACCATGCGGAGCGGCTTGTTCAACTACACCGAAACCCTTGAGCTCAACTCAGCCATGGATAAAGAACCGCGCAGGGAGTGGAAACCGGAAGAGCTCCTCGCGCTGGGGTTTGCCCATCCGCCATATTTCGCGCCGGGGCAAGGCTTCCACTATTCCAACACGAACACGGTCCTTCTGGGCCTCATCGCCGAGAAGGTCGCAGGAAAGCCACTCGGTGATCTCTTCAAGGAGCGCATTTTCCAGCCCCTCGGCTTAAAGGGAACGGTCTTTCCGGACATTTCGTCCAACAGCATTCCGGAGCCACATCCCCAGGGCTATTTCTACGGTGACAACGTCCTGACGATGACCAATCCTGCCCTTCCCGAGGACATGCAAAAGGAAGCCGCCGCGGGCACCCTGGCCCCGAACGACGTTACTGATGTCAATCCGTCATGGGCCTGGGCAGCAGGGTCCGGAATCTCCACGACCACGGACTTGAAGATCCTCGGCGAAGCCCTCGTTAATGGGAAGCTGCTCGATGCCGGGCTCCAGCAACAACGACTCGACAGCGTCATCCCCACCAACCCGGAAAACCCCGACCGTGCTTCCTACGGCTGGGGCATAGCGAAGTTCGGGAAGCTCTACGGCCATACCGGCGAACTTCCGGGCTTCAACACCTTCATGGGCAGCGATCCCGTCAACGGAGTGACCCTCGTGGTGTGGACAAATCTGGCACCGGCGGCCGACGGCCGGGACCCTGCCGTGACCATCGCGAGGTCACTCATCGGCAAGGTCTACCAAGCCGGGAGCTGACGCCGGGTCCGTTACCTCTTGATTCGCCGGAGCTCTTGATTCGCCGGGAAACGCGATATATCGTGTTTTCATCAACGCGATATATCGCAACTTGGAGGGATCATGTCAGACGAACTATGGACCGTGACGGGCCCGCAAACCATTGAAGTGGATAACGTCCGCTCCCTGAAGCTGGGCATAGTGAAGGGCCGATTCGACGTCGTGACCCACGACGAACCCTTTGTCCGCATCGAGATCAGCGAAATCACCGGCGACCCCCTTACGGTGACACTGGTGGACGGGCGCCTGGAAGTGCGCCACCAGCTGCAGGGGCCGCAGGGCTGGTTCCGCAACCTCATGGGGACCGTCAACAACAGCAGCACCAACTCGGTGGTGGTCGGGATCGCGCTGCCACCCGGCGTCGACGTCGAGGCCGGAACCGTCAGCGGCGACGGAATGGTGTCCGGCGTCAGCGGCCGCACGCGCCTGAACACTGTGTCAGGTTCCGTCATGGCGGACGGCACCAACGGCGAACTCCACGTGAACACCGTCAGCGGGGAAGTCATCGCCAGGAACCACGACGGCGCCCTGACCGCCAAGAGCGTCTCGGGCGAAGTCACGGCGTCGGGCACCTTCAAAAGCGTCCGGGCAAGCACAGTCAGTGGCGACCTCAGCTTCGATCTCCAGGACTACACGAACGACTTTGGAGCCAACTCGGTCTCCGGCGACCTCACCATCCGGCTCCCCCACGACGTTGGCCTGGATATCGTGGCGAAATCAGCCAGCGGAACCGTAGTGATCGATGACCAGATGTACGCCCAGCCCGGCAGCAATGTCCACACAATCGTTGGTCCTGACGAACGGCTCATGCTTGTCCGCACCAATACGGTCTCCGGCAAGACCTACATCATCCACGGCTCGGCACCGTCACCGGACAACAGCCGGCAGTCGCCAGGGGAAGCTGGTCTCTGATGCCTCCCGTCTTCGCCCACGGCGCACTGCGCCTGTACCTCCTTGCCCTCTTGGAAACCGGTCCCAAGCACGGCTACGAACTGATCAAGGCCCTCGGCGACCGCTTCGGCGGAACGTACTCCCCCAGCGCCGGAACCATCTATCCGCGACTGGGCAAGCTGGAAGAGGACGGTCTCGTCGCTACAGAGACCGAGGGCCGGCGCACGAAATACTCCATCACCTCAGCCGGGCGCGCGGAACTGGACAGCCGACGGGAGGAACTGGCGGACGTCGAAGACACCATCTCCGCCTCCGTCAGGCGGCTCGCCGACAACTTACGCGAGGACATTCGCAGCAACATGCGCGGCCTTCGTGCCGATCTTGCCGCTACGGCGGAAGTAGCCCGCACAAATGCCACCTCCGCCGCTTTCCGCAGTCGGACGGCGGGCTACACACCGGAAGGCCAGCGCATCCTCAAGGAAGCAGAATTGATGGTGCAGGCCTTCCGGGACGATATCCGCGTGGAGTTGCGTCAACACGGGGCTGCCCGCCCGCTGACGCCAGTGGCACTGGAAACGGTCCGCGCGGTCCTGGATCAGGCTCGAATATCCATCAGGAATTCACTCAACAACTGAGCTGAGGCAAAGCGCCCCGCCGCGCGGACGCCTCCCGGTTCGCGGCGCAGCACCCGGATGTGCGAAACTGGAGGGCAGCTCTATTGAGTATCAATCATTGAAGGAGGCCAGCTATGAGCAAGCGTGCACGTAAGCGTCGTGACCGTAAGCGCGGCGGCGCGAACCACGGCAAGCGTCCCAACACCTAAGCCAACGGCTTAGCGTCACAGGCTTAAGAGCGAGGGCCCCGGAAACCATGCGGTTTCCGGGGCCCTTGGCGTTAAACCCTCACAAGACCAGGCCGTGCCAGCCGGCGGCCGGATCAGGCGTCAACAGGCTTGATCGAGTGAATCCTGTCCAGGATGGAATTCTTGAGGTTCTCGGGAGCGGATTCGGTGCACGAACGCTTGACCATGGTGCGGATGAGGCACTCAAGGTCATACTGTTCTGCACACTCTTCACACGTATCCAGGTGCTGCTTGATTTCCGTGAGGTCCTCACGTGTCAATGCACCGTCGAGATACTCATAGATCCGCTGCATTCGCGTATCGTCGCAATCGCCCAATCCCTGGCAGTCGCTCATTTCTCTTTCTCCTGATTGTTGCTTCCGGCCGCAGCCTGATCTTCGGTGTGGGCCTTGAAGCCCCGTTCGGCGGCATAGTCCGCCAGCATGTCCCGCAGCATCTTCCGGCCACGGTGCAACCGCGACATGACAGTGCCGATCGGGGTATTCATAATCTCCGAGATTTGCTTGTAGGCATATCCCTCGACATCCGCGAAATAGACAGCCAACCGGAATTCTTCCGGAATTGCCTGCAACGCGTTTTTGACGTCGGAATCCGGCAGGTGGTCAAGCGCCTCGGCTTCGGCTGAACGCAGGCCCGCCGAAGTGTGCGACTCGGCTTTGGCCAGTTGCCAGTCCTCGATCGTGTCCGAATTGGACTGCAGCGGTTCTCGTTGCCGCTTCCGATAGAGGTTGATGTAGGTGTTGGTCAGGATCCGGTACAGCCACGCCTTGAGGTTGGTGCCGGGCTTGTACTGGTGGAACGCTGAAAAGGCCTTGGTGTAGGCCTCCTGGACGAGGTCCTCCGCGTCAGAAGGGTTCCGCGCCATCCTCATGGCAGCCGAGTACAACTGGTCGACGTACTGCATTGCGTCGCGCTCAAAACGCTCGCGCCGCTGCTCCGGGCTCTCCGCTGCAACATCGACGGCGGCCGGCGCCGGGGCGTTATCGTCGTCCGTCGCGTCGGCTGCTTCGTACATGGCCGCTGCGGCCGGTTCAATGGTGCTCATCGTTGCCAAGTCTACTGTCAGCTTGGGAGAATCCGGCTGCACCCCGTACCCGGCCTCCGGTAGAACCATGCGGTCCTTCACCAAAGTCAAAAAACCAACTCCGTTCAGCGAGCGGCAACGCCGTGCCGCAGTCCGGTCTCCACCGCACCTGAAACTCACAACGGCCGCTGCTGGGTAAATATTCCGCAAAAGTGCAAGACTAGATCCGACTGCACCCCGTGAACACAACACTCATCGAACAGTGTGGCAAGCCACCCAGGAGGCAAAACATGTCTTTTATCCGTTTTCTCGCGCGGCCCATGCTCGCATCCAGCTTTGTCGTTGCAGGTCTGGACAAGCTCAAGAACGCTGACGACACCGCCAAGCAACTGTCACCAGTCCTTCGACGAGCCTCTGAATCGCTGCCCTTCAAAGCGGACGAGAAGACCCTCGCCCGGGTCCTGGGTGGAGCCCAGCTCGGCGCCGGAGCCCTGCTCGGACTGGGTAAGCTTTCGCGTTTCGCAGCGACGGTGCTCGCGCTGACGTCCGCCCTGAACTCCTACGTCGAATGGCGTTCAGCCGACATCAGCACCAAGGAGGGGCGCACCGCCCGGAAGGCCCAGCTCCTGAAGAACATCTCACTTACCGGCGGCGTGTTGTTGGCGTCGGTGGACACCGAAGGCCGTCCGAGCATCGCCTGGCGGGCCGAGCACCTTGCCGCCGACGCCAGGAAGGTCACCGGCAAGCAGATCAAGAAGGCAGACAAAGCAGTGCGCAAGGCCGTAGACAACGCAGTTGGAGCATAAGGAAGCATGACAGGTACCACCGCCGCCAATACCGAACCGGACAAAGCCGCCAGCCTCCCGCTATGGCCGGCCCCTTATGCCAAAGGGCCCGTGGACGCCACAGTGACGGTCCCAGGTTCAAAATCGCTGACCAACCGGTACCTGGTGCTGGCAGCCTTGGCGGATGGTCCTTCGCGGCTCCGGGCTCCGCTGCATTCACGCGATTCGGCCCTGATGATCCAGGCCCTCCGGCAGTTGGGTGCCACCGTCACCGAGGTACCCGGTGACGGTGACTATGGGCCCGACCTGGAGATCACTCCCCTGGACCCCTCTGCTTCGAGCTCAACGACAGCCATCGACTGCGGTCTGGCCGGTACCGTCATGAGGTTCGTTCCCCCGCTGGCTGCCCTGCGCAGCGGCGCCACAGTCTTCGACGGCGATCCCCATGCCCGTAACCGTCCCATGGGAACCATCATCGAGGCACTGATCGCCCTGGGAGTTCCGGTCGCAGCCGAAGGCGGCAGGACGCCGTCGTCCCTTCCTTTCACGGTGGAAGGCACCGGCGAGGTGCGCGGCGGTCACTTGGTCATCGACGCGAGCGCTTCCTCCCAGTTTGTCTCGGCGTTGCTGTTGGTAGGCGCCCGCTTCACCGAAGGCCTGCACTTGGAGCACGTGGGCAAACCCGTTCCAAGCCTGGACCACATCACCATGACCGTTGAGGCGCTTCGGAGCGTGGGCGTTACTGTCGATGACTCCGTACCCAACCACTGGCGCGTTTCGCCCGGCAGGATCAGTGCTTTCGACCAGCGGATCGAGCAGGATCTCTCAAACGCCGGCCCCTTCCTGGCCGCCGCCCTGGCAACGCACGGCACTGTCCGCATTCCCAACTGGCCCACCGGCACCACACAGGTGGGCGATCTCTGGCGGACCATCCTTCCTGCCATGGGCGCAAGCGTCACCCTTGACGGGGGAACACTGACGGTTACAGGCGGCAATGAGATCAAGGGTGCTGATTTCGACGAAACCAGCGAGCTCGCGCCGACTGTAGCCGCACTGTGCGCTCTGGCTACCGGCCCTTCGCGATTGACGGGCATCGCCCACCTCCGCGGCCACGAAACAGACCGCCTCGCTGCCTTGGTTGCCGAGATCAACCGCCTTGGTGGCGATGCGGAAGAAACTGCCGATGGCCTGGTAATTCGCCCAGCTTCCCTCCATGGCGGAGTGGTACACAGTTACGCAGACCACCGAATGGCCACTGCCGGCGCCATCCTGGGACTCGCCGTCGACGGCGTCCAGGTTGAAGACATCGCCACAACATCCAAGACGATGCCCGAGTTCCCGGAGATGTGGGCACGAATGCTTGACTCCGCCGGCACGAATGAGGCCGGCAACTGACCATGGGCCGCGACGCACGTTCCTGGGACGAATCCGATGTCCGGATCCGTCCCAACAAAAAAGGATCACGACCCCGGACCAAGGACCGTCCCAGTTACGATGACGCCGTGATCGGACGGATCATCACGGTGGACCGCGGGCGGTACCGGGCAATCGTTGACGAAGACTCCCCCAACGAACGCATCATCATCGCCGCACGCGCCCGCGAACTCCGGCGCAACCCTGTTGTGCCCGGTGACTTCGTGGCCCTTGTAGGCGACGTTTCCGGGTCTCCGGACACGCTGGCCCGGCTGGTCCGGGTGGAAGAACGCCGGACCCTCCTTCGCCGCAGCGCCGATGACACGGATCCGATCGAGCGGGTAGTCGTGGCCAACGCCGACCAGCTGGTGGTGGTTGTTGCAGCCGCGAATCCCGAACCGCGGACCGGGTTCATCGACCGCGCCCTTGTGGCGGCGTACGACGCCGGTATTGAGCCATTGCTGCTGATCACCAAGGCCGACGTGAAGGATCCCACTGAACTGCTGGCCAACTACGTCAGCCTGGATTTCCCGGTGATTATCAGCCGGACAGCCGATTCTGAAGCCGGCGGCATTGATGCCCGATCCGATGATGGGCTGTCGGCCCGTTTGGACAGGGATGCTGTTTCCCGGCTCCGCGCACATCTCGGTGGCAAAGTGACCGTCATGCTGGGCCACTCCGGTGTGGGCAAGTCCACCATGGTCAACGCGTTGACGGGCGCCGAGCGGGCCACCGGCGGCGTGAATGCCGTCACCGGACGTGGCCGGCACACTTCGTCCTCGGCATTGGCGCTGAAGCTCGCGGATGCCCCCTCGGGCAGCTGGATCATTGACACCCCCGGTATCCGATCCTTCGGCTTGGCCCACGTGGATCCGGACCGGATCCTGCATTCCTTCCCGGACCTCGAACCCGGCACCGAAGCATGCGAGCGGGGATGCAAGCACGACGCTACGGCAGTGAACTGCGGGCTGGACGCCTGGGTCAATGAAGGACATGCGGGCCCTTCAGGGGTGGCGCGCCTGGCGTCACTGCGTCGCCTGCTGGGCGCGGACCCGCGCCTGGAGGCCAAAGAAGCGAAAGAGCTCGGCACGGTTACTTGATGACACTGGAAAACTGAGGGTGCAGCGGTAACGTCCCCACCGCCGCCAGTATTTCAGGATAGTTTGGTGCCATGACCCAACCCGCTTCCACCTACAACGACGACCTGCGCCTGGCCCATGTCCTCGCCGATTCCGTCGACGCCCAAACCATGGATCGCTTCAAGGCCCTGGACCTGCAGATCGAAACCAAGCCGGACCTCACCCCTGTCACCGATGCCGACAAGGCTGCGGAGGAGGCTATCCGCGGTCAGTTGTCGCGCTCGCGTCCACGTGATGCAGTCCTGGGTGAAGAGTTCGGCAGCAGTGGCCACGGATCGCGGCGCTGGATCATCGATCCCATCGACGGAACAAAGAACTTTGTCCGCGGCGTTCCAGTATGGGCAACGCTGATCGCGCTCGTCGATGAAGGCGAGCCCGTCGTTGGTGTGGTCAGCGCTCCGGCGTTGGGCAAACGCTGGTGGGCAGCCAAGGATATGGGCGCCTACATGGGTCGGTCCCTCGCTTCAGCAACCCGCCTCAAGGTGTCCAACGTTTCACGCCTGGCCGACGCTTCCATGTCCTACTCCAGCCTGTCCGGCTGGAAGGAGCGGGGCAATCTGGACGAATTCATGGACCTCACGGAGGACGTCTGGCGCACACGTGCCTACGGTGACTTCTGGTCCTACTGCCTCGTGGCCGAGGGCGCGGTGGACATCGCCTGCGAACCGGAGCTGAACCTCTACGACATGGCGGCGCTCGTCCCCATCGTGACGGAGGCAGGCGGGCGCTTCACTTCCCTGGAAGGCGAAGACGGACCGTTCGGCGGCAACGCCCTGGCCACCAACTCCATCCTGCATTCGGAAGTCCTGAAGCGGCTGAACCCCGGACTGGACGACCTCCTGCAGTCCCAAGCCTGAGGCCGGCACTACTCCGGATTGCCGAATTTTCGACGGCGGACGCCCGCTTTTGTGCGCGTCCGCCGTTTTTTGTTCGCGGAAACTGGGATTTGGCATTCCGCGTAACAAAGCGCTTAACAAAACCCCACGGCTTTGGATCGTCCCCCGGACGTGCCTTAGCCTTTTTTACAGGTCACGAGTGCCAGCGCTAAACCCCGGTTTGCTGGCCGGCAACCCTCCATTCGCGGTGGGGTGCCCCGGGTGACGACCCGGCCGGTCCGGAACGGATGCGGCAAGCGCGGATCCCCCTGTGGGGGTCCCTCTTGAGTGAGGTCCCATGAGCACAGTCACGTTCAACGCAAACACCATCCCTTCCTTTGTTGACGAAGCCGCCCTCGAATCGGCAGCTGCGCGTCCCCTCGCCGCCGTCACGGGCGCGGAGCTTCAGGCGCCTCTGATCCAAGGTGGCCACGTCCGCTATGCCAACCTCGACTACGGCGCGTCAGCCCCTGCGCTGACGATTGTTTCCGCCTACCTCAACGAGGTCCTCCCGTACTACGCCAGCGTTCACCGCGGGGCAGGCTTCGCCTCGCAGATCAGCACCTCCGTCTACGAGAATTCCCGGAACATCGTCCGTGACTTCGTTGGCGGACGTGCAGACGATTCGGTGATCTTTACCCGGAACACCACGGACTCCTTGAACCTGCTGGCCGGCTGCCTCCCGCAGGTCGACGGCGGGTTTGCCGGCGAGGTCCTGTACTTGGACATTGAGCACCACGCAAATCTGCTGCCGTGGCAGGGCGTGCCGCACCGCAGCGTGGTTGCGGCGCCGACCCTGGCCGGAACGCTGGACAAGATCGAAGCCGAACTGGCCCTGGGCGGCGTCAGCCTGCTCGCCGTCACGGGCGCCTCGAACGTCACCGGAGAGATCCTGCCGATCGCCCGGCTGGCCGCGCTGGCCCACGAGTACGGCGCGAGGATCGTGGTGGATGCAGCCCAGCTCGCTCCGCACCGCCGCGTCAACATCGCAGAGGCAGACGTCGACTACATCGTCTTCTCAGGACACAAGCTCTATGCGCCGTTCGGCGCAGGAGTGGTAGTGGGCCGCCCGGACTGGCTCGACGCCGGGATCCCGCACCTGGCAGGTGGCGGCGCTGTCCGCGAAGCGCGCTTGGACTCGGTTAGCTGGGCCACGGGTCCGGCGAGGCACGAGGGCGGTTCCCCCAACGTCCTGGGCGCCGCGACGCTCGCCCGCGCCACGCAGGTGCTCGCCGGCCTCGACCAGGACGCCTGGCACGCACACGAAGCGGGCATCCGCAGCTACCTGGTTGAGGGCCTGGAAGCCATCGACGGCGTAACAGTCCACCGGATCTTCAGCGATTCCGAGGACACCATCGGCGTGGTCAACTTCTCCGTAGAAGGATTCGACGCCGGACTGGTCGCCGCATATCTGGCGGCCGAACACGGAGTGGGCCTCCGCGACGGACGTTTCTGCGCGCACCCGTTGCTCAAGCGGCTGGGACTGCCTTCGGGTTCCCTGCGCGCAAGCTTCGGCGTCGGCTCCCGGTTGGAGGACGCCACCAGGCTGCTGGCAGGCATCGAGGAACTCAAGCGCAACGGCCTGGGCTGGGACTATGTGGTGGACGAGGGCCGTTGGGTACCGGCCAACGACCACCGCAGCTACCCCGAGTGGGCGCCCAACACCCCGGGCACAGCCGGTGCCGCTCCCTGCACGGTCGACTAGAGGGTAAATTCGTAGGGTACCTCTAACGGCCCTGTGAAGGAGTTTGCGTGTCCCTGCGCTCAGCGAACGGCGCTCCAGTCACTCCCGGTCCCGCCGGTCCCCGCGGACCCAAACTCCATGCCTCCCGGCGCCATGAACTTGGCCAAAGCTTCCAGGATGGCGGAGAGCACTACGATCGCGTGCGGCCGGGCTATCCTGTGGACTCCGTTGATTGGCTCCTATCTGAAGGGGCATCGACAGCTGCGGACCTCGGCGCAGGAACGGGCAAGTTCACGGCACTCCTGGCCGGACGCGGACTTGAGGTGGCCGCCGTCGACCCTTCCACCGATATGTTGGCGCAACTGCGAAAGGCCTACCCCGATGTTCACGCGACGGAGGGGACGGCCGAGGCAACCGGACTGGCGGACTCAGCATTCGACGTCGTCAGCGTTGCCCAGGCCTGGCACTGGTGCGAGCCCCTTGCCGCGAGCACGGAGATCGCCCGTATCCTGCGCCCCGCAGGGGTTCTGGGGCTGATCTGGAACCAGTTGGACACCTCAATTCCCTGGGTCCACAGGCTCTCGCGCATCATGCATGCAGGCGACGTCCACAAGCCGGGATTCCGGCCGGTAATCGGCCCGGAGTTTCACGGACTGGAACGCCACCTCACCAGGTGGGAGGACCCGCTCTCGCCCGAGGACATCATGGAGTTGACCAAGTCGCGCAGTTACTACCTGCGCGCCAACGAAGCGACCCGGGCCAAAGTCATGGGCAACCTCCAGTGGTACCTCTACGAACACCTTGGCCACGCGCCGGGAGACACGGTGCCGCTGCCCTACCTGACGCAGACCTGGCGTGCATACAAAGTCCACGATGCCACACCACGGTAGGCTAGGGGGGTGAAGACCAGTACGCCCTCCTCCTCGATCGAGGACTACGTCAAGGTCATCTACTCCTATACGGAGTGGCAGGACAAGCCGATCACGTCCTCACAGCTTGCCCTGCGGCTCGGGGTCGCCAATTCCTCGGTGTCGGAAATGGTGCGAAAGCTCAAGGACCAAGGCCTCGTTGACCATCAGCCCTACAGCGCCATCCGTTTGACCTCCGAAGGCATGCGCCTCGCTCTTTCGATGGTTCGCAGGCACCGCCTCATTGAGACGTACCTGGTGGAGGAACTCGGCTATAGCTGGGACGAGGTCCACGACGAGGCCGAGATGCTGGAGCATGCGGTGTCCGACACCTTCATCGAACGCATGTCAGCCAAGCTCGGCCATCCCGTGCGGGACCCCCACGGCGATCCGATCCCGTCAGCGGACGGTGCCGTTGACTTGCCGCATGCGTACCGCATGATCGAACTCGACCAGGGCCACTCGGGCCGCATAACCCGCATCAGCGACGAAAACCCCGAACTCCTCCGGTACCTTGCCGCAGAGGACATCGCGCTCGACGCACCCGTTGAAGTCATGGGGCGCAAGCCTTTCGGCGGGGCATTGGTGGTCCGGATAGGCAGCGGCGCTTCCGGTCGGGAGTTTGACCTGGCAGATGAAGTCGCCTCCGCGCTGTGGGTGAAGAGTGCCGGCACCCACCAAGGCTGCGTGCTCCCGGCCAGCTGACCCTTGCCGCACGGATGGTCAGCCGGGCTGCCCGGCCGGACCGCCGTCGTCGGACGCAGCATCCGGTTCCCGTTCAGCGGCAGCCGCCGCCTCGCGTGGCGGGTTACGGATCCCGACGGCGGACGCCAGCGCGCCGGCCAGGAACAGCAGGGCGGTCACCACCAAGGCGTTGTACAGCCCTTGCCTGGTGAAAACCGGTCCCACGATCACGCCCGCGAAAGCGATCGAAATCAGGCCTGCGATACGGGCAACCGCGTTGTTGACGGCAGAGCCGATTCCGGCTTCCGTCGGCGGAACAGCGCCGAGGATCGCGGCCGTCAGAGGCGCTACGAGCGTCGCCAACCCCAGGCCGAAGACAATCTGGCCGGGCAGCACCTGCGTCCAGTAATTGAGGGGCTCCTGCACGGACAGGGACATCAGGAAGCCCACACCGCACAGCAACGGACCGATCGTCATGAACCATCGAGGACCGTATTTGCCGGCCAGGCCACCAAAGTATGAGGCTCCCAGCATCAGGATGACGGTGCCCGGGAGCAAAGCCATGCCGGCCACGGTGGCACCCAGCCCTCCGACCTGCTGCAAGTAGATTCCCAACACGAAGAAACCGAGGGATATTCCGGCATAGATGGCCAAGGTGCCGACGTTGCCCCAGGCAAAATTGCGGATCCTGAACAGTCCGAGCGGCAGCATGGGCTCGGGCGTCCTGCCCTCGTGGAACAAGAACAGGACCATGGCCAGCACACCGAGAATCAGAGGCACCCACACCTGCGGACTCCCCCATCCCATGCGTCCCTGCTCGATGAACGCGAAGACCGGACCGCCCAAAGCAACCATGGCCAGGAACGCCCCAAGATAGTCGATCCGCTTCGTCTTGTCCCTGGCGGCGTCGGAGGCGCGAAGACCGGCGAGCATGGGCCAGATGGCCAAGGCCGGAACCACATTGATGAAGAAGATGACCCGCCAGGACAGAAGATCGACGGCGGCGCCACCGATCAGCGGACCAACAATGGCCGCCGCGCTGGTCCATCCTGACCACTGGCCGATGGCCTTCGATTGCGCCGGCCCGGAGAACGACGTGATGATCATGGCCAGCGAACTTGGCACCAGGAGCGCACCTGCGATCCCTTGGAGGGCCCGTGAGACCACCAGGACTTCACCGCTCCACGCCAAGCCGCAGAGCATCGACGTGACGGCGAAGCCTGCCAGGCCCCATTCAAGGATCCGTGCCCGCCCGAAATGGTCTGACAAAGACCCCGCCACCAGAATCAAAGCCCCCAGCGTGAGCAGGTACGCGTCCACCACCCATTGCTGTATCACCAGGCCGCCACCCAGCTCCCGGCCGATGGCGGGCAGTGCGAGATTCACCACAAAGCCGTCCAGGATGGCAACGAACGACGCCACGATTGCCACCACAAGGACCCGTTTTTGGAGGGGTGTACTCGGCAACAGGACAGGAGCGTCAGTCATGTGCACAGCCTACGCCGCGTAAGTCCCGTATCGTTGAATGGTGATCAGCAGACGTGATGCCGCTTTGGCCCTTGATATTTCGATGGAAATGGCTCAGCGCCACGGCATTCCGTCCCGACTCTCCGAAGCCGAGCTCCGCGACCTTCAGGACAATCCGCCGGCCTGGCTGGCACAGTCCCGGGCCAACAGAACAGGAAAGCGACCTGTCTGGGTCCACCTCACCTGCGCCGTCTGCGGCTATTCCGAGGCAGTCCGACCCAAGAAATGGTGGCCGGACTTTTCCTTCGTCTTCTGCGGAACCCACCGGAACAGTGAACTCCCCAAGCTCTTCCTGGGCGAGGTCCGGAGCGAGTACGAAGGCGTCGGCAGCCGCTTTGTCGGCGTCGTGGATGTTCCGGAGAACAAAGCCTAGGCAACCTTCACTGCTGGCCCATTTCCGATGGATAGGCCGTGAGCTGAACAGTTTTGCCGTCCCGTAGTACTGTCAGCGGAAAAGCTTGCCCGATAGCACCCTCGAACAGCAGTTTCTGCAGGCTTTCCGCGCTGGACACGGCCCTGCCCTGCGCCCGGAGCACGAGGTCCCCCGCCAGTAAACCGGACTTCTCGGCGGGCGAATTGGAAATGACCTCCACCACCCTCAGGCCTTCCTTCTGGCCGGTCCTCACCACTGCGCTTGCATCCAGCGGAATTGGGGTGCTCACCAGGCCCAGATAGGCACGGCGCACGCGGCCATCCCTCAGCAGGGAAGCGATGATGCGTTGCGTTGTCGTATTGATGGGCACCGCCAGGCCCAGCCCCAGACCTGCCACGGCAGTGTTGATTCCCACGATGCGTCCCTTGGTATCCGCCAGTGCACCTCCGGAGTTTCCCGGGTTCAGCGCTGCATCGGTTTGGATGACGTCCTCGATGACCCTCCTGTGCTCGCCTGCACGGACAGGGATGGATCTTCCCAGGCCGCTCACCACGCCGGCGGTGACAGAGCCGGACAACCCCAGGGGATTGCCCACGGCGACCACCAGTTGACCTACCCGCAGGGAATCGGCGTCGCCCAGCAGGGCCGGCGGCGGTGTGGATTTCAAGCCGCGGACTACGGCCAGGTCAGACAACGGATCTGCGCCCACCAGCTCCACGTCAGTATGCTTGCCATCGGCAAAGACGGCCCTGCCGGACTGGAGGCCGGCCACCACGTGGGCGTTGGTCAGCATGTATCCATCAGCGGTGAAGACCACTGCGGACCCGCTGCCGACCCGGACCTGGCCCCTGCGGCCTGTGCTCATCATTTCGATGGCGGCGACATGGGGTGTCACGGACTCGGCCACCCGGATAACCACTTGTGAGTAGGCGTCCAAGGCTTGCTGCTCATCCGGATCCTGATCGAATTCCGGCTCCATGCTCATTTTGTGCCTCCCGCTGCCTCCGGCGCCTTCCGCCGCCTGCCGGGCGATGCGCCTATCCACTTCAACGATCATCGGAATGCAGGTAGTCCTTGCCGCAGTACGCCTTAGGTGAACGCATCCGGTTCGGGGCACAGGAAAGCCCCCGGACCGCGAGGGTCCAGGGGCTTTCCCAGAGGTGGAGATGGGGGGGAATTGAAAACCCGTACGGCTATATTTCGGCACATCAGTTCGATCCGACTGCCGCAGAATCTCGCGGTTCTTGCGTATCCTGAATCTCACCCGTTCAGTCCCATGTTGGCGCAGCCAACAAAAGTTGGCGCAAAAAAAGCCCCATCCTCATTGCCGAGGGTGGGGCTCATTTTTCGTCTGGCTGTTACTGCTCAGGTCGTCTCATCTGGTTGCTGGCCATCGACTTCACGGCCGCCTGCAGGACGCCGAACAGGCTGACCTTCAACGCCTTGCAGATCGCCTCAATGTCATTCGCTGTGAAAGCAACTTCATTCCGAAGTCGCCTGGACAGGTAGCTCTGGGAGATCTTGCTGGCTTTCGCCAGTTGTGGGCCGCTCACCTGCTTATGCGCCATGACCGCCCGGAACTCGGCCGAGACGGCGCGCGCGAACGGGCCTGCTTCCGGCTGTTTACCTGTGGGCATAGACATGATCGTAAACCGTCCTTGGACTAGAAAACCCCATAGACGCATGATCTACCCCATATGGCACAAGGCAGGAGGATCGATTTCTGGCGCCCAGCTATCTGGTCCTGCAGGTAATATCCGGAGATGGCAACCGCAAAAAATGCAGAACCAGACGACGGCTTCATAGAACGGCATGATCCTATGCCCGGGCACGATCTGGAAGTCTTTCTAAACCAAGATCTGAACGAGATGGCATCCGAGTATGCACGGATTTTCGCCAGAGCCACAGAAGATCCTGGAACAGCCGGCGATGAAGGCGAAGAGAACTGGGCCCAACTGCTGAGGTCCTGGTTGCCCGATTCCTATACGGTTGTGACCAAGGGCAGGATCTTGGGCGCTGATGGTCGAGCCAGCCCACAGGTAGATCTCATAGTCCTGAAGCCGTCGTACCCGCCACGGCTGATTCACAAGAAGATGTACTTGGTAAGCGGCGTTGCCGCTGTTTTCGAGTGCAAAACGACGCTGAAGAGATCTCACCTATCGACTGCGGCGAAAACTGCTGCGGCTCTCCGGAAGCTGAGTTCGCCTCGCGAAGGAACCCCACACAGAGAATTGACCGGATCGCCGATGTACGGCGTTCTCGCCCACAGCCATGCGTGGAAATCTCCTGCTTCCACTCCTTTGCGACACGTTAAAGGTGCCCTAGAGCAGGATGCCGCCGCAGCTGCTCAACCGCGTGATTTGCTGGATTTAGTGTGTGTCGCAGACTTGGGTGCATGGCTGTTGGTGAAAGTGCCCCTGATGGGGAGGACCACCATGGGCGACCGATGGACGGACTATAAACGCAACTTCGGGCTTGATGAGGAAGGCGGCCCGGCCACTACTTACTTTGGTAGAACGACGGACCATCCTCAGATCCAACGAAACCCGATAGGTGTAGCGGTCGCCATAATTTTCCAAGTCCTTGCTTGGGAGAACCCTTCTTTTCGCCCAATGGCCGAATACTTTAGATTGGCAGGCCTATGGGGTGGAGGTACAGGCAACAGTCGATACTGGCGCCTTAGAGAGGTCTACTCGGAAGCGGTTGCGGACCGCCTGCTTGCCGGAGACTCATCCTTTTCTCTCGAATGGAACGAGTGGCAGCAGCAAATTCCGTAACGTATGAAGAAGGCCCCGGACCTGATCTGAACAGGTCCGGGGCTTTCTTCCTTCTCCGACCTCATACCAAAGTCCGCCGCGCCGGCGCTGAGGTGGATTCCTTTAGATTCCGCGCAGACGCGGATCGCCGTCTGCAGAACACCCCTTGCGCACGACACGCCCGGGGCGCCAGATATCACGGTCAATGCACTGGTCAGGCGGATCATTGTGCTAGTGGCGGCGCGTGAAGAAGTGCCACCCACAAAGAAGGACGGCGACAGCTATGGCAGCCAATGAGATAACGCTGACTTTGGGCGATTCAAGCTCGGCAGCATGGAGGGCAGTTCCCGACGGCGCAGGTGGACCCGCTTGGTGGATCTTTGAGGGGTCCGGCAGAGGCTCCTACCGGGGCTTGGTCGACCCAGAAAACGGGGCTTACTTCTGCCAGATGGGCGATGGATATGTCGACGACGAGCCTGGACAGCAGTCGGTAGAGACCATGGTCCTTCAGATCGCTGCCACGTTCAACCCTCAGCGACACCTGGGCTTACCCTAGCGCGTCAGCCGCCGCGGCATCTGACGCTTTGGACAGCCTCGCGTATACGCGGAGTGTGGTCTGCGGGTCTTCGTGCCCTAGCCGGGCTTGCACGACGTGCACTGGCACGTTGGCGTCCAGCAGGTGAGTTGTGTGCGCGTGCCGGATTTCGTGAATCCAAGGCTTCCTGTCAAGGCTGCCGTCATCGAGAAGTTCGGCCATGAGCGGCTGCCAGACGGACTTGTGGAACCGAGAGTTTCGGACGTACTCGCCGTCAGGTTGCCRGAACACGAACTCATCTAACCCGAGAGGTTTCACGTGCTCGGCAAGGTCTGCCGAGAGCGTGACGTTGCAAGTGACCGTCCGCTTCGCCTTCTTTGTCTTAGGCGGTCCGATCTCTTCACCACTGTCCGTGGCCTTCCATGCGCGTTCGACTCGGACGGCGGCGCGTCCTTCGCGGAAGGCTATGTCACGTTTCCGGAGTGCTGTAGCTTCGGAATAGCGGAGACCGGTGCCGCTAATGAAGCGGATGAAGAGCGAGTAGTGCGGTTGGATCCTCTCGGCCAGTAGCGCCAGATCGTCCGGCGACAGGGAGACGGCTTCTCGGGCTTCGTTCAGGTCAGCCTCGGCCACACCCTTGGCCGGGTTCCGTTGCATCAGTTCGAGGTCCATGGCCGTCACGAACGCAGCCGACAGCAACGCGTGGATGTTCTGCTTGGTCTTGCGCCCGAGCGGCTGGCCTGTTGGTTGGTTTGCGCGCGAAAGGACTGTGAGCCCGTCCAACCAGTCAATGACGGCAGCGTTGGTTACTTTGTCCACGGGCGTCTTGCCGAGGTCGCTTGGGTCGATGTGGCCGGCGGCCATGCGACGGTACTTTGCTATGGTGCCGGGCTGAGGTTTCCGGAGCAGGTCAAGGTGCCGGACAACGACTTCCGAACCCGTCGGCGCAGTGGAGTCCTTGCGCGTCTTGGCTTTGGCTGCGATGTCAAAGGTGTTGCCGTTCGCGTCAAAAAGGCTTTGAGCTCGTTTGCTTTGTCCCGCGCTTCCGTCTGTCCGTACTCCTTGACTGATTACGTTCGTGTGTCGAGCTTCCCGCCGGGTTCGCGCCAGTTGACGGTGTAGGACGTGATCGTGCCGTCAGGGCGTGTACGCGTTCGGATGCTAGCCACGGACCCACTCCTGCTGGTAGTCGGGGTGGTCTGCGTAGACGGCAGCGAGAGCACGAAGAGTATCTTCCACAACACGCGTCCGAGCCTCTTGGGTGAGTCGACCCTGCGTCGCATTCGCATCTTCCGCGGCACGGGCGCGAGGTGAACGTCGCGAGTCACGAATCTCGCGGTGGACTGCATAGAGATCCAGGATCGCCTTTTTCGCCGCGCACTCGGCAAGCACTCTCCCGGGCCACCATGCATTCATCAGTCGATGGTGCGCTGGAGTCGCGTAGCTGTCACCCCCAACGACGTGCGCGGAGTACTCCCATTCATCTTCGAATGCCCGACCGTCACGACTCACGGAAGCGGCTACCGCCAGCTTTTCATCCTCAACGAGTCGGGCTTCAAGGAACGCGATGACGCTGGCCACAGGGTCCTCGCCGCTCTCCCCCGAACGTTCGGGCTGTTCTGTTCTGTCTTCGCGCTCTGCCAACACGATCCCCCATCCGTCCTGATTCTCGCCAACAAAATTGGGGTTCTGGCCAACAGGCAAAAAGAAAACCCCGGAATCGCGGGGATTYCGGGGCTAACTATAGTGGAGATGGGGGGAATTGAACCCCCGTCCGATGTCGTGTTGTCAGGGCTTCTCCGGGCGCAGTTTGCGTCGGATTTTCTCGGCCCCAGCCATCCTGCAAACAGGTAGCTGATCCGGGCCCAGTCATCTAAGAGTCCCGTTTACCTCAATGACGAAGGCAAACAGCAGTGGCTATCTAAATGACGCCAGGAACCGGGGCGATAGCAACCCCGGGCTGACGGACTGTCTTACTGCTTAGGCAGCGAGAGCGAAGTCAGTGCGCTTAGATTCGGCACTTATTGGTTTGCAGACAGCGTTTACGAGATAATTCTGCATCCTCGGCCCGCTTCACCTGTCGCGACTAACATCGTCGAAACCGATCATCCCCGTATTTTGTTACCAAACCCGACAGAAGGGTTAATCTCCTGTCGGACTACTCATCATAACGCATCCAGCAGGCAAGTAATTCCCCCTGGTACACCCACGTGCCTACCGGCGGTTGCGTTCACGCAGCTCACGGAGCGATTCACGCTTGTCCTGCTGCTCACGGAGGGTCTGCCTCTTGTCGTAGTCCTTTTTACCGCGGGCGATGGCGATCTCCACCTTTGCCCGTCCGTCCAGGAAATACAACTGCAGCGGAACTACCGTGAAGCCGGACTCGCGGATCTTCTGCGAGATCTTGTCCAGTTCATCGCGGTGCAACAGGAGCTTACGACGCCGGCGCGCGGCATGGTTGGTCCAGCTCCCCTGGTGGTACTCGGGGATATGGATACCTTCCATCCACAACTCGTCGTTGTAGAAGGTGCAGAACCCGTCAACCATTGAAGCGTGGCCTTCGCGGAGGGACTTCACTTCTGTCCCCATCAGCGCGATGCCGGCCTCGTAGGTATCCAGGATGAGGTAGTTGTGCCGGGCCTTCCGATTGGTGGCCACTACCTTACGGCCACTTTCCTTGGGCACGGTAGAACTCCTTGTTAGTTGCGGATTTGAACCAGTGTACGCCAGAGCGGGCCGTTTCCCGGACCCTAGAGAAGGGTCATGGGATCCACCGCTGTACCGTTCAGCCAAGTTTCGAAGTGCGCGTGGCAGCCTGTGGAGTTACCCGTGCTGCCCGAGTAAGCAATGAGCTGGCCCTGCGCGACCCTCTGCCCGTTCGCCACCACGATGCTGCTGTTGTGGTAGTAAATCGTGGTCAGCGAGTTGCCTTGCACCACACCGTGGGACAGCTTGACGCGCCATCCACCGCCGTCGGCAGAGTTCCAGCCTGAGTTGAAGACCTCACCTGCGGCTGCGGCGTAAACGGGAGTCCCGCACGGGGCGCCGAAGTCGATGCCGGTGTGCATGTAACCGCCGGTGCCGTAGAAGTCGATGGTGCCGGGCGGCGTCGCGCGCCATCCGAAGCCCGAGGTGATCGGAACATAGCTGGCGAAGGGATGGCGCAGGCCGAACGCCGACGGCGAACCGGCAGCCGGCGGAACATAAGGAGCTTCAGGAGGTGCCGGGCGTCCTGCGGCAGCGGCTGCCGCAGCGGCCGCGGCTTCTGCTTCGGCGGCGAGCCGGCGCTGCTCCGCTTCCCAGGCTTCCCGCAGTTTGCGGTCACGCTCGACGATCTCGGCAGCAACAGTGTCCTGTTCCGCCTTGACCCGCGCGAGGTTCGCTTCAATCCCCGGCTTGGCCGCTTGCAACTGTCCGTTGAGGCGCGTGGTGTCCTCGATCAGCTTGTCCACTTCAGCCTTCTTGCTGGCTGCCTCGTCCCGTGCTGATTTCTCCCGCTCAAGTGCCGCGTCTGCCTTGGCCTTAAGATCCTGGATTTCTTCCTCGACCGCCACCAGTCGCGCTTGTGAATTCACGTTGGTGGCGTTCTGCTGGGTCAGTTTGGTCATGGCCGCGTTCTGGCTTCGCATGGCCTGGTCAGCGAGATCCATGGACTCGGTCAGGTTGCCGGACTCGCTGGAACCGAACAAAAGGGCGACATTCGTGGGCACGCCGCCGGACTTGTAGGCCTGCGACGCGATCTGCCCGATCAGCTTCTTGGTATCGGTGATCTTCTGCTTGTCGTTTTCCAGCTGCTCGGTAATCTTGGCCTTGTTCTGCTGGGCGAGTTCCACCCTGGCGGCCAAAGCCTCCACTTCCTTGACGGCACTCGCGACGCGGCCCTGCGCTTCAAGCAAAGCCTGCTGGGCGCCGGGAAGGCGGCCCTGGTAGATCACAAGATCGCCGGCGGCTTTCGCAATATTCGAGTCGACGAACTCCAAGGATGCCTGGACCCGTGCGGCCTCTGCTTCCAGTGCGGCCTGCTGGTCTTCGAGGTTGTCCGCATGCGCTGCAGGCGCTCCCGACAGGAGACTGACAGCCAGCCCGACGGCGAGGACGGCACCCAGCATCCGAGCCTGGCCCGACGCAAAGCGCCGACGCAGGGAGTTCGGGTCCAACGTGGTCATCAGGAATCCTTTTCGCTTGCAGCAGTGGTAAGTCCGAGGGGCATGGCCTTCATGGCTAAACCTTCAGGTATCGCCGGAGAGTCAACAGCGACGAGATCCCCGCCAGGCCCGCGCCCAGGGCGATGAGCACAGGGGCGATCACCAGGACTTGGGTGGAGGAGATAAACGGAGTATTCAGGAATTGCCGTGACAGGTCGCCGTTGAGCCAGAAGTGCGCCATCAGCCACAGGGTAACAGAGGCCAAAACCGCTCCAACGACGGCGGCTATGACACCTTCAAGGATGAACGGCAGCTGAATCACCGTCTTTGAAGCACCTACCAGCCGCATGATGCCCGTCTCCCGCCGTCGGCTGAAGGCCGATAGCCGAATGGTGGTGGTTATCAGGAGGACCGCGCAGAAAATCATCACCGCGGCCACGCCGACAGCCGCTACCGAGGCTCCGTTCATCCACGAGAAGATCCGTTCCAGGACCTGTCTCTGGTCGCTGACTGTTTCAACCCCTGGCTGGGAGGAGAACGTCTCGCTGATGATCTGGTACTTTTCCGGGTTCTTCATGTTGATACGGAATGAGGCCGGCAACTGGTCCTCTGATACCGAATCAACGATCGGAGAGTTCGAGAACTGTTCCTTGAAGTGCTTGTACGCCTCGGCCTGGGATTCGAACTGGAAATCGTTGATGTACTGCTTCACCGCAGGAGACTCCAACATGGCCTGGAGGTTTTCCTGCTGCTCCTTCGTCGCCGGTCCCGACGCGCAGCCGACCGCCGTCGAACCGTCGTTGCAGAGGAAGACCGCCACCTGGACTTTGTCGTACCAGTAGCCCTTCATCTGGTTGATCTGCATCTGCAGCATTCCCGCCGCACCAACAAAGGTCAGCGAAACAAAGGTCACGAGCACAACGGAAATAACCATGGACAGGTTTCGGCGCAGACCACTGCCGATTTCCCCGAGGATGAAAAGGAGCCTCACAGCTGTGCCCCCTGCGCGCGGTCGAGTTCTTCGCCGCTGGCGTCCCGCAGCCGGCGCGATTCGCCGACTACCGGAATCATTGACGTGTACAGGGCCTTCGCTTCGTCGCGAATGACCTTTCCGTTTTTGAGCTCCACAACGCGGCGGCGCATTTCGTTGACAATGTCGTCATCGTGGGTGGCCATGACCACAGTGGTGCCGTTCTGGTTGATCTTGTCCAGGACGCCCATGATTCCCATCGAGGTAATAGGGTCCAGGTTTCCGGTCGGTTCGTCGGCAAGGAGGATTCCCGGACGGTTGACGACGGCGCGCGCGATCGCCACGCGCTGCTGCTCGCCACCGGAAAGCTCGTGCGGCATGCGCCGTTCCTTGCCTTCAAGGCCCACGGTCTTCAAGACCTCGGGGACCGTTTCGCGAATAATGGAGCGGCTCTTCCCGATGACCTGCATGGCGAAGGCAACGTTGGCGAAAACGTTCTTTTGCGGCAGCAGGCGGAAATCCTGGAACACCACGCCAATCCCACGGCGCAGCTTGGGCACACGCCAACTCGAAATGTTGGCGACATTCTGGCCGGCAACGTACACGGATCCGGCTGAGGCCTTGTCTTCCTTGAGGATCAACCGCAGGAAAGTGGATTTGCCCGAACCAGAGGCGCCCACAAGGAACGTAAATTCGCCTCGGTTGATCTCAAGGCTGACAGAATCGAGCGCCGGTCGGGCATTCTGCTCGTAGACCTTGGTGACATTCTCAAATCTGATCATGGCCCTTAGTACCCCGCCGGACATGACATGAGTCGCCCAGTCCAACAGCCGGAGCGCGGGCTTTCGATGGGGGAAGTGAGAGCACCGGCCACTCGACTATACGCACGGGTAGGCCAGCATTACGGGGCTTTCGGGGGCGTGTCGCGTAATAAGGGCCGAGTCTGGGAGCCCTCTGCCAGCCTCCTGCTTATTGGCTGGCTGCTGCGTCTTACTGGTTGGCCGCTGCGTTGCGGTTACCGGTGCGCCAACGGATGCCGGCGTCGATGAAGTCATCAATGTCGCCATCCAGCACGGCCGAAGTGTTGCCCACTTCGTGTTCGGTCCGCAGATCCTTGACCATCTGGTAGGGGTTCAGCACGTAGGAGCGCATCTGGTCGCCCCATGAGGCTTTGACGTCCCCTGCCAGTGCCTTCTTCTCTGCGTCCTGCTGTTCCTTCTTAACCAGGAGCAAACGGGACTGCAGCACGCGCATGGCGGCTGCCCGGTTCTGGAGCTGGGACTTTTCGTTCTGCATGGAGACCACAATGCCCGTGGGAATGTGGGTCAGGCGTACTGCGGAGTCAGTGGTGTTAACGGACTGCCCGCCCGGGCCGGAGGAACGGAAGACGTCAACCCGGATCTCGTTGTCGGGTATTTCGATTGAATCCGTCTGCTCGATCAACGGGATGACCTCAACGGCTGCAAAGGATGTCTGCCGGCGGCCCTGGTTGTCGAACGGACTGATGCGCACCAGCCGGTGAGTGCCGGCTTCCACACTCAGGGTGCCGAAGGCGTAGGGGGCCTTGACCTCGAACGTGGCGGACTTCAGGCCGGCTTCTTCAGCGTAGGACGTGTCCATCACCGTGGTGGGATAACCATGGCGTTCAGCCCACCGCAAGTACATTCTCATCAGCATCTCGGCAAAGTCGGCTGCATCGACTCCACCCGCTCCGGCCCTGATGGTCACCACGGCTTCGCGTTCGTCGTACTCGCCGGAGAGCAAGGTGACTACCTCAAGCTCCGCGAGGGCTTTGCGGATGGACACCAGCTCTTTGGCGGCCTCGGCCATTGAGGCTTCGTCGCCTTCATCCTGCCCAAGTTCGACCAGGACCTCGAGGTCGTCAATCCGGGCTGCGAGCTTTTCGAGTCGTTCGACTTCCGATTGGCGGTGTGACAAACGGGATGTCACCACCTGGGCCGATGCGGGGTCATCCCAGAGGTCCGGGGCCCCGGCCTGCTCGCTCAATTCGGCGATTTCAGCCTTGAGAGCGTCAACGTCAGTGACGTTTTCGATGGAGCCGTAAGTTGCTCGAAGTGCGCGGATTTCTGCGGGAAAATCTATGTCAGCCATGGTTATCCCAGCGTACGCTATCCATCAGGCTCCCTTGGCTGTCCGGCTTTTGTCCGTAGATTCATTACTGCGTGAGCCTCGACCGCGCCGTCGCCCTGACCTCGACGACGATTCCATCCGGCACCAGGAAGCTGATCACCGGCGGGTGGGCGACGGACCTGAGAACCACCACTGCCGTCCCGCCAGGCTCACTTCCGGTTCCCTCCCCCACTTCCAATCGCTCGTGGCCTGCGAAGGCGTTGCTTTTCCCAAGATATGAGCCTGCAGCCGCCAGCACCCGGTCATCCATCAGAGACACAGCAGGTAGGCTCCCGCCCTCCAGGTCACCCACCAGGTACGAGTCTGCGGCTGCGAGCGCGGCTCCGTCAGCCAAGGACAAGAGCTTCTTGTGTTCCAGGTACACCGAGGAAGCGGCCATCACCACTGTGGCCAGGAGCAGTGCCAGCACCACATATCCGAGAATCAGCACTGTAATTTGCCCGTCATCGCGGTGGAGGACGCCATTGCGAGGCAGAATGCCAAAGCGATGCGGGCCGCCGTATCTGCGTCCCCCGGGAGGCCTGGACGCTGTGAGGGGTCGAGGACTTCTTACGTTTTGTTTCCGGGTCATTGGTAGCGACCAACTATCTGCGTGGCCGAGGCGGATACCTTACTGGCACTGAGCTTCAGGGTGTCACCGAACGGGACCATGGGAAGCAGAACATCGACGTGGACAGTAACGGTGACACTTGCCCCTGCTGTCAGACAATTTTCCCGATCACACGAAATCTCCACCGTGGCCTGATCCGGCGTTTGCCCGTAGTCGGCCAGCGCCACAATTACGGACTGCTCCGCCGCTTTCCTCGCGCTTGCCGGGTCGTGCTGAAGGACGAAAACTTTCGCGGCCTGGTCGGCCGCTCCGACCACTCCAAACGATGCGCCCTGGATTTGCCCAATGGTCACCACGAAGTAAATCAGTGGCACCATCAACAGGACTGCGAGAAAGGTAAATTCCACGACGGCGCTCCCCCTTTGTCCTTCGATGTTCCGGTCGCGCCCTTCGACCGACAGTTCGGATAAGCACAGGACGTAGCACATCCTTAGCCGGAGCGCTTTGCCAAATGAATGTGCCGCTTCAACCAGGAAGGGCGGCATGGCCGTGCACCTCCATCAGGCCTTCAGGTCCAACCAACCCGAGGACCGGCATCGGCGCCTTCACCGTCACCTCCAGCGTGCGGATGCCATCCATTACCTCTTCGCTCGTGGTGATGCTTTGTGCGAAACCCTCGTTCAAGGCCGCGGTAATCAGCTCCGCCGTCCGGGCTTTTGCCTCCGATGACGTCCGGTCGGCCAGCGCGCCGTACCTCGCTCCCGAAGCTGCAGCGTCAACGAGCGTGTTTCGTACATGCAACACCAGCATCAGTTGAATGACCGACATGCAGAGCAGGGTCAACAGCGCTCCAACCAATACGAAGTCCACCACAGCCGTTCCTTGTTCTCCGGTGGCTCGGGTCGAGTCTGAAGGGCGAAGGACAGTGGAGAACAGGGCCTGCCCCTCCACGCGGCCTATTTGCCCACCTTCGACATGGCCTGAGTGAACAAGTCATTCAAGGCAGGTGTGGCGAGGGCAAGAAGTCCAGCGACCAAGACCGCTGACATGAGTGTGATCATGACCCATCCGGGCACGTCTCCTCGTTCTTGCTCCTCTGGCTGCGGTGCCGCCCGTAAAACGAAGTCAGTGAGCAAAGCCCACCCCGACACGATACGGACTGGTGCAATGGGCGACCTGCTGGCAAATGTTTTCATGATTCTCCCCAATAACGGTGATACGGCGTTGTCGCTGTGGTGCTGTGTGACAGTGATGCTGTGTTGTTGCTGTATTGCTGTGTTGCTTTCCTGTGACTGTGGCGCGCTGCTGCTCCCGCTTGTTCCGGGCCGCATTCCTGCAGGAGGAGATGCAAGGAACTAGAGGCTCATCTGCAGGGCTGCGATGGCTGGAAAAGCGGCAAACACGACCGTTAGTGGCAGCACACCGAAGACGAGGGGCACCATCATGGCTATCTCCTTGCGGCCTGCGGATTCCATCAGCTCCCGCTTGGCGGCATCCCGGACATCGGCGGCCTGTGCCCGAAGCACATCTGCCAGTGGGGTCCCGCGTTCGACAGCCACCACCAAGCCATCAAAGAACCTGACCAGTGGTGGTAACTCCGCTCGGCTGGAAAAGGACTGAAGTGCTTCCGCCAGAGGCTTGCCGGACCGGGCATCCGCAAGAATCAGCGCGAACTCGTTGGAGAGTTCCCCTTGGGAGCTACGGCTCACCCGGTCCATCGCGCCCATTGCGCTTTCGCCCGCAGCTACGGCCAGAGCCATCAGCTCAGCAAGGCTTGGAAACTCGGACAGCATCCTTCTCTCACGTCGCTTGATCTGCTGCCCCAGAACCATATCGCGGAGCACATAACCTCCCAAGGCAGCCCCAACGACCAAGACGCAGGACACCGCCGGATTGAACTGCCCGGATGCCGCGCGTGCTGTGACCACGAGCAACGCCACGACCAGACCTCCGCTGGCCCAAAGGATCTGCTCGACCCTGTAGTCAAGGATCGTTTTGGAGGACCCGGAGCGGGCCAGCTTCTTTGCCGCGACGGCGGAGCCAACGTTCAACCGCGACATGTTTTTCACCGCGTCCCGAAAGATGGGACGAAGGATTCGTTCCAATGGTCCAAAAGGTGTGAGGTCCGGCTCTTGCGCAAGCAGGAGGCGTGACTCGAGGTTCCTGGATTTCAGCTGAGGGCTGATGCGCTCCGTAAAAGTCATTCCCCGCAGGAACGGCAGACGCGTCAGGACGAGCCAGCATCCAATTCCAAGGACGGCGCCGAAGACCGCGGCCCAAGCCGTCGACGTACTCATCGCAGAACGCGTTCATCATCAGGCAACGCACCAATTCGAAGCATCAAGGAATAGCAGCACACGGAAACCAGCAAGCCAGCGAGAAGCACCATTGCTCCCACGGTTGAGTTGTAGGCCGGCATCGCTTCCGGACGGCTGGCCATCAACACCAGGACGATCCACGGGGCCGCGACTGCCAACCTCGCAGCGTTGATAGTCCATGATTGCCTGGCTTCCAGCTCACTCCGGGTGCGGGAGTTGTCCCTGAGGAAGTCGGACAAAGTCCCCAGCATTCGGCCCAGGTCGGATCCGCCAACCTCGCGGGTCATTCGAAGGGCTTCAATGATGCGATCGGCCACCGGATCCGCGAGACGGTCCTTAAGCCTGTCCAACGCAGTCTCAAAATGCCCACCGGAGCGGTAGTCGGCACCAAAATCCACGAAAAGCGGCCGCAATTCCTCCGGTCCTTTGGATCCAAGCTGAATGAGCGCTTCAGGCAGGGCAAGGCCTGCGCGAATAGCCGAGCGCAGGTGGTCCACGACATCCGGCCACAACAAGCGAAGCGCCGCACGACGCTTTCGCGCCCTCCGCCTCACGATTGCCAAGGGGGCCCAGGAACCGAACAACCCGAAGCATAGCGCGACCACCGGCGCCCTTGTGATGAGGAAGAAGACCGCCATGACCGCACACCCAAAACCCCCGCAGGTGAGGAGCAAGGCTGATCCTGTGACCTTTTCAATCCCTGCTGACAAAAGCAATTGGTCCAGGCGGCGTCGTTTCTTTTTCCGTGGCCTGGCTGTGGGTTGATCCCAGGTGGACCACCAGATAAGGAAAAGCCCCAAGCCACACAGAATGCCCAGTAGAGGCGGCATCAGTTCACCTCCAACAGCGCGGAGACGTCGAAGCCCGCGCGGGCAAACTTTTCCGCAGCGGGCATCGCGTTGGGCCTCGGCTGCAGTTGGCCTGCTGACATCCCAAAGACAGTGGAGGATTCGATGATCCCGTTTTCAACCCTCCGCCCCAAAGCAAGGACCTCCGTTATCTGCCTTCGCCCTGTCGGATGCCTGCCGCAATGCACCACCAGATCAATGCACGACGCCACTGTGGGGACCACAAAGGCACTGGCAATGTTGGCTCCGGCGAGAAGGGGCAATGTGCAGATCTTGGTTACGGCGTCGTGGGCAGAATTGGCATGCACAGTGCACATACCGGGAAGCCCGGAGTTGAGGGCGATGAGCATGTCCAGGCTTTCGGCTTCGCGGACTTCGCCCACAATGAGCCTGTCGGGCCGCATTCGAAGGGCTTCCTTGACGAGCCGCCGCAAAGGGATTTCGCCCTCACCCTCCAGATTCGGTTGACGGCACTGAAGTCCGATGACATCCCGTAAGGGAAGCTGGAGTTCAAAGATTTCCTCCACCGTGATGACCCGCTCGCGTGAACCTATGTGCGCTCCCAGGCAATTGAGAAGGGTGGTCTTTCCCGCCTGCGTGGCGCCGGAGACAAGAATGTTGAGGCCGCTCGCTACTGCCGCGCCCAGGAACCTCGCAGCTTGTGGTGTCAGGCTGCCGAGCTCTACCAGGTGCTCCAGGCGGCTGGCGCGCGCGGTGAACTTCCTGATGTTCACGGCCCAGTGCCTCCGGGTGATGTCCGGGATTGCCACATGCAGCCTCGAACCGTCCGGAAGTGCGGCGTCCACGAAGGGCGATGACAAGTCCAGTCGTCGTCCGGAAGTTTTAAGCATTCTCTCTACCAGGTCCCGGACCTGCTGCTCACTGAGGCTGATCGTAGTCAGCTCGGATTCACCATTTCGGGCCACGTAGACCTCGTGGGGAGCATTGATCCAAAGCTCCTCGATCGACTCATCGTCCAGAAGCGGCTGCAATGGCCCGAACCCCGCGACAGCGTCGTAAATCAGACGACGCGCCGACTCGAGGTGACCCAAGGGAGGAAGCGGAGCGAGGAGGGCCCGTTCGTCGTAGTCGTTGACTGCCGCGTCCACCAGGCTTCGGACATCACCAGCCTGTTCCAGTGGATCCAGACCACGACGCCGGATGAGCTCCCTGACCTCCCCCTCGACGATCCTTACAGCATCCACAGCTCTCCCCCGATGGTCACGATTGCGTAAACGAGAGGCGCATCTCGAGTGACTTACGCTAAGCGAGCCCAAGGTCCGCCTCAAGTCAGTCCGGACAGCATGTGGATAACTTGGGCTCACTGGTCCCGGGGGCATCGTGAATCCCACTAGTCACTCCTGTTTCAGAATGTTAGGGTAAAGCCCGTTAGGAGCTGGCCTTTGGTCTCACGCGCAGGCGCCCCGGAGCTTGTCCCTAAGCCACACCATGCACCGCTGAGCCGCGGTACAGGGCCGGATGTGATGATGAAACGTAAATTTTTGGACCCGGTCGGACGCATCCCCATGGTGCGGGCAGGGCTGGCGCTCACCGTCGCCCTTACGGCAGGCAGTTTCCTTTGCGCGCCCGCATGGGCACAGACATCCGGTCCGCAGCCGGCGCCCACTTCTGAGGCTCCTGGCGGCGGATCATCTCAGGGCCCCCAGCCGGCTGGGAACGGCCCGGCTTCACCTCCGGTTGAAAGCACACCACGGCAAGGAAAGCTGCCTGACCAGCAAGCGCCGATCACCGGCGTCGAACTTACACCCGGTGTAGCGTCCCAACCTGCGCCTGACCCGGCCGGCAAAGCCGAAGCGCAGGCCACAAAACCCAAGTCCATGCCTGGTGACGCACCCGACGCCGAGAGTATGAAGGCCGCCATGCGCGCCGCCATCCCGGCCGGCGGCGCGGAAATGGGCCAGCGCTCCCCGAGGGTCGTGACGAACAAACAGGACAAAGAGGCGGCGGCACCGGCCCGAGGCAAGGCCGTAGGAGCAGCGGTCAAGGCCACGGTACCGATGGCGGCAGACACAGGCCACTGGCGGCCCACCATTGGAATCCAAGGGCAGGACGTGAGCGCACACCAGGGCAACGTCGACTGGCAAAGCCAATGGAGCCAAGGCTCCCGGTGGGCCTACGTCAAGGCTTCCGAGGGAAACTACTACCTCAACGAGAACTACACCCAGCAATACAACGGTTCACGGAATGTTGGCATGGTTCGCGGCGCGTATCACTTCGCCATCCCGAACTGGTCATCCGGAGCAGACCAAGCCAGGTACTTCGTAGCGAATGGAGGTGGCTGGTCGGCCGACGGCTACACTCTTCCTCCGGTGCTTGACATTGAGTACAACCCCTACGCGGGCCGGACCATCAACGGCTTCTATTTCGGCAACACGTGCTACGACATGTCCAAGGCCCAACTGGGTCAGTGGGCTGCCGACTTCGGCAACACCGTCAAGGCCTTGACCGGTCGATTCCCCGTCATCTACAGCACGACCGACTGGTGGAATACCTGCGTAGGCAACAGCACCTTTGGGAGCTACCCGTTGTGGATTGCTTCCTATTGGAACAATCCCACCAATTCGCCGGGCTCGCTGCCGGCCAGTTGGAACGACTACTCAATGTGGCAGTACAGCAGCACGGGCCCCTTCGAAGGCGACTCGAACATCTTCAACGGCACCTTTGATGAGCTCCGTACCTTTGCCCGGGGTGTTCCGACCCCTTCGAATCCCTCCATCCGTTCCGGAGCGGATGTGCTTGCGGTGATGCCTTCGGGACGACTCGATAATTTTCCAGCCGACGGCCAGGGACGTATCTCCGGGCCCGTGACCATCGGCTCCGGCTGGGGCAACGCCCTCTCCGTCCACGTCGTTGACTGGAACCAGGACGGAGTCCAGGACATCCTGGCCCAATGGGCCGACGGAACACTCCAGGTTTTCCGCGGCACTTCCGGCGGCGGCTTCAGCACGCCCATCCAAGTGGGCAGCGGCTGGCAGGAAATGTCGCTTGCCACCGGATGGTGGAACTCGAAGGATGCCTTCCCTGGAGTCATTGGCCAGGACGGCAGCGGCAACCTGTACCGATACCAGAACGCCTCGGGCGGTGCTCTGGGCGGCGGTGTCCTGATAGGTACCGGATTCAGTGGGCACCAGTTCAATCTCCTGGACTTTGACGGCGATGGCAGCCAGGACCTCGTCACCAGAACAGGCGACGGAACGATGCGGTTGTTCCGCAGCAACGGGCTCGGGTCCTTCCTTACAGAGCCGGCACGGCTCATCGGAAACGGATGGTCCGCCATGACTTCAGTCAGCTCCGCAGCGGGCTTCAACGGCTCCGGCTCGCAAGGACTGCAGGCACGTGCCGCCAACGGCGATCTCTACTATTACCCTGCGGTGAACGGCTCGTGGGGTAACCGCTTCCTCACTGGTCTCGGCTGGAACGATGCCCTGCTCGTTGGTGGTGCCCCGGTCAACGTCGAGGCAACACTGGGCGTGGATGAACCCGATGTCCTTGCCATCCGGCAGGACGGCAATCTTTACCGGTATGCGGGCTCAGGTTCCGGCGGACTCACCTCTCCCGAACTGATCGGGAAACAATGGACAGGATTGAAGGCGGGCTTCCTTACTGATTGGAATGGCGACGGCGCATTGGACATCCTTGCCCAGTGGAGTGACGGCCGGCTGACACTCTACCCGGGCTTCAAGGGGGCCGGCTTCGGCTCTCCCATCAGTCTGGGTACAGGCTGGCAGGACTGGACGCTGACCGTCGGGACGTGGAAGAAGTCCGATCCCCGGCCAAGCATTGTGGGATACGACCCCGCAGGCCGGTTGTTCCAGATCGGCAATCCATCAGGCGGCGCACTTGGAACGCGCACCCAGATCGGGACCGGCTGGTCAGGCCTGGACATAGTCCAGATGGATTTCGACAAGGACTCAAACGCCGATCTCCTGGCTAAAACCGCTTCGGGAGACCTCATGCTTTACCGGTCGACCGGTACCGGGAGTTTCATCCCGGAAGCTCCGGCAACCATCGGTACAGGGTGGAATGTCATTAACAGCTTTGGAGCAATCCGAGGATTTGCTGGAGCGGGTTCAACCGGCATCATAGGTCGAACAACTGGCGGGGAGCTCCGCTATTACCCCGTTGGGCAAAACCGTGCATGGGGTCCAACCAGCGTCATCGGATCCGGCTGGACAGGGCTGAAGATCCTCTCCCCCGCATCCAGGTAGCGCCAGGCAGCCGACAAACGTCGACTGGCGAAGGGCCCGCAAACTCCACAACGGAGCGAGCGGGTCCTTTCTGTTTTTCGTAGCAAAGCATCGCAAATGAAACAAATGATGTTCGCTTCATTGGATAGGCCTCATATTCCGGATTGCGTGATCTAATGAAGGTGGTCTCACGTATTGGCTGTTCAGCGCAATGGGAAACGGGCTTTGTTTGGGGGCAAACGAAGGTCACCATTCCGCACAATCAAGGAGTGATCTTTCATGGCGTTTACCGTTTCTACGGCCAAGGTCAGCATTTCCCCACCGTTGGATGTCAACCCATACATGGCGGGGTACGGGACCCTCGACGGTGGTCGCGAGGCTACCAGCAGTGCACCTTACGAATCCCTGTGGGCCAGGGCAATAATCCTCTGGGAGAACGGCTCGCCCAACCTGATCATGAGCGTGGACATCCTGGCGCTGCCGCACTCACTCCATCAAAGCGCCCGGGCGAGAATCCTCCAGCTCGCAAACTGGAGCAACGGGGACATCCTGATCCAATCCACCCACACACATAACGGGCCGGTGGTGGTTGATACCCTCCACCCGTTCATGTGCTACGGCCTGTCGGATTTGTCCATGGTGGAAACGTACAGCCAACAGCTCGAAGACGACCTCGTGGATGCAGCCCAAAAAGCGCTCAACAACGCCCAGACGGCAGTGACTCTCGACTACAAAGTCACCACGGCGAGTATCGCTTACAACAGGGCAGGTCTGCCGTACCTGGAAGACACCGTTCCCGTTATCGTCGCGCGTCGGGCAAACGGCAAAGCGAGGGCGGTCATTTTCAATTACGCATGCCACCCTGTAGCTGCCGGCATGCGCACACTCTTTGACGGTGATTTCCCGGCGGGGGCCTGCAACTACATCGAGAACAACAACACGAACTGCTTTGCGCTCTTCCTCCAGGGAGCGGCCGGAGACCAGAATCCCATGGGCGAACCCAGCTGGGAACTTCGCGACGAGTATGCCACCAAGCTGGGTTCGGCCGTCTCGATTGCCATGCAGACCCCCGGAAGGACCATCGGCAGCCCTCTCCAGACGAGCTATCAAGAGGTACAGATTCCCCTGGACATCACGCCCACAGCCGGCAATCTGGCGGCCGTGCGCGCGGCCTACGCGTCCAGGCTGCCCAACCTGGATGGAAATCCGGCCTGGTATGGACGCCACGCCCAAGTGATGATCGGACGGATCGACAGCGGAAGCTACTCCACCTCCGTCACGTGCCCCTTCCAGGTTTGGAAATTCGGCGGCAGCCCACAACTGAAAATCGGCATTGTGGGCGGCGAACTCGTCAGTGGCTATGCAGCGTACTTCCGGTCAAAGTACGGCGGAGCCAATGGCGTCATTGTGGGCGGCTACGGCAACGAATCCTGCTACTACCTGCCCAGCGCCCAATTCCTGCCTCCCTATTCGGTGGGCGGCAGTTACGAGGGCGGATGGGATCCTGACTACCCTGGAATCGCTGGCGGATCCATGACCGTCTACGGCCACATCGGCCACTTCCTCGGCGGTACTGGTGGCGTGGAAGCCACTGTCATCAACACTCTGAACTCAATGCTCGCCTAGGCAGGCATACTTCCGTCGAAGGCCTTGGCCAACAAGCCAGGGCCTTCGACGTACCGCAGCACGTCCTGCGGACCTCTGCCGCGCAATTCGTAGCGGTATCGATACCCAATTCGCCGGGCAATCTGTTGACCCGGCCATTCGCTCCGGACAACCATGGAGCTGGAGGCCACGATGCGATTTCATAACCTTGCAGCGGTAGCAGCAGCTGTGCTGCTGCTTGCTTCGGGCTGTTCCTCAGCTCCAGGAGCAACACCTTCGAGCACTGCGCCTTCCACATCAGCCCCCACGGTCCCGACGTCACCATCTCAGTCCGCACCGCCGTCGGAAATTTCTGCTGAACCCACCAGCGGACAGGGACAAGGCGGCGGGCAGGGACAAGGCAGCGGACAGGGCGCCGGCGACCCGGACGACTCCGGCCGGTTTTCCTATACCTGTGCCAGTCTGAACGCAGTCCCCGAGACCACATTCTCAAGCCTGGCGGAAGTCTGGGCCTCATCGGGTTACCTGCGGCTGGACTCCTGCACAGCCAACTACGACGGGCCGCAGCCCTATGAGCCCACAGATGACGAGGCCCATGTCATTGCCGTCGCGGCGCCCGGAACGGACCCCGCACAAGGCCTGGACAGCTACCTGGCAGCACTGGGGCTGTGTACCCGCGTCAGCGATGATTCTGCTTCGGACATCTTCGGTGGAAGCAGCCGGCAGTTGCTGAAGGCAGCAAGCGAGCTGTGCCCCAAAGCGCCCCAGGGAAAGATCATTGCCCTATGGGCTGCGGGTGCCCGCGCTGGAGACGGTCAGCATGTAGTAGGCGACGGCGGCCTGGAACCGGGAAGATTCCATCTCCGGAAGACCCCGCCGGATGGCTGCACTTGGAGCATCAAGGGACCAGACGGCAGCCAAAAGGCCGCTGGCGGCGCCCCGGAAGGTCAAGCCGGAATTCTTCTTGCAGAAAAAGACGTCTTAAGTAGTGACAAATGCGGAATTTGGGAGAAGATGGAGTAATGCAGCCGGCAACGGCTGGGGCGAAAATCCAACTGCATGCGGAGCTGGGGAGCATCCGAATGAAGTGGGGATCCCTCGGTGGATATGCCAAGACGCGCTGTCGTCCAGTTTGGCCTTGCCGGTCTCGTTCTTACGGGCTGCTCTGTCCAAGTCACGCAAAATGTTGAGCCATTCCGGCTGGGCGTAACGAATGCCGGCGATGCCGACACTCCTCGGCCCGAAAGACCGGAACCGGTCAAAAGATACAAGTTTGACTGCCGCGGGGCCGATGGAAAATCGCTCGTAGTGTTGTCGAGCCTTCCTGAAGTCTGGGCCAATACCCAGTACAAGAAATTCGCCGACGTCGGCGTCAGCTATGTCGGCCCTCAGCCCCAGGTTCTGGAAGCCGAAGAAAACGCCGCAGTCAATGTTGCCATTGCCGCTGGCGCATCCGGCGCCCGGACCGATATCTGCTTGGCAATCGTCAAGGCATGTACCCGTAGCAATCCCCCGACCATCAGTACGGCGCTGTACGGGCTCGGCGGTGCACCCATAGTCAAAGGTGCGCTGACGTTGGCCCCCACGGCCCCGCAGTCGGCAGTCCTGACCAAGTGGCTGAAGGAAGTGGCGTGATGGAACAGTCCACAGCCCGGAAATTCTCCCAGAGCCTGCTCCGGGGCAAGAAGCTGACCACAATCCTGGCGGCCGCTGCACTGGCCGCGGCCGGAATGACCGCCGTCGTCTCCAGCACCCCGGCCTTTGCCGACCAGCAGCGACAAGTGGTTGGCACGGGCCTCACGAAACCTGCCGGGGCCGTGGTTGACCCCATTGGCCGGGTATGGGTCTCAGACAGCGTGGCGGGTTTCTGCCGGATGTCCGAGCCAGTCAACGGCCAGCCCGGCACCTTGGAAAAGGCGACCTGCCTCGGCGGCACCCTGCCCGGAGCCACCCCTGGCCCAAAGGTGCCAGGGGTTTCGGTGGTCCTCGACCCTACCCCGGCCTCCGTGGGCAACGGTGACGAGACTGTCTTCATCCCGGACTCTTCAGTGGGCAGTGCACATCTCGTGCGGGCCGTATGGAATCCCCCGTTGGACCTGTTTGAATACAGCAGTACGCTGACCGTCTTGGACGGCGATGTCAGGCCAAATGCGGTCAGCGACGGCCCGGACGGCAACATCTACCTTTCCTTTGCAAACGCCCGGTCGATCATCAAAATCGTTGATCCAACCATCAAGCATCCGAGCATCGAGTCCATCGCCTCTGTCACTACAAAGGCCCTGGGCCTCGTGGCCGCCGGTTGGGACAGCAACGGACACGCCAGCGTCTACGTGTTGGAAACCACTGGACTCCGCGCATTTTCCGCTCCGGACGACGGCGACATGACCAACTATGTGCCGTTGACCTCCTACAACGTGGGCGTGGCTTCGGCGATCTTCTATGACCACGAAGCCAACATCATCTACACAGGCACCAGCAGTGGCGTCACCGCGGCCGATGCCGGGAAGGACAAGATCTCCAGGCTGAATCTCAGCACTGGAGTCGTGGACAACTCCTGGGCCTTGGGCTTCAGCAAGATCAGTGGCCTGGGAATGCGGGGCGGGCAGTTGCTCGCGCTGGATGATCCTGGACAGCTGAACGCCACGCCGGCTACCGGACAAGGAAAGATGAGCCTCCTGGGCGGAGTCAAAGCCCAGATCACTTCGGGCCCGACGCTCGCCAATGGTGCCCAATCACCCAATACCGCTTTCACCAACGACACAACGCCCACCTTTGGCGTGAGTGCCGATCCAAGCGGCAGCGCTTTGGAATGCTCCGTAGGTGGGGCCTGGACAGATTGCACCGCCGGCACTTACACCTCGGCGGTTCTGGCAAACGGACCACAAACATTCTCGGTCCGGCCGGCACCAGCAGGCGTTCCCGTGTCCCGCACGTTTACCGTAGACACAGTGGCACCTGCCGCTCCTGTCTTCACAGCACCGAACAGCGGACAGGTGGTCAACGGCAAGCCCGTTCTCGGCGCGACGTTCGAACCCGGAACTACACTGAGTTGCTCCGTTGATTCCACGGCTGACGCTGACTTCAAGGCTTGCGTGCCGGGCGATACCTTCACGCTGACCACGGAGGGTGCACACACGTTGCGGATCAGGAGCACGGACCCCGCCGGGAACGTCGGCCCTGCTGCTGCTTTGACCGTGACAGTGGATCTGACGGCTCCGCAGGTTGCGATCACCGCTCCCGCCAGTGGTGCCACGGTGGGTGCCGGGTACCAGTTCCAGTTTGCTTCCACTTCGCCGGACATTGCCGGATTCCGTTGCCGGTTGGGAACAGATGCCTTCACTGAATGCACCTCCCCCAAGGTTTACGCGGACATCGCCAATGGCCCGAACAGGTTCGAAGTTGAAGCCAGGGACAAGGCCGGAAACACGACGGTGGCCGGTGTGAACTTTACGGTCTTCGTCGCCGACACGACACCGCCAACCGTGACAGCAGATCCCGTCGCGGGCACCTACGGTCCTTCCAGCAAGATCGCTCTCACCGCAAGTGAGGCGGACGCAAAGATCTACTACACAGAGGATGGCAGCACACCTACCACTGCCAGCACTCTGTACACGGCTCCGATTGCGATGGGCAGCAAGACCCTCAAGTACATCGCAGTGGATGCAGCGAACAACGCCTCCGCACCCCAGACACAGGTGTACGTGCTGGATAACGTTGCGCCGGCTGTTACGGCCAACCCGACCGGAGGCAATCTGGCCCTGGGACAGAGCGTCACTTTGACGACGGAGTCCGGAGCAAAGATCTACTACACGACGGATAACACCACTCCGACAGTTGCCAGCCAGGTAGCCACCACGACAGTCACGATCACACCGGCTGCAACCACCACGGTGAAGTACTTTGCCGTTGATGCTGCAGGGAACCAATCGGCAGTAGCCTCGCAGACCTACACCTTGCCTGCAGCTCCCGCCAACACTTGGAAGGACTACAACTCCGATGCCAAGAACGATGTCCTGGCCCGCGATTCAGCCGGAACACTGTGGCTCTACCCGGGCAATGGCACAGGTGGATGGTTGGGCAAGGTCAACACCGGTACCGCATGGAACAACTACAACCTGATCGTTCCAACCCGGGACTTCAGCGGTGATGGACGAAGCGATGTCCTCGCCAGGGATGGCGCCGGACAGCTGTGGCTCTTCAAGGGCAACGGAACCGGCGGTTGGCAGCCGGCAGTGTCAGTAGGAAGTGGCTGGAGCGGAATGACGGCGATCGTTGCCCCCGGAGATTTCAACGGTGATGGCAAATCCGACGTCCTCGCCAGGGATGCGGCAGGCGTGCTGTGGCTCTACAAGGGCGACGGCCTCGGTAAATTCACAGCAGGTTCGACCCAGGTCGGGGCCGGCTGGAACGTCATGAACACCCTTTTCAGCACCGGCGACTTCAACGGAGATGCCAAGACCGACGTGATTGCACGCGATACCAGCGGCGGGCTTTGGCTCTATCCCGGCAATGGCACTGGCGGCTGGGGCACCCGCACCCAGATCGGCAGCGGTTGGGGCGGCATGACGGCGCTCCTCGGACCAGGCGATTTCAATGGCAACGGCAAGTCCGATGTCCTCGCCCGGGATGCCAGCGGCAACCTCTGGATCTATCCGGGTAATGGCACCGGCGGGTGGCTTGCCTGGAGCCAGGTAGGCAACGGTTGGCAGGGATTCACCTCCCTCCCATAGCGGATCCAACCGCCCGGCTTGCCGTTTCGAGGGGTGCATCGGAGAATATCCGGTGCACCCCTTTCGTTGGCCGGGTTCCGTGGGCCCATCCGTGCTTCCGCAGAACGTTTGCCGGAATGAACTAGACTGAGGGTTTGCAAGGACCTCGTGACGCCAGAGTTGCGGGCTGCGGCTGGCGTCAAGAATTCGTCGGCACGAACTACCGAGGAGAGTCTTGACTTTCGACCAGGCAGGCCAACCGGATCTCTCCGTTGTGATCCCGGTCTATAACGGAGAACGGATATTGGCGGCAACAATGGCGCGCCTTTCCGGCTATCTAACCAGTGGCAACTCCGAGATCATCATCGTGGAGAACGGATCTTCCGACAACACACTCAAGGTTGCCCGCGAGCACGCGGTGGACACTCCACACGTGACATTCCACGTTCTCCAAAGCGAAAAAGGGATGGGAAACGCGTACCGGAGGGGCATCGAGGCCAGTTCCGGACGCCGTGTCCTCCTGACCGCCGATGATCTTCCCTTCGGGACCGATGATCTTGACGAGGACGCGAAGCTCGAACCAAAACCGCATGTGGTCATAGGTTCCAAAGCGCACAAAAATTCAAAAATCCAGCGCAGCCCCCTCCGCGGACTCACCACTTTCGGGTTCAAGACTCTCCGACAGGTGATACTGGGGTCCAAGGTCGGTGACTCCCAGGGAACGCTCATCGTCGACGGCGGCTGGTTGCGGAACATGGTGGACCGTTTTGACGATCCTGGTTTCCTTTTCAGCACCCAGGTTGTCTACGCCGCCGAAAAGCAGGGCTTCGACATAGTGGAAGTGYCCGTTACTTTGGCGCCCGATGACGAACCCGGCGAAACCACCATCCGGACTGCCGACGTCGTAAAGATGTTCAAGGGTCTGGTTGCCATGCGCCGGCGCAAGAGCGAACTGGCAGCTGCTCCCAGCGCGGGGACACACGCCCCATGACGGGATCGATCGCAGAAACACCGTCGAACGACAACGACGTGAATTTGGAACAGCCTCCGGTCAAGACCACCAAAGCCAAACTGGTGGATTTTGCCCGTCGCGCCCTGGTGGTCATCGTCTTTGCCGCTGCGGTGTACTTCATCGCAGTCCAATGGCCACAGGTCCAAGCCACGGTCTTTGCCCTGCAATGGTGGCAGGTGCTGCTTTCGCTGCTTGCCCTCATCCCCGGGGTTCTTCTGGGCATGTACATGTGGCGGGTTGTCATGGCCAGCCTGTTGAGGTCTGTTGACATCGAGCCGCAGGGCCTGGTCCTGAACCAGATCTACCTCGTAGGCCAGATCGGTAAATATCTTCCCGGCTCCGTCTGGGCGTTCGTCCTCCAGATGGAGCTCGGCCGAAAAAACGGCATCGCGCGGGCCCAGGTCTTCGTAGCTTCCTTGGTCAGTACCGGCATCACCATCGGCGCAGCTTTGGTGGTTGGAGCTTCAGCCCTGCCAATCCTTGTCCAGCGGGAACCGAACCTGCAATGGTTGTACGTCATCCTCCCCGTCGTGATTCTGGCGATGAACCCAAACGTTGTGACCTTCCTGGTCAACTTCGTGCTCAAGGTATTCCGCCGGCCACCGCTGCCTGAGCGGATACAGGCCAACACCATGGTCAAAGCCTTCATCCTCGGCGTCCTCATGTACCTGTGCTTCGGCCTGCACCTGTGGATCCTGGTAGGTCACGAGGCAACCCTGGACCTGGCGACGTTCCTGGTCCTCACCGGTGCCCTCGCTCTCGGGATGACCCTCGGGGTGCTGGCCTTCCTGCTGCCCGCTGGAGTTGGCGCACGGGAAGCCATCCTGATCCTTGCCCTGGCGGGGATGATGAGCGCCGGTGCCGCAACCGCAATCGCCGCGCTTTCCCGGATCATGTTCACTGTTGCGGACCTGCTCTGCGTAGGAATCGCCTTTGTGCACTTCCGGTGGCGGCAGTCCGCTTCCAAGACCCCCGGAGATTCCACCTCAGAGCCCAGCTGATGCTGTGGGTCTTTTCCACGCCCGGGTGTCTACGATTCCCGGGCGTTCTTCGGGCCAATAATCAAACTTATGCCGCGCGCTAAGGAGCAAGGTACCACCATGACAGCAGTAACCTCCGAGGCCACTGCCCAGCGCCCGCCTGTCACCAAGCGGCGCTACTTCATGAAGCATGATTGGCATTGGGGCATTGTTACCGCCATCATCGCGGCCATCTCGTCCATCATCCCCAGGCTCTTCAATCCCACGTTCTACTACTGGGACGACATGATGCAGTCCTTCCTTCCCTTGTGGCGGCACATGGGTGAGGAGATTCGTTCGGGCAGATTCCCCTTGATGGAACCGGGGGGCTGGGTGGGCGGCAACATTGTGGCCGAGGTCGGTTACGGGATATTCAATCCCGTAAACATCGTCAACTCGGTCATTGTCTCCAACTTCGAGAACCTGTCGCTGGCGAGCTACTTCATCATCGTCCAGTTCATTGCCCTGTTGGCTTTTGGAACGTACATGCTCGCCCGGGACTACGGGTCAAACAGGCCACTGGCCCTGGCTGCCGGTGTAGCGATTCCGTTCAGCGGCTTCACTCTGTTCTACGAGGCGGCCCGCTGGCCCGGCGGTCTCATGGCCTTTGCCTGGATCACGGTTTTCTGGTGGTCAGTGCGCCGCTACGCCCGACGCAACACCTCGCCCTTCCTTCCGTTCCTGCTCGGCTTCCTCACCATGACAGCCGGCAATCCCTACGGAGCCATCGGCGTCATTCTCGTCCTGGCAGCAGTGGCCGTCGAACTGATGCTGATGCGGCACTGGCGACGCCTCATCCCGATCGTCATCGTGGGCGCTCTGGTGGGCCTGACTGCCGTCCTGGTGTACTTCCCCTTGCCCCTCAGCTCTGCCGTAACGGTCCGTCAGCAGAATGAGATCCTGAACGATCTCTTCCTCTCGCCGGACATGTCTTCCCTCCTGACGATGAGCACCTCGTCCATGAGGCCCCGGATCAACAACTTCTGGGCTCCCATCGACAACGTCCCCTCAAGCTACCTGGCATGGTTCGTTCTGCCCCTGCTTCCGTGGTTGGATTTCCGCAGCTTCAGGAACCGGTCCCGCCAGATCTTCAGCATCTATATCATTACGGGTATCTACTTCCTCCTGACGTTTGCCCCGTCACAGGTTCTGGTCTTCCGCTGGCCCATCCGTCTCATCGAGTACGTGTACTTGGGCGTGATCGTCCTTGTCGCCGTAGTGGCCTCAGCAGGCTTGAAAACCACCGCCTGGAAGAAACGGTTGTTCATCACCGTCGCGATCCTCGGCTTCGGAACCTACCGGGCCTGGTCCATGGTTCCGGAGGGCGGCAAGTGGCAGTTCTTCACGCTGGCCGTGACTTTGGTGCTGGTTGTGCTTGCGATCCTGGGATGGAAGCGCTTCGGTTACCGGGGCCTTGCCGCCGTCATGGTGGTCGGAACCATCGCCACCTTGGGCATGCAGTCCCGTCAGTTCGTCCCTAACAATGCAGTTGCAGGTATCGGCTCTCCCGTGGATGCCGATACCCTCCGGGATGCCACCAGCAACTACAAAGGAAACACCATCCAGGTCTTCAACACCATGAAGATCACGGGCGCGGAATTCACCGAGGGACGGCTCCTGTACGGCAACCAGATCCTCAACGCTGACGTCAACAACAGCATGGGCCGCTACAGCGGAATCAGCTTCACGACGTACGTCAATGCCTTGTGCATGAACTACCGCGGCGAAACGTGCCCGCTGGCCTACACCGAGCTGTTCAAACAGGCCTCGCCTGAAATCGACGCCACGTTGGCTGACGTCCTTCAGGTTGAAACCGTCGCCGTCCAGAAAACCCTGATCGCTCCGGACCAGCTGGACATCGCGCCGGGATGGTCGATTGTTGCATCAGACGAGACCCGGACCATCCTGCAGCGCCAGAACCCCTTGCCACACCCCGGCACTGTCTCATGGGTTTCTGACGGCATCACCGTCCAGGACTCAGTGCGAACAGGGAACGACGAACACGTCCAGCTCTCTGGCAACGGCAACGCTGGAAAACTGACCTTCGCGCGGCTCGCCTGGCCCGGTTACACCGTCAAGGTCGACGGCGAGACACAGAAGCTCACGCAGGGACCTGCTGGCGTCATCATGGTGGACATCCCCGCCGGCGCCAAGTCCGTTGACATTTCCTTCACGACGCCGGGACTCACCATGGGACTTGCCGCCCAGGCAGCTGCGTGGTTCGGGATTCTGCTGTTCACCGTATTCCACTATGTGCGGCGCTACCGCCGCGGAAAGTCCGCTGAGCAGGTAGTCGCAGAACCGGCCGAAAAGGTCACCGTGTAGCCAGGGCATCCCAGTCAGGGAAAAGAGCGTCCACGCCTTCGGGTTTGGGCGCTCTTTTCGTACACAGGAATCTCACTGTCCACCTGTTGGCAGTTGCCCTGGGAACGCCGGGTTGCAGGGTCACCTATCTTGCCGGCGCCCTATGGCCCCTTGCACGTGACCGTGGGGCGCAAAAAAGGCCACCGTGCCTCTGTGAAAAGAGGTACGGTGGCCTTTCTGTGTTGGCTGCGACTCCTAATGACAAGGAGTTTGCTGCCCTCGGAATCAGTGCTCGCGGAGCCAGGCTACTGCCTCCTCGGCAGGCCCTTCGAACTGCACGGTGCCGGATGAAAGCACCACTCCCCTGTCGCAAATCCTGGAGATCATGTCGAGGTCGTGGCTGACTACCACCAGTGTCCGGCCCTCATCTGAGAGCTGCTTGATCTTGGCGAGGCACTTTCTCTGGAAAGGCTCGTCACCTACGGCAAGAATTTCGTCCACAAGGAAAATGTCCGGCTGGGTGTGGACCGCGACCGCGAAAGCGAGGCGCAGGAACATACCGGAAGAATAGAATTTCACCTCGGTATCGATGAACTGCTCGATCTCGGAGAACGCGACTATGTCGTCAAACTTCTCGTTGATCTCCTGTTCTGTCATGCCCAGGATCGCGGCGTTCAGGAACACATTCTCACGTCCGGAAAGATCCGGGTGGAATCCTGCGCCCACCTCGATGAGGCCGGCGACGCGGCCTTTCGTGCGCACCGTCCCCTTGTCGGGAAGGATGACTCCGGAAATGAGCTTCAGAAGGGTGGACTTACCTGAACCGTTGAAGCCCAGGAGGGCGACAGTCTCCCCGGGCTGGATTTCAAAGCTGACGTCATGGAGCGCATCAAACCTTCGGGTCAGATCGCCCTTGCGTCCCTTCACCAGCCAAACAAGCGTTTCCTTCAGGGAGTGCGAGTGGCGAAGATTGAACGTTTTCTTGAGGTCCTTGACGATTACGGCAGCACCCATTTAGACCTCCTGCGCAAAGTGGCCCTCGAGCCGTCGGAACACGAGCTGGCCGATAATAAGGAACAAAGCAGCCATACCGAGTCCGAGCAGACCGGTCCACATCAAATGGGGAGGCAACTCAACGGGCCGGTTGACTGTTGGGTACCAGAACGCCCAGTGGAACAGTTCGACGGCTACCGTGATCGGATTCAGCTGGTAAATCACCAGCACCCATTCCGGGGCCAGGCGTCTGATCATGGTCCAGTCGTAAAGAACCGGGGAGGTCCAGGTAACGATCATCATCAGCATGTCGACGATGTTCTCTGCGTCCCTGAAGAAGACGTTGATGGCACCAGCCAGCAACCCCAGACCAGTCGCTGTGACAGCCACAATGACGAAGCCCAATGCAGCCCCGATGAGTTGCAGGATGTCCGGATGCCAGCCTGTGAGCAAGGCGGCTGCAAGCAGGACCACCAGCTGAGGCAGGAAATGGACCGCAGCGACCCACACTGAGGCAACCGGGAACAATTCACGCGGCAGATAGATCTTCTTCACCAACGCAGCGTTGGAGACAATGGACCGCGTGGCATTCGAGAAAGCTTCTGAGAAGAAGTTGATAACGATGACGCCGGAGAACATGTACAGCGCGTAGTTGGGGATCTGATCCCCAACCCGCAGCACAATGCCCAACGCAAAGAACAGCACCACGTACTGGACCAGGGGCTTGACGTAGGACCATGCCAGCCCCAGAACCGAACCCCGGTAACGGACACGGAGTTCCTTGCGGACGATCAACTTGAGGAGGTACCGGCGTCGATAGACGTCGAGCAGACCGGCACCTACCCCTGGAACAGCATACGTATCAGTGGAAGTGGCCATTGCTACTTGTTAGGCTCCGATGCTTCGAACGTTTCCCGCCAGGATTCCATGGAGGTGATCTCCGGGAGGGCATCGCGGTATTGCGCGCGAAGGGTCTCCCAGTTGGAGAAGAGCTGTGCGTGCAGCTTGGCAGACTCAACCACCAACTGGCGGGCCATCCTGGGGTCCCTCAGGTGCCAGGAAGCTCCGGTGCCGTCAGCGTTCGAGACCACAGCGCTGTCGAGGTGGGCCAGGCTCCACCACTTTCCGTCCTGGTGGGCCACTTGGGCCTCCGGGTTGGCCTTGGCCGTGTCGCGGACGGGAGCCAGCGTCTGCTTCAAGACGGTTTTCACTGCCCATGGCAACAGACCGAGCGCACCCGGCTGCTTGTAGGACTGGGGCTTCTTCGGCGGGCGCTTCCGGAAAACTTCCGGGAACGCCGCGGGGTCCGTCTTGACCTGGGAGTCGGGGAACTCTTCACGCATGGCGCGAAGCTTCGGCATCGTGGTCGGCAGCTGTTTGTGCAGGTCGCCGGGACCGGCGAGGACGTCCCGCAGGGCCATGACGCGGGCCTGCTCGGGGTAGTACTGCATCGACACCAAGTGCTTGATGTCCGTGTTCAGGCTCTCGCGGAGGATTCGTCCGCCCTTGGGGAACGGGGAGTGCAGGAGGGTGGCGATGAGCCGGTTGCGCTCATGGTAGTACGCCTGCCAGTCGACGGAATCGTCCTTATCTGCCCATGAGACGTGCCATACAGCTGCACCCGGAAGCGTCACTGTCGGGAAGCCGGCTGCCCGGGCCCGGAGCGAGTATTCAGCGTCGTCCCACTTGATGAACACCGGCAGGGAGAGCCCGATGGTCTCCACCACGGCCTTGGGGATGAGGCACATCCACCAGCCGTTGTAGTCGGCATCCCAGCGGCGGTGCAACTGAGGCGTGGACCGCAGGCCGGCCTGGGAGAAGTCATGATTGCCAAGGCCCTCCACCGGTCCCCACAGGAACCTGTAGAAGTTGACCACCTCTGAGTAGGCATGCAGGACAGACTTGTTGTACATGTCAAACATGTGTCCGCCGACGATGGTCGGTTTGCGGCAGAGATCGGCGAACGCCACTGCGCGCATAACGCCCTCTGTCTCAAGTTCAATGTCGTCATCGAGCAGCATGACGTAGTCGCTCTTGTCTGAAACGAGCATCTCGTACATGTTGCGTGCGAAACCACCCGAACCGCCGAGGTTGCCCTGGTTGATGATCCGGAGCTGGTCTCCCATGGATTCAGCGACAGCGTCGAAACCGGCTTCGTCGGCGACCTTTTTGTTTCCTTGGTCGACGATGATCAGTTCGGCAAGAATTTCCCGAAGACCGGGGTCTCCGTCAATAGCCTTGATGGTTTCCAGGCAGTAGTCTGCGCGGTTGAAGGTGGTGACACCCAACGTCACGCGCCCCTGGGTGCGGCCCTCGTCCGGAACGGCCCAGTGAGCGCTCTTCAGGGTCATGCCGTCACCGCCGGCGATCAGGTCAAACCAGTACCACCCGCCGTCGCCGAACGGGGCAAGAGTCAGCTCGAAATCGTTCGAGGCGGAACCCTCGACCAACACGGAATCGACACGCTGGGATGCACCGCGTGCGTTGGAGCGGTAGACAATGATCGTACCTTCGCCCTCGGTTTCGAGGTGAAGGACCGTCTTTGTGGCAATCGTCCATTTGCGCCAGTAGCTCGCCGGGAAAGCGTTGAAGTAGGAGCCGAAGGAAAGACGTTCGCCACGGCGGACCTGGACGGAACCGCGGTCGAGGATGTCCTCCGGGTGGAGCTGCCGGGTCATGCCGACGGCCTGCACATCCGAGCTTCCCCGGCCTGATCTTTGAACTGTGCTCGTGTCCGGGTCTACGTACAGGGGGAGGGTGTCGAGGTCACGGTTCGCCGGGAAAATGACACGCTGGACAATCCGCAGGTTCTGTTCAGTTGAACCGGGGGCATTCACGTCGGTGGAAGCCGTCATGGCAGTCTCCTGGCTTTCGTTTGTTGTGGTGGTCATGCGTCCACTCCCCCACTTTCAAGCTTGGCGCCGCCTGTGAAGTGCGGCTTGATCTTGTTGTCGTACATGGACAAAGCTGAACCGATCGCCATGTGCATATCGAGGTACTTGTAAGTTCCAAGGCGGCCACCGAACAAAACGGACTTCTCACCCTTGGCCAGATCGCGGTAAGCAAGCAGCTTTTGACGATCGTCGGAAGTGTTGACGGGGTAGTACGGCTCGTCGCCCTTCTCCGCAAAGCGCGAGAACTCCCGCATGATGACCGTCGCGTCCTTGGTGTAATCCCGCTCCGGGTGGAAGTGGCGGAATTCGTGGATGCGCGTGTACTTTTCCTCGGCGTCGGGATAGTTCATCACTGCGCAACCCTGGAAGTCCTCAATGGGCAGGACCTCTTCTTCAAGGTCGATGGTGCGCCAGGAGAGGTCACCTTCTGCGTAGTCAAAGTAGCGGTCCACGGGACCCGTGTAGATGACAGGCACCTGTCCCAGCACGGAAGACCGGCCGAACTCGCCGTCGTCGAAGAAGTCCGTGTTGAGGACAACTTCGATGTTGGGGTGGTCCGCCATACGCTCGATCCAGGCCGTGTATCCGTCGACCGGCAGTCCTTCGTACGTGTCATTGAAGTAGCGGTTGTCGTAGTTGTAGCGAACCGGGAGCCGGGAAATGATCTCCGCGGGCAGGTCCTTGGGGTCCGTCTGCCACTGCTTGCCCGTGTAGTGCTTGATGAACGCTTCGTAGAGCGGGCGTCCGATCAGCTGGATACCCTTGTCGTTCAGGTTCTGCGGATCAGTACCGGCGAGTTCACCGGCCTGCTCGGCGATGAGTGCCTTCGCTTCGGTCGGGCTCATGGCCGAGCGGAAGAACTGGTTGATGGTGCCCAGGTTGATGGGCATCGGGTACACCTCGCCCTTGTGGCTGGTGTAAACCTTGTGCTGGTACTTCGTGAAGGTCGTGAAACGGTTCACGTACTCCCAAACGCGTTCGTTGGACGTGTGGAAGAGGTGCGCTCCGTAGCGGTGCACCTCAATTCCAGTCTGCGCTTCGTTCTCGCTGTAGGCGTTTCCACCAATGTGGTGGCGGCGATCAAGCACCGCAACCTTCAGCCCCAACTCGGTAGCGGCGCGTTCTGCAATGGTCAGGCCAAAGAAACCCGAGCCGACGACGACGAGATCAGCGTTCACAAACTCTCCTGTGTATTGGCGTGCGGGCACAAAAATGCCCACGTCTACTGGTCAAGGCTACCCGACGTTACGATCGAATCCCGATTCGGGAACGCGCGTAAGGGGGCAGCGATTGACCGGAAAAACGAACGGGAGGCGTGGCCTGCGCCAGCCTCCCGTTCAAATGTGCAAAAATCCAGCCGCGCTACAGCGCGACGACAGCGCCCGTTTCGGCTGATTTGAGTACAGCCTCAGCAACGCGCAGGGTCTCAAGGCCTTCGGCCATTGTGACAATGTTCATGGACTTGCCCAGAACGGCGTCGCGGAAAGCCTCATGTTCCATCTTCAGTGGTTCACGCTTGGCCAAGGCAAAACGGGTCGACGATCCCTCGGACACACCACGGAATGCCGCGATGGAATCCCAGTCCGTCTGGAAGGTGCCATTCTCGACAAACGTCAAGTCAGCGGAAATCGTGTCGGCAATGTATGCGCCACGCTCGCCCAGGACAACCGTCGTGCGTTCCTTCATGGGTGAGAGCCAGTTGACGATGTGGTTGGTTACTACGCCGTCCTTGAGGTGCCCGATCGCAGTGACCATGTCCTCGTGCTGACGACCACTCCGTGATGTAGTGTGCGCAACGACGTTGACAAAGTTACTCTGGGCCAGCCACGCGGTGAGGTCGATGTCGTGGGTAGCAAGATCCTTGACCACTCCAACATCGGCAATCCGGGACGGGAACGGGCCCTGGCGCCGGGTGGAGATCTGGTAGACCTCGCCGAGATCGCCATTTTCAAGCCGCTCACGGAGGCTCTGCAGGGAGGGGTTGAAGCGCTCGATGTGCCCAACGGCGCCGATCAAGCCTTTGGAATCAAAGGCCTCCGCAATCCGGCGGCCGGAGACAGAATCGTTGGCAATCGGCTTTTCCACCAAGCAGTGCACGCCGGCCTCGGCCAGCTGCAGGGCAACTTCCTCGTGGAGGATTGTCGGCACGGCGGCGACAGCCATGTCGATGCCCTGCTCAATGAGTTGCTCGACGGAATTGCAAACCTCCAGCCCACTGGCAACGTTGTGGGGGTCTCCAAAGGAGTCAGCGACGGCGACGAGGTCAACACCCTCAAGCTCGCGGATAACGCGTGCGTGGTGACGGCCCATCATGCCCAGCCCAATGAGGCCAGCGCGCAGATTTGCCACTAGCTACCTGCCTTTGCAACGGCGTTGACAGCAGCGACGATCCGGTCAAGGTCATCCTGGCTAAGTGACGGGTGCACGGGAAGGGACAGCACAGTGGAGGCCGCTTCTTCAGTGACCGGCAGGTCATCGGAGGTCTGGAACGGCGCAAGGCGGTGGTTGGGAATCGGGTAGTAGACGCCGCAGCCCACGTTGTACTCTTCGCGCAAGGCCTTCGCGAAGCCATCACGGTCCTCGGCAATCCGGATGGTGTACTGGTGATAAACGTGCTCGTAGCCTTCAACGACCTTCGGGGTAACGACACCTTCGATGTTTGCATCGAAGAATGCTGCGTTCTCCTGCCGGGTCTTCGTCCAGCCTTCGACCTTGGTCAGCTGCACACGACCGATTGCTGCGTGAATGTTGGTCATGCGCGCGTTGAAGCCAACCAGTTCGTTTTCGTACTGGCGCTCCATGCCCTGGTTGCGAAGCAACCGAAGCCGCCGTTCGACGTCGGCCAGGCCGGTGCTGACCATGCCGCCCTCACCGGAGGTCATGTTCTTCGTCGGGTACAAGCTGAACATGGCGAAATCGCCGAATGTACCGACCTTGCGGCCGTTGACTGCCGCGCCGTGTGCCTGGGCAGCGTCTTCAAAGACCTTCACGCCGTGCTTGGCGGCGACTGCACCGATTCCGTCCACGTCAAACGGGTGACCGTAGAGGTGCACCGGCATGATGGCTGCGGTGCGGTCCGTGATCTTCGACTCGACGGAAGCAGGATCCAGCGTGTAGTGGTCGATGTCCACATCGGCGAAGACAGGGGTAGCACCCGTCAAGGCCACGGAGTTGGCCGTTGCCGCGAAGGTAAACGACGGCACGATGACTTCATCGCCAGGGCCAATGCCCGCAGCCAAAAGGCCGAGGTGCAAACCGGATGTTCCGGAGTTGACGGCCACGGCTGCCCTGCCGTCCAGGAGGACCTGCGAGAATTCCTGTTCAAAGGACGCAACCTCCGAACCCTGTGCGAGTTGGCCGGAGGCCAGAACAGCCTCTACTGCCTTGCGCTCATCATCACCGATGATGGGCTTGGCGGGGGGAATGAATTCGGGGCTCATGCCTCTACCTCTCGAAGGGTCTCGTTCTGTTCAACATATGTGGCGCCGGTTTCCGGGCATACCCAGTTGTCACCGCTGCGTTGCAGCGGGAAACCGGCCTTGCCGACCCAACCATGGCGCTTGGCCGGAACTCCGACCATCAAAGCAAAATCAGGAACATCTTTGGCCACGACAGCACCCGCGGCCACAGTAGCCCAGCGTCCGATCGTGACCGGAGCAACACATACAGCGCGGGCGCCGATGGACGCGCCTTCACGAATAGTGACGCCCACGGGCTCCCAATCATGGGCGCTCTTCAAAGTTCCATCGGGTGCAACTGCCCGGGGGTATGTGTCATTCGTCAGCACTACGGCGGGTCCGATAAAGACCCCCGCCTCCAGTTCCGCGGGCTCGTAGACAAGCGCATAGTTCTGAACTTTGCAGTTGTCCCCCATCTTGACTCCGGAGCCGATGTAGGCCCCGCGTCCGACGATGCAATTGACCCCTAGTTCGGCCTGCTCGCGGACTTGGGCAAGATGCCAAATCTTTGATCCATCACCAATTACCGCCTTGTCTGAAACATCGGCGCTCTCCGCAACCACTATCACCGGTGAAGGTCCTTCCTCATTGAGCACACGCGACAACGAGTTTCATCTTAGCTGAGACACAAAGCCACAGCGTCAAGGCGCCGTTTACCCTTCCCTGGCAAAAGTTGTCCACATACACCTCATGGGGTGCTGCGGTTTCGTCCTGAGCTCCATAACGATGGTGGTGCATGCAAAGGGAGGACAAGGCAATGACGTTGGAGTGCACACTCGTTCGGAGCCCCACTGCGCCCATGCCAGCGGATCCGGAGGAATTGACCATCGAAGTACCGCCGGGCGCGTCCGGTGCCCAGCTGGAAGCCCTGATCAAGGCCGTCCGGAACACCGGGCAGCTTTCTGTTGCAGGGCGGCATCTCGCCGACCTGACCGTCGGGGTGCCACCTCTTGTGTCCGGTGCAGTGATCGTGGACGGATTCGTGCCGCCGGCGGAAACATCAACCATGCTTCCTCTGATGTTGCTCACCCATACCGGCCCTGCCGCAGGGTCTGTCTTCCGGATTCCGCGTGGGCAACACCACATTGGCCGTGGAACTGCAGGGATTTCGCTACCCGATCCTGGAATGTCCAGGGAACACGCATTACTGGATGTCTCGGGTGAACGCTTGGAAGTAACCAGCGTTGCTGCAGCGAACCCCATAGATGTGGACGGTCGGCCCGTCCGCCGCGCTTTGGTCACATCCCGCTCCAGCCTCCGTTGCGGGCATACAACTTTCAGCCTCGCGCCGGACAACGAGTGCTTTCCTGCGGTCGCAGCGGATGCGGGTCGTTCGGTGCAGGAACCAATCGAGGTGCCCTGCGCAAAGAACCACGGGAGCCGGGCCACCATCGCGTTTGCCGCAGGGTTGCCCATGATTGCCGGAATCGGTCTCGCGGCGGCCACCGGGATGTGGATGTACTTGGGGTTCTCTGCGATATCCGCGCTTGGCTTGGTTTTCCCCTTGTTGCTTGGGGGAAAGGGACGGCAGGAATACCGCCGAGCGCTTGATCATGCGGTTCGCGAAGACATCGCCAGACGACACCGTTGCTCGCCTTCTGCCGCCGAGCTACTGGTAGCCGGCCAAAGCCGTCCGGCGGCCGCGGGACCTGGCGCAAGGGGTTTGGCCTCAGGCGGAAACCCCGGGACGCCGTCGCCGGATACCAATGCAGGAGGTGTCCAGGCTGAGCCCCGGGTTTGGTTGCGACTGGGCACCGCCCAGTCCTCGGCCAATATCCGCCTCGTCCCTGGCGACCGACATTTCTCACCGCCACCCGTCGGCTCGTGCCCTGTCTCGTTAGATCCTGGCCATCGGCGCGTGGCTATACAAGGCCACGGCAAACACGTGGCAGCCTTGCTTCGATTCATCGTCATGCAGCTGGCAAGTTTCCCAAACTCGGCCTCTGCTCCCATCGTGTTGCTGGGGGCAGTCGAAGACCTGCCCCTGAGTGCCCGGTTTCTCCCTCAGGTGACCCTCGCTGCGGACGCTGACGCGGCCGTGGCTGCCTTGAACACGCTCCGGCACGGCCGGCAGGGCACTCTTATTGTGATGGAGAGCCCAACAGGGCAGGAGAACGAGGCCCTTTCCCGAGCCATCCAGGCTTCGCATCAGGCCCAGTGGCAGGTACTGCACTGTCACTCCGGGGCTTCAGTCCCCCTGGACGCCATCACCATCGAACCGTCGGGCGTGGCTGCATCTTTTGAGTCGGCAGGTGAGCGCTTCGATTTTGTGCCCGACCTCGTTCCCGCCGAGGTATTCGATCGCTTCTGCCGGACAGTTGCCGCAAGGTTGAGCGAGCAAGCGCCGCGTACTCACGGCGTTCTTCCAGACCGGTCTTCACTGGCGGCCCTTCTTCCCTGCGGCCAACGCCGGATCCTTAGCAGGTGGCGCACTGCCTCCGGACTGGAAAGCCTGACAGCTGTGCTGGGAGAAGGCCGGGCCGGCCCGGTCACATTCGACCTCAAGATGGACGGTCCCCACCTTCTGATTGCGGGTACTACCGGCTCTGGAAAGTCCGAACTGCTGAAGACTTTCGTTGCTTCCATCGCGCTGAGCGTCCCGCCGGAGCACGCAGCTTTTCTGTTTTTCGATTTCAAGGGCGGTTCAGGGCTGGGTCCGTTAACAGCCCTCCCGCACTGCGTGGGCATCCTGACGGATCTGAGCCGGCAGCATCTTGATCGGGCATTGGAGTCGCTGCGTGGAGAAATACGGCACCGCGAGAAGCTTTTCGCCGACTGGGGGGCAACGGACCTCGCAGAATACCAACGAACGAAAGGCGCCAAGGACTGCAGGCTCCCGCACCTGATCCTGGTCATAGATGAGTTCCGGATCCTTGTCGACGAGGCTCCGGCTGCGCTCCACGAACTCATGCGGGTGGCGACGATCGGACGTTCCCTGGGTATCCATCTGGTCATGGCCACACAGCGACCACAAGGAGCCTTGACCGCTGATATAAGGGCAAACGTGACCTCCAGCATCGCACTTCGAGTCCAGTCGGAGATGGAGTCGGTGGACATCATCAATTCGAAGGCTGCTGCGTCAATTGGCGTTGATGTTCCCGGGCGGGCGTTCCTGGCAACGGCATCGAAGGAGCCCGAAGAGTTCCAAGCAGCCTCTCTGGACGCTCCGCAATCCGGCGGTGTGTCGCCCATGGCCGACCATTTGTCGCCGGGAAGCGGCGCCGCGCCTGACCGGGTTGTTCGGTCTGTTGCCCAGGCGCTCGGCGAACCCTTCGACAGTCGGGATCTCGTCGGCAAGGACGTCGACGGTTCCGGCCGCAGCACGTCCCAGGCACTTACAGGCGCCGGGAGTTTGGTATCCAATATTAACGCCGCTTGGCGCCACTTGGGCACTCCCTCTCCCCGAAGCCCCATCGCAGCACCCCTACCGCACTCGATTCCTTGGACGGCCGAACTCTCAACTGAGGGTGGGCCTGAGGTGATGCATGAAAGCGATAGGGCATCCTGGCGGGTGGGACCGGTGGCACTGGTGGACAAGCCTGCGCAGCAACGGGTTGAGTGCCTCACTTGGATGCCCGCCGACCATGGACACCTGGCATTGATTGGCAACGCATCAAGTGGCATGCAGGACAGCTTCCGCGCGATCACCGCCCTGGTGGCCACCCGGGCGCCCCAGCCCCATCTCTACATTCTGGACGCGAGCCGATTACTGGGTCAGCTGGAGTCGCAACAAGGAATCGCGGCTTTCGCGGGTGTCGATCAAGTTGGCTTCGCGGCCCGGATCCTGTCGCGGTTGGCAGCCGAAATGGAGCGACGGCGCGCCTTGGGTGGCCTCGAGGGGCGTTGCCGGCCACTGGTGCTGATCGTGGCCGGCTGGTGCTCTTGGTCAACGGCCTTCCGAGGAGGCCCTCACGAATGGGCTGAGGGCATTCTGCACGACATCGCCAGGGACGGAAGCCCCGTGGGCATCACTCTTCTGATTTCCGGGGAGCGGGAACTGGTCAGCTCCCGCCTGTTTGCCGCAATCCCAAATCGTGCCTATTTTCCTTTGGGGACAACTGATGAATCCAGGTTCCACTGGCCTCGTCTTCCCGAAGTGGAACCCGTTCGGGGGCGGGCCGCAGTGATGGGAAACGTCGTCGAGGGTCAAACGGCCTCAGCGCAGTTCAGGGAGGCGCCAACAGCTGGGCTCTGGCCTTTTGGGGACCTGGCTCCGGCCGAACCGCCTTTTCGCTTGCGACCCCTCCCCCACCTGCTGACACGCGAGGACTTCCTCAACCGCAAGGCAGCGCTGGGCAGCTCGAAGAAAGAGCCGCGTACGGCAATCCGGTCGGTGGGGGCGGATGAAAAGGTGCCGGAGCCTCTCTGGATCGGTGTCGCCGGTGACGAAGCACAACCCGCAGCGCTACCCCTCAGGGACAACGGAGTCAGCCTTGTCCTGGGGGGTCCAAGTTCCGGCAAGAGCACCATTCTTGGATCGTTGGTCCGCTTGAACCCGGGGACCTTGTGGCTCTTTCCACCGGACGCAGCCTCTGCGGGAACGTTCTGGGCTTCAACTGCGTCGGAGGCCACTGCGGGAAATCTGGATCCTGGAAGTGTGCTGCTGGTGGATGACGCAGACTCCCTGGATGCCCAGGGCCGCCAGGCTCTCAATGCCCTGGACGGGCAAGTCGCAGGCATCATCCTGACAGCTACGTTCGGCCCGGCCCTACACCAACTTCCTCTGGCCAGGCAGGTGCAAGCAGCCGGCATGGGGTTGGTCTTGTCGCCCTCAAAACCGCACGACGGCGAGCTCCTGGGTGTCCGGCTTCAACCCGACACCGCGCGGCGCCCTGGCCGCGGCTTCATTGTCGACCGCGGTGTAATTACTCCCTGCCAGGCAGTACTCTCCTCCGGCCTTCCAGCACGCGGGTGACCGCACCCGGAACGCCGTGCGATGGACCGCTATAAGACGTCGCCGGAACCACCTGTACGCGATGCGTAAGAGATGACGTCTTTCTGGAAGAGGAAGATGATTGCGGCAAGCGCGGGAAGGATCATTGCCAGCCCTTGGAACACGAGTCCGCCCGTCATGGTTGGAAAACCTATGGTGAGGACGAATAGTTGGGCCACCAGCGCAGCCGCGCGGGTCCACCTGTACCCGCGGAACAGGAAATGCCCCACCGCGAACAGCCACGTTGAGAAGGCCAGCAACAGAACAAGCGTAAAGACCGCTCCCCAAAAAGTCAGCACTGGAGCGCCAGTCAGGAGCTCGAAGCCATACCAGGCCGCGGCCGCCAGCAAGGCAAGCGCTTCGAGCACAACGACGACGGAAATGATCAGAATCCCTCGGGGACGCACGGTTCCCGAGTTGCTCGGAGACTGTCGGCCGGAACCATTGTTTCCATCGTGGCCAGCGTGAGGTTGGGCAGGGTCTACAGGAGGTCTTGACACACTGGCACACTACCGGACATAGTCATCTAGCAGTGAGGGCACTGGCGGCTGATGTGATGCATCGCTCACGGATTCCGAGCATTTCGACCACTAACACCCCTTGTTTACAAGGCGTTAACATGAAACGCTTGACTCAGACGACCAAGGGGGCCCATGCGGGCCCCTTTCCTTTGGAGCCTCTCGTGAATGTTTTCACAAAAGGCCCTTCTAGTTCTCACGAATGGAGTGACTGATCAGCATGGATTGGCGTAATCGCGCAGCCTGCCTCGACAAGGACCCGGAGCTCTTCTTCCCAGTCGGCAACACGGGACCAGCACTTCTCCAGATCGAGGAAGCCAAGAGCGTCTGCCGCCGCTGCCCCGTGGTGGACACCTGCCTTCAGTGGGCATTGGAGTCCGGCCAGGACGCCGGCGTTTGGGGCGGAATGAGTGAAGACGAACGACGTGCACTCAAGCGTCGCGCAGCACGCGCACGTCGCGCCTCCTAGTTTCGAAGAAAGAGAAAGGCCGCGGACCGAATGGTCTGCGGCCTTTCTCTTTATGGCAGACAGAACCTGAGGGCGCTAGGCCCGGGCGAGGTTAAGGACAATCTCCACGGCTGTTCCGCCACCCTCCCTCGGACTCCACTGGATGGTTCCGCCGAGCTCACTGGTGACCAGGGTGCGGACGATCTGCAAGCCCAAACCCTCCGTGTACTGCCCATCCGGCAGCCCCACACCGTCGTCGGCAATGGTGACGGTCAGGAACTCGTCCTTGCCGTCCCCTTCGGCCCGGTCAGCCACCAGCCACACTGTTCCGGTGCGGCCTTCCAGTCCATGCTCGACAGCATTGGTAACAAGCTCGTTGATGACCAGTGCCAGCGGAGTCGCAAAATCGCTGGGCAGCTCCCCGAAAAGCCCTGAACGTTCGGTTCGCACCTGTTGCGACGGCGAGGCCACTTCGGCTGACAGCCGGAATTGCCGCCCGATCAACTCGTCGAAGTCAACGCTCTGCGTAAGACCTTGGGACAGAGTTTCATGCACGAGTGCGATCGTGGCTACACGCCGCATCGCTTGTTCGAGGCCTTGCTTGGCCTCGTCGCTGACCATTCGCCTTGACTGCATGCGCAGGAGGGCGGCCACAGTCTGCAGGTTGTTTTTGACCCTGTGGTGGATTTCGCGGATGGTCGCATCCTTGGTGACGAGCTCCATTTCCCGGCGCCTGAGCTCGGAAACGTCGCGACAGAGCACCAGGGCGCCGAAGCGGTGTTGCTCGTCGCGAAGCGGGATGGCTCGCAACGAAAGGCTGACTCCCCTGGATTCAATTTCACTTCGCCATGGCATGCGGCCCGTGACCACCAAAGGCAGGGTCTCGTCAACCATCCGCCGGTCCTTCAGCAAGCCTGCGGTCACTTCAGCCAATGAACGGCCTTCCAACGACTCGACTTCACCGAGTCTGCGGAATGCCGAAACCCCATTGGGACTTGCGTATTGGACTATGCCGTCGGCATCGAGCCGGATCAGTCCGTCACCGACCCTCGGAGCTCCTCGACGCGAGCCCGTCGGAGAAGCAAAGTCCGGCCACAGTCCGAGAGTGCCCATGCGAAGAAGGTCGTAGGCACACTGGCGATATGTCAGCTCCAGCCGCGAAGGCATACGGGAGCTGGAGAGGTCCATGTGGGACGTTACGACGGCGAGTGTTCTTCCGTTCCGCACCATGGGAACCGCTTCAACGCGTAGGGCCATCTCGCTGCTCCAGCTTGTTTCGCTTGAACGCTCGATGGCCCTGCTGTTCCATGCTTTCTCCACCAAAGGCCGGAGATCCGAGCGGATGCCCTCACCCACGAAGTCCGCATGGAACACCGTGTGCGATGTTGACGGACGGACGTGGGCGAGGGCAATGTAACCGAACTCAGGGTGTGGGAACCACAACGCAAGGTCAGCGAAAGCCAGGTCGGCGACCATTTGCCAGTCACCGACGAGGAGGTGCAGCCATTCGGCATCTCCAGGCCCGAAATCAGCGTGTTCCCTGATGGGGTCTGTAAAGATTGCCACTGCACCTCCATTTGCGACGCGAGGATGTTCCTAGCGTCGGACGATTGACCTCAAGAGCCTTAATGCTACCGACAGTGAGGCCATGTCGTCGGCCTCGAGTGCGTTGACCTCATCAAACATGGTCTTCGCCCTGCCCAGTTGCTCGGCGTTCAGCCCCTCCCATGCCTTGAGCCGTTCTTCGGCAGACGCATTGGGTTCGGTTGCTTCAAGGACTGACGTAGTCATGTCGGCAACGGTCGAGTACAGGTCGTCCCGAAGGGCTGCCCGGGCAAGAGCCTGCCAACGGTCATCCCGCGGCAGGGAGCTGATACGTTCGAGCAACGAGTCCACGTGGAAGCGGTTGAACACTGTGTAGTAAACGTGTGCCACATGTTCCACGGTGTCGTTGCCGGTCTGGGCGATCCGGGCGATGTCCAGAAGGGCGTAGCTCTCGAAGAGTTCCGCCCACCTCCGGGCGAGGTGTTCGGGAAGATCCCAACTCAGCGCCTTGTCGAGCCAGCCACTGATGCGGACCTTGTCCTCACCACGCAGGTAGTCCAGAAGCTTGGCGCGCAACGGTTCCATCATGGGCTTGAACGCTTCCACGACGCTGGCAATCGGCTGTGATGCCATTCCTTGTCCCAGTACCCAACGCACTGCCCGGTCGAGCAAGCGCCGGATGTCGAGATGAACTTCGCTCCAGTGCTCGGTGGGGAAGGACGCCGGCAGCGCATTCAGCTCAGCCACCATTGGGTCGAGGTCGTAGATTTCGCGCAGGGCTACAAATGCTTTGGCCACTGCGACCTCGTTCGCCGATGTTTCTTCGATGGCCCTGAACGCAAACGTGATGCCGCCCAGGTTGATGATGTCGTTTGCCACCACGGTGGCGATGATCTCGCGCCGCAGCGGGTGGGTGTCCAGTTCGGCGTCGAACTTCTCGCGCAACTGTTTCGGGAAGTAGTTGCGGATGGTGTCCGAGAACCACGGGTCGTCAGCCAGGTTGCTTTCGCGCAACGCCGTACCCAGCTCAATCTTCGCGTAAGCCGCGAGGACCGCGAGCTCCGGTGAGGTTAAGCCCTGGCCCTGTTCCAAACGGGCACGGAGGGTATCCGTGGTTGGCAACGCTTCAAGGTCCCGCTTGAGGTCGGCCGATTTCTCCAGCCAGTCCATGAGCCGCTCATAACTAGGACTCCAGTCCGCGACCCGCGTCCGGTCATTGAGCAGCAGGATGTTTTGATCGATGTTGTCCTGCAGCACCAGCCTGCCGACCTCGTCGGTCATGTCGGCGAGGAAGGCAGCCCTCTCAGCCTCTTGGAGCTTGCCGGCCGCCACCATCCGGTCCACGAAGATCTTGATATTGACCTCGTGGTCCGAGCAGTCCACGCCTGCGGAGTTGTCGATCGCATCCGTATTAAGGATGACGCCTTGCAGAGCGGCTTCAATACGCCCGCGCTGGGTCAATCCGAGGTTTCCGCCCTCTCCAACAACCTTGACCCGCAAGTCACGCCCATCCACGCGAATGGAATCGTTGGCCTTGTCACCGACTGCTGCGTGGGTTTCCGTGCTCGCCTTGACGTAGGTGCCGATACCACCGTTGTAGAGGAGGTCGGCCGGTGCCAGCAGGATTGCGCGGAGCAGTTCAGGCGGGCTGAGTTGTGTCGTTCCCTCGGGCAAGCCCAACGACTTCCGCACCTGTTCGGAGACCGGAATCGTTTTTGCCTGGCGTGCATACACACCGCCGCCCTCACTGATGAGTGCCCGGTCGTAATCGTCCCAGGAAGAACGGGGCAGCTCAAACAAACGTTGCCGCTCAGCGAAGGACGCTGCTGCATCAGGTGCGGGATCGAGGAAGATGTGGCGGTGGTCGAAGGCGGCCACCAGCCTGATGTGGCGCGACAGCAGCATGCCGTTTCCAAAAACGTCACCTGACATATCGCCAACGCCCACCACGGTGAACTCTTCGGTCTGGGTGTCGAGGTCGAGTTCGCTGAAGTGACGCTTGACCGACTCCCAGGCTCCGCGCGCCGTAATACCCATCGCCTTGTGGTCGTAACCGACCGATCCACCGGAGGCGAAGGCGTCACCCAGCCAGAAGCCGTACTCGGCCGCCAGGCCATTTGCCGTGTCCGAGAAAGTAGCCGTGCCCTTATCGGCCGCCACCACCAGGTAGGAGTCGTCGCCGTCGTGACGAACAACGTCCGACGGCGGGACAAGCCTTTCGCCGTCGGCCGACGTCACGAGGTTGTCCGTAATATCCAGCAAGCCCCGGATGAAAGTCTTGTAGCTTTCGATACCTTCGGCCATCCAGGCGGCGCGGTCCACGGCGGGATTGGGTAGTTTCTTCGCGAAGAACCCGCCCTTGGCGCCCGTTGGGACGATAACGGCGTTCTTGACGGTCTGTGCCTTCACCAGCCCAAGGATCTCGGTTCGGAAATCCTCCCTGCGGTCCGACCAGCGGAGACCGCCACGAGCCACCTTGCCGAAACGCAGGTGCACCCCTTCAACGCGTGGGGAGTAAACCCAGATTTCGAACATCGGACGCGGGAAGGGCAGTCCCTCAATCGACGTCGGGTCCAGCTTGAAGCTGAGGTATTCCTTGTTCTGGAAGTAATTGGTTCGCAGCGTGGACTCAATAAGGTTAATGAAGGTCCGCAGGACACGATCGGCATCCAAGGTGGCAACCTGTTCCACCGACTCGGCGAGGGAGGCACGCGCTGCCTCCTGGCGTTCGTCACGCACCTCGTCCGCCACTGAGGGATCGAATCGTGCTGAGAAGAGTTCAATGAGCCCACGCGCAACGTCGGGGTTGCCCAGCAGGGTATCGGCGATGAAGCCGAAGGAGTTCGTGTTCCCCATTTGGCGCATGTACTTGGCGTACGCCCTCAGCACCACTACCTGACGCCAGTGCATTCCTTCGCGGAGCACCAGGCGATCGAAGTTGTCGGATTCCACCGCGCCGGTGACTGCAGCACCGAAGGACTGAGCCAAAAGACTTCCGGTAGCCAGGGGGTCGACTCCCGCGGGGTACTTCAGTCCCAGGTCGTAGAGGAAGAAATCGCGATGATCCGCAGTTTCGATCTCGAATGGCCGCTCATCCAGTACTTCCAGGCCAAGGTTGTGGAAGTAGGGAAGGATCTGGCTCAGGCTCTTTGGCTCCATCAGGTAGAGCTTGACCCGGGCGTCTTCCTCCAAAGCCTCACCCGCTCCGTCGGGAAGGTACACGTGGACGCCGGGTTTCACATTTCGAGTGGCTTCACCGGCCCGCTCCGCCTGGGCACCGTATTCCTCAAAGCGTTCGATGTCCTGCAGCGCGTCTTCGACCTCATAGTCCACGCGGTAGCCAGCGGGGAACGCTTCGGCCCAGAGAGCCGCCAGGGCATCTGCGCTCTCGGCAGGGTGATGCTCTCGAAGCACCTCCGTAATGCCCTCGCTCCAGGACCTCGACGCCCGCATCAACCGGTGTTCGAGTTCCTGTACGTTCACTTCCGCCAGCTCAGCGGTGCGAGGCAAACGAATCCGGAAGAAGACACGGGCAAGTGCCGATTCAGTGATCCGGGCCTCGTAGTCGATCGTCTCGGCCTGGAACGTCTCACGGAGTTCCTGCTCGATCCGAAGCCGGACACTGGTGGTGTAGCGGTCGCGGGGCAGGTAGACAACGGCAGACATGAAGCGGCCGTAAATATCGGGACGCAGGAACAGCTTCGTCCTGCGGCGCTCCTGCAGGCGCTGGATCCCCATGGCGGTTGCGGCAAGATCCGCTATCTCGATCTGGAAGAGTTCGTCCCTGGGGTAGGTCTCAAGGATGCCCAGGAGGTCCTTGCCGGAGTGTGAGTCAATCGGGAAACCAGCATTCCTCAGGACCGCGTCAACTTTGTCCCGGACGATCGGGATACTGCGGACAGAACCCGTGTAGGCACTCGTGGCGAACAACCCGATGAACCGGCGTTCACCGTTGACGTTGCCCTGGGCGTCAAAGCTCTTGACGCCGATGTAGTCGAGGTAGGCAGGACGGTGGACCGTGGAGCGCGAGTTTGCCTTGGTGATGACCAGCGCCCGCTTCTCTCTTGCCCTCTTGCGACCCGCATCGGTCAAGTGTTGTACCTGGCGGGTGGTGTCCCCTGCGCGGAGGAGTCCCAGGCCACTGTCCTCACGAAGCTGCAGGACGTCCTCGCCCTCTTCCTCCACGAGGTCATATTCGCGGTATCCCAGGAAGGTGAAGTTGCCGTTGTCCAGCCAGCGCAGAAGGTCCTGCGCCTGCCGCAGCTCAGCAACTTGCTCGGGATGGGAGACTCCGCCGAGCGCTTCTGCCAGTTCCAGCGCCTTGCTGCGCATTTTCGGCCAGTCCTCGACGGCGGCACGCACGTCCCCGAGAACGCGATGCAGGCCTTCGATGAGTTGTGCGCGGGCGTCATCGCTGACACGGTCAATTTCGACGGCGATCCACGACTCCATGTGCGAGGCATTGTCACCATCGCCGAGAAGGTGGGCGATGCTCGGCAGAGCAGCGGTGTCGCCACTGGAAATACCCACAGTGGACGGGACCCGGGAAACGCTGCGCATTTCGCCGGAAACCCGGTCACGGGTCACGACGAACAAGGGGTGCATGACCATGCGGATGGCGCAGTTTTGGCGGACGAGCTCTGCGTTCACGGAGTCCACAAGGAAGGGCATGTCATCCGTGACGATATAAACAACGTTACGATCGGATTCGCTGCCGATTTCCACCAGGGCGTTTCCCGGACGGCGCGACTGGGCGACCGCTTTGTGCTTGGTGGCCCGCGAGATCAGCAGCTCCGGGGAATATGCCTGCGCATCCTCCTCCGCGAGGTGCTCGTAGTAGTCACCGAAGAACCCTTCACGGACAACTGCTGCATCGGACCGATCCTCCACGCTGGATCCTGACGACATCGACAAACGCCTCCATCACAAGTTGATTGCTGCGACTCTGCAGCCCACATGCCGAGCCTAGCGCTTAAGGCGCTGCAGGGCTCTGATACTTCGCCCAAAGGAATTGCGTTTTTGATGGACAGGTGCACATACGAGGCCGGCGATGGCAATCCTCAGCTCTGAATCGGGTGCGCATTCCAAGAGCACAGATCCCGTGAGCAGCGCCGTATCGCAAGCGAGCGGATCCGAGGGGAGGTAAGCGTCGATGCCCGCGCCTGGACCGTACCGGTTCCAGGCATCCTGCAACTGTTGGTGCGGGGCATATCCAACGGCTGATCGCTTGACTTTGTTCAACACAATTCGTGGCGACGCCTGCGGAACAACCTCTGCCAGCTCAGCCAAACCCCGCACCAGCCGTGGCACGCCGATGGCATCTGCGGTCCCCACGGCAAAGACAACGTCGGCCAGCTCAAGACTGCGAAGTGTTGCCGCGTTACGCCTTGGAGCCAAAGTGTCAAAGCTGAGTTCTTCATCGGATTCGAGACAGAAGCCCACGTCAATTACCACAGTGTCGGCCAGCTGCCTGGCTCTCTCCAAAACGCGAGTCAGAGCTGCGGCCCGTAGTTCAGTCCAACGGTCCGCCCGCGTGGTCCCGGTCAAAACGCGAAAAGAACCCGCCTTGGTGAAGACGCGGCTGGCCGTACCCGCCAGGGCATCGGCATCGAGCAGGCCCTGGTCGGCGAGTCTGCACGCTTGGGCCAAACCAGCCGACTCGTCCAGAAGGCCCAGCATCGCCGACACGCTGGCTCCGTAGCTATCCGCGTCCACCAGGATGACCGACTGACCATCAGCGGCCAATTCCGCCGCCATGTTGACCGCAAGCAAAGTCCTGCCCGGGGCACCGGTTGGCCCCCACACCGCGAAGATGCGCCCCGCACCATCACTGGGCTCTTCCGATTTCCCATCCGGCAGCGCCAGCTGCGGCGGTTCAACACTTGGATCCGCGAAACCCGCGCTGAGGCCATTGTCGGCCCGACCATAACGGCTGGCGCGTGCCACTGCTTGGGAAATCTCGTCCGCGAGGGCTTTGGGTTCAATATCCGAGGACGCGGCAACAACTCCGATGGAGCGGAGCCGCCCGGCTTCATCGGGATTATCGGTCAAGGCGAGGATAGAGACACCTACCGCCGCAAGCCTGTCCACCAACGTCGTGGTGAGTTCCTCGCAGCCGTCACCGACTATGGCCGCCAGCGCCAAACCGCTCTGGCACGCAGCCATCAGTTCGGCGAGTTCTGAACAGCGTCGGACAACCGTCACAGGGCCGTGCAGGCGTTCCAGCCCCTCAATGACGGCTTCCTGGGCGGCACCAACGGTTACGACGGGGATACTCATGAGACCCGTCCCGCTGGATTCCAGACCACGGAAACCTTGGCCTTGTTGGCCTGCGCCCCGAGCAGTTTTGGCATCTGCCCGTCTGTGACCAGGACGAGCACAGTTGAGGTTTTCGCCGCTCCCAATGTGGCAGAGCCGGGGACGATCTGCGCGATCTCAGCGCCCGGCAGCAGCAGCTGCGGATCCTCATAAGCCGCAGCCGCTCCAGGCATGGCAACCCAAACATCCACCCGGGCCCCTGGGCCCGCCTGGGCCGGCAACTCCCCGTCCATGGCAATGGCCACAGGCTTTCTGTCCAACGCATCGGCTGTGCCGAGGCTTTCACGGGGCAGCAGCTGGTTCCTGGCCACCCGCTGCAGGGCGACCTTCCCGGCTGACAGGCCATCCTCAACGGTGATGTAGCCTTCCTCAACCTCATCCAAACGGACCTTGACGATGGAAAGGTCCTCAGTGGTTATCTGCTGGCCGACCGCGATCTCTTCCCGGGCGGCGTATACCTGCGTCGTTTTGTCAGCACTTCCAACCAAGGCAACTGCTCCGGCCACTGACAGGAGCACCAGCAGGACGCCTATCAGCAGCCGGGGGTCCTTCCACGAAGGCTTGCTGATGCGTGCGGCGGCAAGAGGTGCAATTGGACCCATGTTTGTCTACTCCCCCAGGACGTGTTGTGAGCATGGTCGGCGGACCCGCCTCCCCATTCTTACCGTCGGGCGATATCCACCCCAAAGCCAGTGGCCGCAAATGGGCCGAAACTGTGGATAACTACACCAAACGACAGTGTGAGTGGCAAAATGGAGTCATGCCCCGATTCCTGACATTGGCCGATGTCGCCGAACAGCTCCAGATAAATTCCCCCCAGGCGTACGCCCTCGTCCGCAGCGGGGAGCTCAAAGCAATCCAAGTGGGAGGGCGCGGACAATGGCGTATCGAAGAGACGATGCTCGAGCAGTACATTCAAGACCGATACGCCGAAGCCAGCCGAATGATAGAAGAGGCCAAATCCAAGTCAGGCCAGCCTGGCAGCCGGAGCGCCTAGAGCTCCTGGCCGCTGGCTGAGCTGAGCGCCACGAGCGACCCGAAGGGGACAGTGACAACACTGGCCACATTGCCGGGGCGCCGGACTTCACCGTCTTGCACCACAGCGACATCAAAGTGATCCCGCCCCACCCTGTCGATGACACCCCTCAACTCGAGACCCCCGTTGGCCAACGCGCCTAAATGCACAATCACCGACGCCCGGTTCCTGGCCAACGCCCTCAGCGCTGTGGCCATACCCAGCGGAGATTGGAGCCGCGGAGAGGCCTTCTGCGCATACCGGCCCAGTCCCTGATAACTGAGGACCGAAGGGAAGGGAACCAGCCATTGCCGGACGCCCTCGGTCAGGACCAACCACTCACCTCCAACGTGGGTAACCACCCCGAGGAGCGTCGCGCCGCCGGAGAGGACCACTTTGACCTTCGCGGCACCCAGGGCACGTAACCGATCGGTGAGTTGGATCGTCGCCAGCTCCACTCTGGCCCGTTCAGTGATCTCCGTTTCCCTCTCCAAGGCCCGTTCAGCCAAAAATTGTGCTTCCAAATCGTTGAAGAGAGAGTCCCATCTCATGTCGTCAGACTAGGCTGCATTACGGAGCCAACGCCAATCCCTGCCCGTTAAGACAGACCCACGATTGGACAGGCATGAAAAAGTGTGCCAAAAATGGACTCCAGATTGATCAAACTGCATCAAATTGCATCAAACGAAGCTTGGGGGCTTTGAATGGCACGAACCTTGCGGAGAGACACCGGGCTTGCTGTGGCGATCCTTGGGCTGGGACTCCTTCTGGCGCTGGCAGGCAACATCCTCGTCGGCCAATGGCAGACTTCCCAACGACATCATCAGAGCCTTTCCTTTGATGTGTCGGCAGGATTTGCTGCAAGCGCCGCGGGAACAGCGATAGTTGCCTGGTGGGTGCTTTCCCTAGTGATGGCATTTCTCGCCGCCCTCCTCCACCGGGTGGGCGCCGGCAACAGAGCCACTGCCCTCTCCAGGTTCAGTCCCCCGTTCATGGTCAGGCTTGCGATAGCCGTACTGGGCATGAACCTCCTTGGCGGTGGCTTGGCTCAGGCAGACGTCCAACCAACGCCGGAGTGGATTCCGACTTCCACGCACGGCCGCGCAGTCCTCACGGAGCCGTCTCCTGCAGCCACGGGCGGAGCTGACCGCAGCAACACAACGTCCACCGCGCCCGATCCGGGCTGGCGACCCCGGCCACCCGTGGTTGTTCCAGGGCTACTCAGCCAGCCAGGATCCCGCGATGCAGCAGCCGCACCCGGGAGCGTGAGCGGTGTGGAGGTAAAAGCCGGGGACACACTCTGGTCCATAGCCGCCTCGAGGCTGGCACCGTTTTCGACTGACGTGGATGTTGCCGCCGCATGGCCGAAGTGGTACGCCGCGAACCGCGCTGTCATCGGTGACAACCCCGCCATACTGCTTCCAGGCCAAATCCTTCAACCTCCCGAACCCGCATAGCAGCGGCAACGTCACACCCGGACTCAATGAAACAGCCGCCTACTCAGGGGCGGCAGCAAGCCTCACAGCAAACCCCAGCGTCATCCCAGCAGAAGCCACCCGAGCATAAGCGTTCCCCGCGCTTTGGCTCATGTAGTGAATGCCAGAGGTATGACCTTGTCCGTTGCAACCGCAAACCGGCCCCCAATCCGCCAAGGCACCCAACGTGCCAGCGCCTCGTCCGGCTCGACAAAAGGGGCCGACACAGACATCCGGTTGGTGGCGCGCAGTATTGCCCAGGCCGCCCTTGAGGTTCTTGCAGGCACGCGTCCGCTTGTGCAGTTGTCGCGCTCGCTGGACCCTGAATGCTATTTGGCCCTTCAACATCGCGCGGCTCTGACCCGCAAACATGCAGCGCGCAGCAAGGGAAGTCCACAACCGCACCTCAGCCCGATGGTCCGTTCGGTTCGCGCTTGTTCCATCAGTGAATCAATTTGCGAAGCCAGCATCGTCGTCGCTGAAGAGGGCCGTTGCCGTGCGGTTGCCATGCGACTCGAACGGACCGACGGGTTGTGGCAGGTTACTGCGCTGGAGATCGGCTGAGTCCATGGGAGTCCGGGCCGGGGTCCACAAGTCCGGATAAGGCTAAGGGGCGATCCCCGGACCGGTATGTCCGTGGGATCGCCCCCTTGTTGTTCCTAACGCTTATTGTTCCTAGCGGCGCTTCTTCTTCGCCGGTTTGCGCTGTTCTTGGCTTGCTGCCTTGGCAGGGTTCCCTGACCGGCCCGACGCACGTCCTTCGATCCGCGTCTGCGTAGCGCCATCTTCACCGGGTGCGGTGTACTGCAATTGGGCCGGTTTCTCCGGTGCCTGCAGGCCAGCGGCCCGGATCTGGGGATCGTGATGTTCTGTGTGTCCCCCGGCTGCCGAATCATCCGCCACTACGACGTCCTCGGCCGGCGTCACTTCCACCTCAAGGTTGTACAGGAAACCGATGCTCTCCTCGCGGATGGCCTCCATCATGCTCTGGAACATCACGAAGCCTTCGCGCTGGTATTCCACCAGCGGATCACGCTGCGCCATTGCTCGGAGCCCGATTCCCTCCTTGAGGTAGTCCATCTCGTAAAGGTGTTCCTGCCATTTACGCCCAAGAACCGACAGTACAACGCGGCGTTCCAGTTCCCGCATGCTCTCGGAACCGATGGCTTCTTCGCGTGCCTGATAGACGAGGCGCGCATCGGAGAGGATCTCTTCGCGCAGGAAATCAGCCGTAATCCTCGACTTGCCGCCGGCTTCCTCAATGACTTCTTCAGGGGTTACCGTCGCCGGGTACAGGGTCTTCAGGTTCGTCCACAGCTGGTTGAAGTCCCAGTCGTCGCCATTGCCTTCGGCCGTTGCTGCATCAATGAGGGAGTTGATGGTGTCCTCAAGGAAGTACTGGACCTTTTCGTGCAGGTCATCGCCCTCAAGGATCCGACGGCGGTCGCCGTAGATTGCTTCACGCTGGCGGTTGAGGACGTCGTCGTATTTCAGGACGTTCTTGCGCTGTTCCGCGTTGCGGGCTTCCACCTGGCCCTGGGCCGAGGCGATGGCACGTGAGACAAGCTTTGACTCGAGTGCGACGTCGTCAGGTACCGAGCTGTTCATGAGCCGCTCAGCTGCCCCCGAATTGAACAGCCGCATGAGGTCGTCCGTGAGGGAGAGATAGAAACGGGATTCACCGGGGTCGCCCTGGCGTCCGGAACGGCCGCGCAACTGGTTGTCGATCCGGCGGGATTCATGTCGTTCCGTACCCAGGACGTAAAGCCCACCCAGGTTCAGCACTTCTTCGTGTTCGTCCTTGACGGCCTGCTTCGCTGCGGCGAGGGCCTCGGGCCAGGCGGCCTCGTACTCTTCGGAATTCTCCTCCGGGTCCAGTCCGCGCTTGGCGAGCTCGGCAATGGCGGTGAATTCGGCGTTGCCGCCCAGCATGATGTCGGTGCCACGGCCGGCCATGTTGGTTGCGACCGTAACTGCACCCTTGCGACCGGCCTGGGCAACGATGGATGCTTCCCGGGCGTGGTTCTTTGCGTTCAGGACTTCGTGGCGGATGCCTTCCTTGGCCAGCAGCTTGGAAAGGTATTCGCTCTTCTCAACACTCGTGGTACCGACCAGCACAGGCTGGCCGTTCTCGTGGCGCTCGGCGATATCCGCAACGACGGCGTCGAACTTTACAACCTCGTTCTTGTAGACGAGGTCCGACTGGTCGATGCGCTGCATGTCACGGTTGGTGGGAATGGGAACCACGCCGAGCTTGTACGTGCTCATGAATTCGGCGGCTTCAGTCTCTGCCGTACCGGTCATGCCGGAGAGCTTTGAGTACATGCGGAAGTAGTTCTGCAACGTCACTGTGGCGAGGGTCTGGTTCTCAGCCTTGATCTCGACGTTTTCCTTGGCCTCAATGGCCTGGTGCATACCTTCGTTGTAGCGCCGTCCGGCCAGGATACGGCCGGTGTGCTCGTCAACAATCAGGACCTCGCCGTCGAGGATGACGTAATCCTTGTCCCGCTTGAAAAGTTCCTTGGCCTTGATGGCGTTGTTCAGGAAGCCGATGAGCGGCGTGTTGGCCGATTCGTAAAGGTTTTGGATCCCGAGGTAGTCCTCCACCTTTTCAATACCGGCTTCGAGGACTCCGACGGTTCGCTTCTTCTCGTCGACTTCATAGTCGACGTCGGGCTGGAGCCGAAGGACAACCTTGGCAAATTCGCTGTACCAGCGGTTCGTGTCGCCTTGGGCCGGACCGGAAATGATGAGCGGTGTACGTGCCTCGTCGATGAGGATCGAGTCGACTTCATCCACAATCGCGAAGTTGTGTCCGCGCTGAACCAGCTCGCTGGCGTCCCAGGCCATGTTGTCCCGGAGGTAGTCGAAGCCGAATTCGTTGTTGGTGCCGTAGGTAATGTCTGCTGCGTACTGCTCCCTGCGGATCGTTGGATCCTGGTTGGAGAGGATGCAACCGCTGGTGAGGCCAAGGAAGCGGTAGACGCGGCCCATGAGCTCGGACTGGTATTCAGCCAGGTAGTCATTGACCGTCACCACGTGCACGCCCTTGCCGGTGAGCGCATTCAAGTAAGCCGGCGCAGTAGCGACGAGGGTCTTGCCTTCACCGGTCTTCATTTCAGCGATGTTGCCCAGGTGAAGTGCTGCGCCGCCCATGAGCTGGACGTCGAAGTGGCGCATGCCCAGGGTTCGGGACGAGGCTTCACGCACAGCAGCGAAGGCTTCCGGCAGCAACGCGTCCAGCGTCTCCCCATCCTGGTACCGGGACCGAAGAATGTCCGTTTCGGCACGAAGTTCGGCATCCGTGAAGGACTTGAAAGAGTCTTCCAGGGCATTGATGGAATCGGCATAGTTCCGCAGTTGCTTGAGGGTCTTTTTGTCACCCGTGCGGAGAAGTTTTTCGATTAGTGATGCCACGTGAAAGTGCTCCCAGTCTCATGCTGCCGAATTCTGGCTGTTTCAGTCTACGGGAGAGACCAAGGCAGCGTGGCCGGGTTCACCTCTGAGCGGACTGGCGTTTCGGGGTTCGGCATAGGGAGGCGCCGGACGTCCTGTAACCGCGTCCGCCAGGTCACCGGCGAGATCCCCTACCGGCCACACCACCACTTCCTGCAGTCCGAGCCAAGTCGCCATGAGCCCAAGTTCAGCAGCGAGCTCGACGGCGGTATCCGCCGGCGCGTCCGGCTCACGGAACGCCGAGCGAACCAGCAGCTGACCTGATGCACGGTCTGCCTTCAGGTCAACCCTGGCTGCGAGGCCCTCCCTGAGCAGGAAGGGCAGCACGTAATAGCCGAACCGGCGCTTCGCGGCAGGGGTGTAGATCTCGATCCGGTAGTGGAATCCAAACAGTTCCTCAAGACGCCGCCGTTCGAAGACAAGGGAGTCAAAGGGACTCAGCAGCGCCCGCCCTTCGGCCTTCCGTGGAAGCCTGGCATTGACGTGCTTGAAAGTCTCCCGTTCCCATCCCCGGACCGTCACTGGCTCCAGCACGCCCGCGCCCACCAGCCTTCGGACTGATTCCGCCCCCGCTTTGAGCGGCGTCCGGAAGTAGTCGGAAAAGCACCTAACGGTTCCTATGCCGTGGGCCTGGGCTGCTGCCTCAATAAGGCGGTCAAGGGCTTCCTCAGCATCCACGGCAGCCGTGGGATAGGTGGAGACCACCCGGGAGGTGGGGGTGTATTTGCGCTCAAACTGGGGAGTCCGCGAAGCGGCTGAAACGCGCCCTTCTTCAAAAAGGTGCTCCAGGACCCTTTTGACGATGTTCCAGTTCCAGCCCCAGTTATCGCGATCGGCTGCGGGATTGTGTCCGAGTTTTGCGGTGAGTTCCGACGCCGTCATGGGCGGCCCGCTGCCCAGAGCCGCCAAAATCCGGTCTTCCATGTCCCGACGAATACCCGGATCCAGGCGATGCGCCCCCACCCACGCCCGCTTTTGCCACAGAAGCAGGTCCGCAAAATGCTCGGGTCGTATGAAGCTTGCCTCGTGCGCCCAGTACTCCATCATTTTCCGCGGCTTGCGGGACGAGAGGTTGAAAAGAATGTTGGTGTCGTAGTTTCCCAGCCGCGAGAAGAACGGAAGGTAGTGGCTGCGCGCGAGGACATTGACAGAATCGATCTGGACAAGCTGCAGTTGGGCAAAGGTCCGGCCCACTGCCCGTGAAGTCACGGGGCCAGCGGGCCGGACCTTTGCCAATCCTTGAGCTGCCAATGCGATCCGCCGTGCCTGCGAGAGGCTCAGCGAAGCGGTCATTGGTATCCCTTCGTCAGATGCAGGCCTTACTTGGCGGTGGCTGCTTGGTCATCGGACCGATACGCGAGGATTTTCTCCTCGACGGCATCTTCGCCGGGTTCGCAGGTGGAATCGAGGGTAATCACACCGTAGGTCCAGCCACTGCGCCGATAGACAACCGATGGAGCGTTGGTTTCCTTATCCAGGAAGAGGTAGAAGTTGTGCCCCACCAGTTCCATGTTGTCCACCGCGTCATCCAGGGTCAGGGATGCCGCGGGGAACACCTTCCGGCGGATCAAAACAGGCGAGTCGCCGGCGGGGATGTCGTTCTCGATGTCATAAGGAGAATGCTCCACTGTTTCCGCAGCAGCCTCCTGGTGGTTGCTGGCCTCCACGTAGAGAGGCTCGTTGGCACTTGCGGGTTCAAGAGTTGCCGTAGCTTCCCGCACGGCCTTGGGCGTGTGCCGGCCGTGGTGCACCTTTTTCCGGTCCTTCGCACGACGAAGCCTCTCAAGCAGCTTGTTGTACGCCAGATCGAAGGCAGCGAATTTGTCAGCGGCTGTGGCCTCTGCACGGATGACGGGGCCACGGCCCAGGACTGTCACTTCGACGGTGAGCTCACCCGGCGTCTGCCGGGGATTGGTTTCCTTGGAAACCTTGGCGTCTACTCGCTGGACCTTGTCCCCCAACGATTCAATCTTTGAGATTTTCTCGCCGGCGTATTCGCGAAAGCGGTCTGAAACTGTCAGATTTCGTCCGCTGATCATGAACTCCATGGTGCCCTCCAAATAACTCAGGTGACACGACAACGGCACTGTTGGGGGCTGATCTGACGGACAGTCGAGCCCCTTTCCGAGCCGCTATCGACAGGTACATCTTTTCTTGGTACCCACAATCGACGTTAGTTCATCGCAACGCGTTATTCATCCTTTGGCCACTTATTTTTTGATTGAGTCTTAACAGCTTCACAGGTGGTCGTGTGCGGGCGCGATTGAGGCGTAGGCTGGTGGCCTCGTGGCCGCCAACACGACTGCTCCGCAGACCACGCCTCCTGCGGCCTCCACCGCACGTGCTGCCTCGGCAAGGGTTGCCCCTGTCGTGAGGACGTCGTCCACAAGGATGCATCCCATTCCCCGGATCAGTCTGGTCCGTGTACGCCTGACGCGCATGGAACCCCTGACTTTGCGAGCCCTTTCTCCGCGCCCCAGCCCCTTCTGGCCTGAACCGCCGTCGCTGCCTTGACGACCCGGAATTGCATCCGCGATTCCTGGCAACAGTGCCTGAAGGGATCCCCGACCGTCCCTGCGGAAGGGTAAAAACCGCACCTTGGTCAGCACATCACGGTGTGGGCATTGGGCCTGCGAGTGGCGCAACCGGAGTATGAGGAGCATCAAATGCAGTGGACTGAATCCGCGCTTACGGTAGGCGCCGCCGCTGGTGGGAACGGGCACAAGGCAGTAGCCGCTCTCATTGCCGACGGCAGCATCCACGGCCTTCCCAAGGCAACCTGCCAAAACACCCGCCAGACGCCACTGGCCGTAATGCTTGAACGAGAGCAGGCATTGTGCCAATTCGTCCCGGTAGGGTCCCGCAGCCACCACGCCGAGCCTCGCTCCGCCGTCGACAGTAACAAGGGCCGGCGATTGCAGCTCTGCCCGGAAGGGCTGACCACACAATTGGCGCACACGCTTGGCGCAGCCTGCGCAAAGGACGGTATCTTCCGCACCGCAACAGACGCATTCGACCGGAACCACAATTGTCCGAAGGTCTTCCAGCGCGCCTTCCAAGGCCGCAATCAGCCGGGCAATCCGACTGTCGTCCCGTCCGCGGCGACGTGCCCTCCCCGGGTCGGGCGCCAGCAGGTCAGGGTCCGGTGCGGTACGGCTTCCTCCGCTGGACGGCCAACTGCCGGGTGAAAGGTTCATCGACCCAGTTTGTACCGGGGCCAGCGAAGGATGAAGATACGAAGCGTGCTATGTGGATACTCTGTCCGCAGGTCTCACCCTGGGAAAGCCGGCTCCGTGGGACCTTTGAGTTGCAGCTCCCAGCCGTTTCCGACCCGTTGGAAGATTCCGGCCTCGGATTGGCCGAAGATCTGCTCGGGACCATTGCCCGCGCTGATGCTGGTCAGGCCATCCCAGGGTGCGAGTTGTTGTGCTTCACCCGATGCGAGGGAGAGCAGCTCCGGAACCACTGTGGACGTGGCCGAAGCGGACATCACTGCCACGGTCGAAGCATTCACCCAGACTCCCTGGTCTGCCGCCCCGGTGGTGAGGAGCGTGATGGGAGCAGTGAGATCCTTGGGCACGCCATCGGGATTCCGGACGATGCCGGCGATCTGCACGGTGGATTTCCCGTTGGCCTCGGAAATGACCAGCGCCCTGGTTCCCTCCCGGGAAACCCTGAAGTCCTTCACGGTGCGACCGGAAAGCCATGACGGGGTTATGGTCACGTTGGGAATTGCCATACCGGGCGCGATGCCGGTGGGTTTGTAGGCCACCACTTCTGCCGCCCCGTTGGCCCCCGGACCCGCTGTCCACACCCAGTCCTGCGGACTGAAGGATGGACCGGTGAGGGTACTTCTGGTAGTCAGCTGGCGGGCGGGCTGGCCGGGTTCGATCGAATAAAGGGTGGTCTTGTCCCCGTTGAGGAAGGCAGTTGTCTGGGATGCCGGTGATTCGGCAGGCGAATGCGGACCGAGCCCGGCGACCGACTGGATATCGGGGAGCGGCGTGATCCGGTTGTTTTCGTAACGAACCAGCTCGCCGTTGTTCACCGCGATCTGCCGGGCCGGAACGGTCTTGTCCACCACTGGTGGCAGGACCGTGCCATTGTCTTCCACACGGACCAGGTCCTGGTCTGCCCGCAATTGCACGTTGATGACATCCGGTTGGCTACGGAACGTTAGAGCCAACTGGTTCTGCATCCTTTGGCGGTCTTCCGCAGAAGCGTCGAACAACTCCTTGGCCGAGAGATCCACCTGCGCAGCACCTGAAACGACCGGAACGGATTCACGCGCGAGCTTCATTCCTGACGGGAAGGCACTGACAACTGCCCCCCGCAGATACGGCGCCGGACCGGCCAGCAAGGCACTGGTCATGGATTTGACCGTGTTCTTCTTGATGAACCACCGGTAATCGGGCACCGCATAGGTGAAGGTTGGGTCATAGAAGTAGATGGGGAACGCTCCGTAGATCACCTTGAACGTTTCCTCGGGAATCGCGGTTCCGTCCGGCACCTTGGAGATCCGCCACTGACCCTCCACCTGTTCGAGCGTCAGCGGGATGGTCTCCTTGGTCCCGGGCGGGTATTGCGTCGCAACGCCGTCGGCGTCCACGGAGTAGGCGAGGTCGAGCACGTAAAGGTACTCGTTTTCCCCGGAGGACTTGACCACTTCTGCCTCGCGGAAAACGATCGCCCGCTTATCCGGCTTCCACGTAACCGACTGGGCCTGCGTCAAGTACTGGCGGGCCACAGGATAGTCATCCTCATRGCCGCTGCCGGCCATGTAGAAGTCCTCGATGATCGCTTCGGGACTTGATCCCTCACGGGGCGCAGCGGGGAAAAACACCGGTGCGTTGGGATTTCCAGCGCCTTCGTCCTTGCTCTTGCCAACCGGGCCCGAACGCGGAATCTGTGCACAGGATGAGAGCAGCAGCATGATGACAGCCAACAGCGCGAGGATTACCCCGCGGCGCCGGCGTCCGGGCTGAGTCATGGCTTCTCCCCTGCTTCGTGATCCCGGGCGGCCGGCTCTTCGCTGTCCGATGAGGATTCAGGCGCGGTGCTGGTGTTTTCAGTACCGATCACAAGTACTTGGCGCTCACTTGCGGAACCGGGGAAATCAATGTCTGCAGGCTCAAGCAGCAGCGGGGACTTGACGATCGAACCTCCCTGCCGGAGAGGCAGTGTCAACCGGAAGTTGGATCCGGAGCCCTTTTGGCCCCATGCCTGCAGCCACCCGTTGTGGAGTTTGGTGTCCTCGGCCGCGATTGAAAGGCCAAGGCCGCTGCCACCAGTGGTCCGGGCACGTGCGGGGTCCGCGCGCCAAAAACGATCGAATACCCGGGCCGCCTCAGCCTGGCTCATACCTATGCCGTGGTCCCTGACGGACACGGCCACGGCGTCGTGGTTGGCCGCGACCGAAATATGGATCGGTTTGCCTTCGCCGTGTTCAAGCGCGTTCAGCAACAGGTTGCGGAGGATCCTTTCGATTCTCCGCGAATCCATCTCCACGATGATGTTCTTCTCCCGCGCGTTGAGGCGGACTTCCGAACCGTACTCTTCGGCCACGGGAGCCGCGCCTTCCATCACATGGGCTACGACCTGGAAGATGTCCTGGGGTTCGGCGTCGAGGACAGCGGCACCAGCGTCGAAGCGGGAGATTTCCAGCAGGTCCGACAACAATGACTGGAAGCGCTCAACCTGGTAGTACAACAACTCGGCCGACCTCTTGTTCATGGGGTCGAAATCCTCACGGGCATCGAAGAGGACTTCGGCCGCCATCCGCACGGTGGTCAACGGAGTTCGCAATTCGTGGGACACATCGGAGACGAAGCGTTGCTGCATCTGCGACAAAGTAGCCAACTGGGTGATCTGTTCCTGAAGGCTTGCCGCCATGTGGTTGAAGGATGCGCCCAACCTGGCTACTTCGTCTTCGCCCTTCACAACCATGCGTTCCTGCAGCTGCCCTGCAGCCAGCTTCTCCGAGACGACGGCGGCATGGCTGACCGGACTGACGACGTTTCGCGTGACGTACCAGGCAATGGCACCGATCATCAGGACAAGGGCTGCACCTCCTGCCCACAGAACATTCTGGATCTCGTCCAGGGTCTGTTGCGCGGTGTTGAGGTCGTAAATCAGGTAAAGCTCATAGACAGTGCCATTGAAGGTGACTTTGTTTCCAACGGCAATGCCGGGGCGGTCCTCATTGCCCACCGGGAATTGGGTAGGTGCCCAGAACTGTTGCTTGCCACCTTCTTGAACGGCCTTGCGGAGGTCGGGGGGTATTACCCGGATGGTCAGCTGGTCCGAGGCACGCGACTCGACCCACCGGTTGCGGGGTTTGGTCTGCTCCGGTGCCGCTTCGAAGACATACCTTCGCTGGATGACCGAGCCGCGGCCTTCGACTGCTGTCAACGTGTCGTAGACGAGGGTGATGACGCTCGACTGGTCGGTGACCTGTGCGCCGTCGAACGTGTCCTGGACTTGTTTGACGTTGTAGCGGGACTCCGATTCAGCCTGGGCCAGGCGTTCCTGGAAGAGGTTGTTGGCGATCTGGTTGGACAGGTAGGCGCCGACGATCGCGAAGGATGTAACGGCCAGCAGCAAGGTGGTGAGGACCGTGCGGAACTCCAGGGAACGCCGCCAGCGGCGGAGGATCGAACGCCACAGGAAGCGCAACCCCGGTTTGATCTGGCGTACGCCGATGGAAACGAGGCGGGAAACCCGAAGGACCAGGATCAGCCCGCGACGCGTCCAGATCCGGGCACGTGAGAAGAACCACGGCAGGTTCCGGACCGGCCGCGGTGGTGATGGTTCCGGTGTGGACGGCAGAGCCGGGCTTCCGGTACCCACGCCTTCTGCGTCAGGACCTGATGATCCCTGGGCTTCTTCAGGCGTGCCGGTCTTCCCGACCGGAGACTCAGGAACCTGCTTTATATCCGACACCACGCACCGTCAAAACGACCTCAGGCGCTTCAGGATCGCGTTCAATCTTGGAGCGCAGACGCTGGACGTGGACGTTGACCAAACGCGTGTCAGCGGCATGCCGGTAGCCCCAGACCTGTTCCAGGAGCAATTCACGGGTAAAGACCTGCCACGGCTTCCGCGCCAAGGCAACCAGGAGGTCGAACTCTAGGGGAGTAAGCGAGATGCGGTCTCCCCCACGGGTCACCAGGTGACCGGCGACGTCGATGGTCACGTCCGCAATGCGCAAGGTCTCGGGGGCCTTCTGGTCGCCCGGACGCAGTCGCGCACGGACGCGGGCAACCAGTTCGGCGGGCTTGAAGGGCTTCGGAACGTAGTCGTCTGCACCGGATTCGAGTCCGCGAACTACATCCGAGGTGTCCGACTTGGCGGTGAGCATGACGATCGGAACATCCGATTCCCCACGGATTTGCCGGCATACCTCGATGCCGTCAGAGCCAGGCAGCATAAGGTCAAGCAGCACAAGGTCCGGCTTGGACGAACGGAACACGTCCAGTGCCTGGCCGCCATCTGCGCAGAACACCGGCTCGAAGCCATCATTCCGCAGGACGATGCCAATCATCTCTGCGAGTGCTTCGTCGTCGTCAACTACCAGAATGCGTGCCTTCATAGTTATATATTCCCTTATCACCAAGTCTTTGTCCTGTCGGGCGCCGTGCACGGCATGGCGCCCAAGGGGCAGTTCCACCGTACTGCACCGGGGCGCGGCACGCCCGCAAACACTGCTCGTGCGGCGGGCTATGAGGGACGACGGCGGGACTATAGGCTGGGTGCGAAGGTCCGCCTGGGGGACGTCGACTGTCGGCGGACCGGACCTCATGGGGAGGAAACGTGTCACAGCCAGACCACGGCCATCATTCGCCGACAGATGGCCAGCCGGCGTCGGGAAACCAGCCACCATACGGGATGCCGCCCGGTGGTCAAGTACCGGGTGGCCAGGTGCCCGGGGCACAGCCTGCGTGGGGTAACCAACCGCAGTGGGGCGGACCGCCGGCGTGGACGGCCCCCCCAAAACCAGGCACAGAATTGGCAGGGCGCCCCTGGTCCTGCATGGCCACCGGGACCTCCGTATGGCCAGCCTCAGTACATAGCTCCTCCCAAACCGGGAGTCATCCCGCTGCGTCCGTTGCAGTTCGGCGAAATCCTGGACGGATCCTTCCAGACGATCCGTCGCAACGCTGCCTCCATGTTTGGCTCGGCGTTGCTCGTGCAGGCGCTGGGAGCAGTCTTCACCGGCGTTATCTCACTGGTGATGCTCCAAATGACGGTCTCCCTGGAATCAGTGGACTCCAGGGCTGAATTCACTGAAGCCATGGGCCCGATTTTCGCCATTATGGCGGGAGCCCTCGGGGTCACGCTGCTGCTTGGATTCCTCGGGTCTGTCCTTCAGGGTGTTCTGGCAGTCCCTGTCGCCCGTTCCGTCCTCAACCGGCGGACGGGCTTCAAACAGATGTGGAAGCTTGCCGGGAAACGGATCCTTCCCTTGTTGGGCGTTGCCGGGCTGTTGACCATCGGCGGAATACTGGCTTGGGCCGCCGTGGTGGGCATCGCAGTGCTCCTGTTGACCGCGATGGGACCCGGTGCGCTGTTGATTGTCCTTCCCCTCGGCCTTGGCTCCATCGTCGTCTTTGTTTGGATCGCCCTGAAACTGATGCTTTCGCCGGCCGTCATCGTGGTGGAGCAAACGGGCGTCTACGACGGCCTCCTCCGGTCCTGGCAGCTGACCAAAAACAATTGGTGGCGGATATTCGGGATCACCCTGGTGGTGACACTGATGCTGGGAATCATCGCCCAGGTTGTCCAGATCCCGGCATCCCTGGCTGCAGCATTCATCAGCGAAACCGTGGCACCCCATCCCGATGCTGAAACCACCACTTCCATGCTTGTCATCACCACTGTCATCACCGCCGCAATCCAAGCCCTCGTGGGATCGGTGACGTTCGCTTTCCAGTCCTCTGTCTCTGCGTTGATCTACATGGATCTCCGCATGCGGCGCGACGGCCTTGATGTTGAGTTGATGAGGATGCTGGAGACGGGCGCCAACCCTGACGGAGTGCCCGGCGGCCCCTCGGCTGCGCCGGGTCCTGTCGGCTGGCCCACGGTATGACGGCATCACCCGTAGCAGTGATTACTCCTTTGTTATCGATGGAACCACCTGTGACTCCGGAGCGCGACGAAGCCCGGCGCTGGGCCATCGAAGAACTTGGAAAACCCCAATATTCCGATGCCCGCCCCGGATGGCTGGACCAGCTATGGCGTGACTTCCTTGATTGGCTTTCATCGTTGGAGGGCGACGGAACAGGTCCGGGCACCAACTTCGCCCTGCCCGCGATTGTTGCCATCGCCGTGGTGCTCATCATCGTGGCGGTTTTCGTGGTCCGACCCCGGCTGAATGCCCGCCGCGCCAACCGCACCGATGACATTTATGGTGCCGACGCCACCGCCGACGCCGACGGTTACCGGAGACGGGCGTCAGCTGCTGCCAACGACGGCGACTGGGCGGCCGCCGTCGTCGATCAGTTCCGGGCTTTGGTGCGATCGGCGGAAGAGCGGGACATCATCGATGTCCGGGCCGGCAGGACCGCGGATGAAGCATCGGCGCAACTGGGGCAGGTCTTCAGCACGGTGCAACCGCGCCTGGGTGCAGCAGCCCTCCTGTTCGATGCCGTCCGCTACGGTGAGCAGGGTGCAACCCGCGCCGACTATGAGTCCACCCGCGGGCTGGATGCCGAATTGCTGACGATGAAGCCCGACTTTGACGGCGCCGTCCACACTGGATTCGCGGTGCCCCGATGACACTGACCGCCAAACAGCCCGCTCAGGATCATGAGGCAGGATCCCCTGTCCCCTCCCCCGGGCAGGCTTTCACCCAATGGTTCCGGAAACACCTGACGTGGATTGCGCTCGGCGCACTTCTGGTGGGTTTGGTGACGTATCTTGCCGTCACCAGCATGTCCGGCGGGACGGACTCCCGGGCGCTCTCCGCGCGGAACCCGGCCCCCGATGGGGCAATGGCCGCGGCGGAGATCCTGGGACGGCACGGAGTGGCCCTGACCACCACGGAATCATACGACGACACGGTGTCGGCGTTGTCGGATAAGGACCAGACCACGGTCTTTCTCTATGACCCCCGCGGGTACCTCGACCAATCCCGGATTCAGGACCTCGCGGCAGCCGCAGACCGCGTGGTGGTGGTCAAGCCAAGGCTGCGAACACTCAACGGGCTTGGTCCCGGATTCCGTCCCGGCGGTGTGATTCCCGAGGGCCAAACGGTCATCGAACCTGCCTGTACCGTGGAGGATGCCACGGTCTCGGGCCCGGTGTCAGCGCAGGGCTCCGTCTATGCGGGACCCGAGATGTGCTACTCCAGCCGCGGTGACGGGCCCGGTTTGTATGCAGCATCAACCGACGGCCGGTTGATAGTCCTGGGCAGCACGGACCTGGTGGACAATGAGCATCTTGCCACGCAGGGCAACGCCGCACTGGCGCTTCGTACACTGGGGAACAACCCCGACCTCATCTGGTATCTGCCCGGAGTCAAGGACATCTCCGCGACCGATACGGCTCCCACACTCAGCGAACTTGCACCCAAATGGTTGGCTTACGCAGGGCCTTGGCTGGGCATCGTGACTCTGCTGGCCATCGGCTGGCGTGGGCGGCGGCTTGGACCCCTTGTTTTCGAACCACTTCCCGTTGTGGTCAAGGCAGCCGAAACGGCCGAAGGAAGGGCACGGCTTTACCAGGATGCGCGGGCAGTGGAACGAGCGGCCGGGAACCTGCGGGCGGGCACCCTGACCCGCCTTGCCCGCCATTTCAACCTCGGAGCGGACGCAAGCACGGACGCCGTAGTGGACGCATCCGCCCGGCGGCTGGGGAGGCCGGCCCCGGAAGTTCGGTCAGTCCTGGTCGACTTCAGGCCGGGAACCGAAGGACGACTGGTGCAGTGGGCACAAGAGCTTGAACGAATAGAACAGGAGGCCAGGAGCCGATGAGCAGCCAGCCGAACAGTTACACGGACTCAAACAGCCAGTACGCGGGCGGGGCGATGCCACGACACGCCCCGATGACACAAGACGACGCCGCGCCGCAAGGCGATGCCTCGACACAGCACAACCAAGTGCCGGCCAGCGACGAAAGCCACCAGCGTCAGGTTGCCGGGGACCCGGCGCGCCAGTCGCTGCTGAATGTGCGTGATGAAGTCGGCAAGGCCGTCGTCGGGCAGGATCCCACTGTGACCGGGATGCTGATCGCTCTGCTCTGTGGCGGGCATGTCCTGTTGGAGGGTGTTCCAGGTGTGGCGAAAACGCTCCTGGTGCGGGCGTTGTCCACGGCTCTGAGCCTGGACACCAAGCGTGTTCAGTTCACCCCGGACCTGATGCCGGGCGACGTGACGGGCTCGCTTGTCTATGACTCCCATTCCTCGGAATTCACGTTCCGCGAGGGCCCTGTCTTCACCAACATCATGTTGGCCGACGAAATCAACCGGACGCCGCCCAAGACCCAAGCTTCATTGCTGGAAGCGATGGAAGAGCGGCAGGTGTCGGTTGATGGCGTCTCGCGTCCCCTCCCCGTCCCTTTCATCGTGGCGGCAACCCAGAACCCGGTGGAGTACGAAGGAACCTACCCCCTCCCGGAAGCTCAGCTTGACCGCTTCCTCCTCAAATTGACCATGCCGCTGCCCGGACGGGCGGAGGAGATCGAGGTCATTCGACGCCATGCCAATGGCTTTGACCCGCGGGACCTTGCTGCGGCCGGGGTACGGCCGGTGGCGGGCGCCTCGGACCTTTCATCGGCGCAGGCTGCAGTTGCACAGGTTGCCGTTGCTCCGGAACTTCTGTCTTACATCGTCGACATTGTCCGCGCGACCAGGTCCGCTCCGTCCTTCCAACTGGGCGTCTCCCCCCGTGGTGCCACCGCACTGCTCAATACGGCCAAGGCGTGGGCCTGGCTGTCCGGCCGGACCTTCGTGACACCCGACGACGTCAAAGCTTTGTCACTTCCGTGTCTCCGGCACCGGGTGGGGCTCCGGCCCGAAGCCCAAATGGACGGTATCCAGGTGGACGACGTCCTGGGGAGCATTCTCGCCTCGGTTCCGGTGCCGCGGTGATCCGAGTCCGCTTGGCCGAGGGGGCCTGAATGGCCATCACCGGTCGCTTCGTAGTGCTGGCCCTGGCAGGGTTGGTGCCACTGGTGCTGTTCCCGTCCTGGCCGACGGTACTGCTGGTGTGCGTGGTCCTGGTACTGGCGCTTGTTCTGGATCTGCTTCTGGCAGCGTCCCCGGCAAAGCTTGTCCTGGAGCGTCTGCAACCCGGGAATGTCACATTGGCAGGCAGCGCGGAATCTGTGGTGTCGGTGACCAACGCCACCGGACGGAAACTGAACGCCGTCATTCGGGATGCGTGGCAGCCGTCCGCCGGAGCCACGAATCCCGTGCAGCGCTTGGCCGTTCCTGCGGGCGAGCGTCGCCGGATGACTGTAACGTTGGTTCCCAGGAGACGCGGGGATCTGGAAAGCCCGCACGTGACCATCCGCTCGTCGGGGCCCTTGGGTTTGGCGGCCCGACAACGCACCCGGCCACTCCCCGGGCAGTTGCGGGTGTTGCCACCATTCCATTCGAAACGCCATCTTCCCTCCAAGCTCAGGAAGCTCCGTGAACTGGACGGCCGCGCAGCGGTGCAGATCCGCGGTGCCGGAACCGAGTTCGACTCGCTACGGGATTACGTTCGGGGCGATGACGTCCGGTCCATCGACTGGCGCGCCACCGCCCGCCGCACGTCCGTGGTGGTCAGGACCTGGCGCCCGGAACGCGACCGTCGTGTCGTCGTCGTGCTTGACACGTCCCGAACAGCGGCCGCCAGGATAGAGGACGAACCGCGGCTCGATACGGGAATCGAGGCAGCGCTGTTGCTTGCGGTGCTGGCCGAACGCGGCGGGGACCGCGTGGACTTCCTTGCGTATGACCGGAGGCTCCGCGCCAGGGTCGAGTCGGCGTCCAAGGGGAACCTGCTGGGGCAGCTCGTCCAGGCAATGGCGCCGTTGGAAGCAGAGCTGATCGAACTGGACTGGCAGCAGATCCCCGGGCAAGTACGCGCCGTGTCGGCGCACCGTTCGCTGGTGGTGCTTTTGACGGCGCTCGACGGCGGGGCCCCCGAAGAAGGACTGCTCCCCACCGTGGCGCAACTGTCCCGCCAGCACGTGGTGATTGTTGCTTCGGTTCGCGATCCCCTGCTTGCGGCGATGAAGGCCGAACGGACCACGGCCAGCCAGGTGTTCCGGGCCGCCGCTGCCGAACGCGCGCTTCTTGAGCGCGCGGCAGTCACTGCCCAATTGCGCCAGCTTGGTGCCGAAGTGGTGGATGCCGAACCGCTGGACGTGCCGCCTTTGCTCGCCGATACCTACATAAGGCTCAAAGCAGCCGGTCGTCTCTAGTTTCCAGATCCAGGAAGGACAGCCATGAACGCGCCAATTTACCAGCTTGCCCTCGGTGATGACTTCACCAGGTTGGCTCCGGAAGTGCAGGAGTACTTTTCCCTGGCGGCCGGCTCCGGATCGTATGGCATCGGGGAGGGTGTTTTTGACGTCGTCGGTTGCCGGCAGAGGTGGCTGCGGCCCCTGCTCGCCCTCACGGGGAGCGAGCAAGCGTTCTTCCCGGAGTACGGTGAGGGCATTCCTTTCCGCATCGAGAACCACGCACACGTTGACCCGTTCGGCCGTCCGGCCCTGACGGCCAGGCGGGAGATCTACTTCCCCACCGGCACGCGGCTGTTCCACGATACGACGAGCGCCGTCCTGCCGTCGGGACAGCAACCCAACGAACGGGCGCGCTTGGTGGACCATATGGGCCGGTATCGCCGCCTGGTCACGGACCTTGACGTCACGGTTACCGATGAAGGCCGCCTTCGCGGTATTTCCAAGGCGAGCCGGCTGTTCCTGGGACCGCTGCGCCTTCCCCTTCCAGCCGCGTTGGATGCGAAAGCCTATGCCGAACAGTGGTGGGATGAGGCCGAGGGCAAGCACCGCATCCAAGTCAAAGTGATCCAGCCGCAGATCGGTCTGGTGCTGGTGTACGCGGGTCGTTTCGACTACCGGCTTGCGCCCTATCTGCCGGGCGCCGTCCCCGGCACGGCCCTTCCGCGCTATGCCGAACCGGACCGTTGGGAGCCGCGGATCTAGCCCTGGGCCAGTTGGTCCAGGCCATCGGCAACCTTAGTCAGCTTCGTCAGCACGTCCTTGGCCGCCGACGGCGTAAAGTCCGCCAGCCCCGTGGAAGGTGTGACCCGGAGACCGGCAAGGCCGGAGGCCTCCAGGCCGAGCTGGCGCCAAGGCTTCCAGATGCTCTCCACAACGTCGGAGGTCTTGGGTAGCAGGGCCCTGGGATCGCCGGTCGGCAACGCACCGGCCCATACCCGCTTCCCGCCCTCCACGGCACCGGCGAGCTGCTCCCATTGGCGTGTAGTCAGCGCCGTCAACGGCACCGCCACGCCGTCGGCACCCGCGGCGAGTATCCGATCAATGGGTGCTTCGATTTCCGGGACGGAAATGACGGTCTCGACGACGCCCGCAGCTTTGAGTGCGTCGATCACCAACCGCCACGCGCCAGTGACTTCCTCGCCGTCGATGGATCTCAGCGTTCGGTAACCGCTCGCCGTCGGGATGGTCCCGGCCATGACTGAAGCGATCTCCGGTTCGTCCACCTGGACCACCAGGCGGGCGCCAGGTACGGCCGCGGAGAGTTTGCGGAGGTGTTCCGCTACGCCCGCCGCCAAAGAATCCGCAATGTCCCGTCTGGCGCCGTAGTCCAGCAGCGCGCGTTCGCCGTTGTGCAGGTGAAGGCTGGCGGCCAGGCTCAACGGGCCCATCAGCTGGATCTTGAGTTCAGTCGCGGAGACGTCCTCGGCACCGGCCACGTCGGCCAGAATGTTGATGTCCGTTGCCAGGGCCGAGCTCGCGCGCCGTTCATCCTTGCCGGGCCTGTCCACCAAACGCCATCCATGCGGCTGGACGTCGATGTCCAGGTCCACGAGCAGTGAACCCGTCCGGCCGACGGCATCGGAACCAACCCCGCGGGCCGGCAGTTCGGGCAGGAAAGGAAGATGCGGGTCCCCCAGCTCCCCGCGGATGATCCGGATGGCCTCGGCGGGATCGTTGCCCGGCCACGGCCCCAGGGCAGTCGCGCTTGCACGCAGGTCACTCACAGAGGACATGGATCAGGCCTGCTGGCTGGAAATCTGGTGATCCTCGGCGATGGCCTCGTGGTGGCGGATCACTTCGCTGATGATGAAGTTCAGGAATTTCTCGGCGAAGGCAGGATCAAGGTGGGCGTCCTCGGCAAGACGGCGGAGCCGGGCTATCTGGGCAGCTTCACGGCCCGGGTCCCCGGCCGGCAGCTTGTGGGTTGCCTTCAGCACTCCCACCTTCTGCGTCGCCTTGAACCGCTCCGCGAGCAGGAAGACCAAGGTTGCGTCGATGTTGTCGATGCTGGACCGGATGGACAGCAGTTCGTCCATGACGGAGCGGTCAACGTGGCCGGCCAGGGAGCTCGCGGCCGGGTTGAAGGAATCGTCGTCATGGGGAAGGGCATTGTTCTGCTCGGTCATGCATCCAAGTCTATGGTGCGGGACGCAGTGTTTTCCGCGTATGAAGCGGAGCACAATGGCACCATCACTGTAGTTTCGGCAAAGGAGCTTTCATGGAAATCGCGGTTCTGGGCACGGGGATGGTGGGCCATGCATTGGCTGGCAAGCTGGTGGAGCTGGGCCATGAAGTAACCATGGGGTCCCGGGAATCAGGCAACCCCAAGGGCATGCAGTGGGCGGAACAGGCGGGAGCCCGGGGGCATGCGGGCTCGTTTGCGGAAGCGTGTTCCCGGTCCGGCCTGATCATCAATGCCACGCCGGGAACAGTCAGCCTGGCGGTCCTTGCCGAGGCGGGTGCGGACAACCTCAACGGAAAGGTCCTCCTTGACGTGTCCAACCCGCTGGATGGCTCCAAAGGCTTTCCGCCCCCTCTGACGGTTTGCAACACGGACAGCATCGCCGAGACCATCCAACGGAGCTACCCGAAGGCCCGTGTGGTCAAGTCGCTCAATACGGTCAGTGCACCGGTGATGGTGGATCCGGGCCGTCTTCCCGGTCCCCATGACATGTTCATTGCGGGCAACGACCTGGACGCCAAGTCCACCGTTTCTGCTTTGCTGCAGGAATTTGCGTGGGAACCCGGGCACATCCGGGACCTGGGTGGACTGGACGCGGCACGGGGCATGGAAATGTGGTTGCCGCTGTGGCTGCGGATCTTCATGCAGCAGCCGCAAGGGAAGATGTTCAACATCGCCATCGTCTCCGAGTAGCTGCCCAGCCACAGCCCGGAAAGGCGCGCCCCGCACCGCAGGACGCGCCTTTCTGCACTCGGCTCCGGGAGTCAGCCGCCCAGCAGTGCCCGGTGCGCTTCCCGCCGTCGTGCTTGTTCTTCGGGGTCCGGCACCGGCAAGGAGGCGATCAGACGCTTGGTGTACTCATGCTGCGGTGAGCCCATCACGTGGTTTCCGATCCCCTGCTCCACCAGCTGTCCCTTGTAGAGGACGCCCACCCAGTGCGACAGCATGTCCACCACTGCGAGGTCGTGGCTGATGAAGAGGGCAGCAAATCCGAACTGTTCCTGGATGTCCTTGAACAGGTCCAGTACCTTGGCCTGCACCGACACATCCAGCGCGGACGTCGGTTCGTCGGCGATCAGCAGCCGGGGGTTCAGCGCCAGGGATCGTGCCAGGGAGGCGCGCTGGCGTTGTCCGCCGGAGAGCTCGTGCGGGTACCGCTGGGCGTACGACGCCGGCAACTGGACTGACTCGAGCAACTCGCCGACCTTTTTCCGCGCCTCAGCCGCACCTGGCTTGGTGTGGATCATCAGCGGCTCGGCGACGCACTCACCGATGGTGAGGTGCGGGTTGAAAGACGCTGCAGGATCCTGGAATACAAAGCCGATCTCCTTGCGCAGCGGCCGGAAAGTCCGCTCCTTGAAGTCCAGCATTTCGTAGCCCAGCACCTTCAGGCTGCCGCCCGTTGTCCGGTTCAGGCCGGCGATGGCCCGTCCGATGGTGGACTTGCCTGAACCCGACTCCCCTACCAGGCCAAAGACCTCGTTCTCCGAAACGGTGAAACTGACATTGTCCACCGCTTTGAACCCATGCCTGCCGAAACGGCCCGGGTATTCAATGGTGAGGTTCTTTGCCTCCACCAGGACTTTTCCATCCTGGTGAAGCCTGCTGCGTGCTCCTTCGGAGGCCGAATGGCGGCCCAGGTGAGGCACTGCGGCGAGGAGTTTGCGGGTGTACTCCTGGCGGGGCTCGGCGAAGAGGACCTTGGAGGGGGCCTCCTCCACCACATCGCCCTGGTACATGACGACCACCCTGTCTGCCAGGTCGGCCACGACGCCCATGTTGTGGGTAATGAGCACAATGGACGTCCCGTAGTTGTCCCGCAGATCCCGGAGCAGTTGAAGGATCTCGGCTTGTACGGTGACGTCGAGCGCGGTGGTGGGCTCATCGGCAACGATCAGCCCCGGATCCAAGGCGAGCGCGGCAGCGATGACCACGCGTTGCTTCTGTCCTCCGGAGAACTGGTGGGGGTAGTAGTTGACCCGGGTTTCGGGGTCGGGGATGCCCACTTTGCGCAGTGCCTCGGTGGCTCTCAGTTTCGCTTCCTTGGCCGAGATGCGCCTGCCGTCGGATGCATGCGCCCGGATGCCTTCGGCAATTTGCCAGCCGACGGTGAAGACCGGGTTCAAGGCGGTGGAAGGTTCCTGGAACACCATCGCCACGTCGCGGCCACGGATCTTGCGCAGCGCGGACTTGCTGACGCTGATGACGTTGTTGCCGTTGATCAGAACTGCGCCCGAGCTGATGGCTGTTTCCGGAAGCAGGCCAAGAATGGTCTTGGCTGTCACGGTTTTTCCGGAGCCGGACTCCCCCACGATCGCGACAACTTCGCCGGGGTTCACCTCCAGGCTGACGTTCTTGACTGCGTGGACGTCTCCGCCGTCGGTGGCAAAGGTGACTTGCAGCCGGTCAATGGTCAGTACTGGCTGGCCTGTGGGTGCCTGGTCCGAAACCTGGCCAAGGTTGGTGGTCATGGTTTACCTGCCTCTGCCGGTGTGGACGGCGTTCCTGGTGCGGATGGCGTTCCTGGTGTGGAGGTGGCACCTCCGGCACGTTTGCGTCCCCGGATACGGGGGTCGTTGAGGTCGTTGATGCTCTCGCCCACGAGTGTGAGGCCCAGGACAGTGAGCACGATCGCGATGCCGGGGAAGACACCTGTCCACCAGATACCGGAGGAGGTGTCTGCCAGTGCCTTATTGAGGTCGAATCCCCATTCCGCGGCGGAGGTGGGTTCGATGCCGAAGCCCAGGAAGCCCAGGCCCGCCAACGTGAGGATCGCTTCGGAGGCGTTGAGGGTGAACATGAGCGGCAGGGTCCGGGTGGCGTTCTTGAAAATGTGGCGCCCGATGATGCGCATGCTGGAGGCGCCAAGGACCTTGGCCGACTCAACGAACGGTTCGGCCTTGAGCCTGATGGTTTCGGCGCGGATCACCCGGAAGTACTGCGGAACGAACACCACAGTGATGGAGAACGCGCAAGAGAAGATACCGCCCCAGAAGCTGGACTGGCCACGGCTGATGACGATGGAAATGACGATTGCCAGAAGCAGGGTGGGGAAGGCATAGATGGCGTCGGCCACCACAACCAGTATCCGGTCCAGCCACCCGCCGAAGTAACCGCTAAGCAGTCCAAGGGCGACGCCGAGGAACAGTGACATGGCAACGGAGACAATAATGACCGTTACAGCGGTCTGCGATCCCCAAACGACACGCGACAAGACGTCGTAGCCGCCAACAGTGGTTCCCAGCAGGTGCTTGCCGCCCGGCGCTTGCTGGGTGGGGAAGGAACCAGATGCATCGCTGAGCTGGGAGTAGCCGTATGGCGCCAGCAGCGGCGCGAAGATGCTTGTGAGGATGAACAGCCCGCTGAGGACGACGCCCACAACGAGCATGCCGCGTTGGAGCCCGACGCTCTTTTTGAGATGCGAGATGACCGGGAGCCGGGAGAAAAGCGGCTGCCTGGGCGGGGTGAGTGTGGGGGTGCTCATGGTCAGTACCTCACTCGGGGGTCGATGAGCGCGGCAATGATGTCCACGAGGAAGTTGGTGACGGCCACGATGATGGCCAGCAGGACGACGATGCCCTGTACCGCGACGAAGTCACGGGCATTCAAGTACTGGACGAGCTGGTATCCAAGGCCTTTCCATTCGAAGGTGGTCTCCGTCAGGATCGCACCGCCCAGCATGAGCGCTATTTGCAGGCCCATCACGGTAATGATGGGGATGAGGGCCGGCTTGTAGGCATGCTTGGTCACGAGCCGGAACTCGCTGACACCCCGTGAGCGTCCTGCCTCGATGTAGTCCTTGCCCAGGGTCCCGATCACGTTGGTGCGGACCAGCCGCAGGAAGACGCCGGCGGTGAGCAAACCAAGGGCGATTGCGGGAAGGATGGCGTGGGAGACGACGTCGCCCAGTGCCGTGAAGTTGCCGCTGCGGATGGCATCAAGCCAGTAGATGCCCGACGGCGCCGCGAGACTGCTCATGGTCAGTTCAGTCCGCGTTGACGCACGGCCGGCTACAGGGAGCCAACCGAGCCACACGGAGAAGGTCAGCTTAAGCAGCAGCCCTGAGAAGAACACCGGCGTTGCGTAGCAGAGGATTGCAAAGAACCGCAGGAAGGCATCCGGGGTCTTGTCCCGGTGCTGGGCAGCGATGAGGCCGAAGGGGATACCGACGGCGAGCGCGACGATCAGCGCGTTGATGGAAAGCTCGAGCGTTGCTGCGCCAAAAGTGAAGAGTACCTCGACGACCGGACGCCGGTCCGTGATGGTGGTGCCGAAGTTGCCGGTGAGGAGCTGGCCCAGGTACTCGAAGTACTGCACCAGGACCGGCCTGTCGTAACCGGCGTCGTGGATCCGCTGGGCCAGGACATCGGGAGGAAGCCGGCCACCTTGTGCTGCCGTGATGGGGTCGCCGATGACCCTCATCAGGAAGAACACGAGGGTCACCAAAATGAAGACGGTGGGGATGATCAGGAAGAACCGGATCACGATGTACCTGCCGAGTCCACCCCCGCCCTTGGACTTGCTCCTGGGAGCAACTACCCCGGGCTCAGCCTCGGGTACTTCTATAACTGTTGTCATTGTTACCTGTATTTCCTGCCCGTGGATTGCGCGGGATTGGCTGATACGCGCCGGCCACGATGGTGGTCAGCAAGGGAGGCGGGACACTGGATCAGTGGCCCGCCTCCCCCATCACAGAGCGTTGTTACTTGGACACGGTTCCGAGACGGAACTTGAAGGAAGGATCCAGCGTCTTGTCGACGCCGTTCACGCCGCTTCCGACAACAGCCACCTGGGCGCCTTGAAGCAGCGGCAGGGTGGAGATGTCCTTGGCCAGCGCGTTCTGGACGTCCTTGATGTCCGCCTCACGCTTGGTCTTGTCGGCCTCGGTGAGCTGCTTGGCAATGAGGTTGTTCACCGTGGGGTTGTTGTAGTGGTTCTTGAGGAATCCGCCGTCGGGGAAGAACGGGGTGAGGTAATTGTCGGCGTCGCTGAAGTCGGGGAACCACCCGAACTGGAACAGCGGGTACTCGTCGGCACGGCTTGCCTTGCTGTAGGTGACCCATTCAGTGGACTGGAGATTCACCGTGAACAGTCCGGACTTCTCCAGTTGCTCCTTGATCATGGCGTACTCGTCACCGGATGATCCGCCGTAGTGGTCCGGGTTGTACTGCAGGTTCAATGCCACCTTGTCAGTGATTCCAGCATCGGTAAGGACCTTCTTGGCCTTGTCCAGGCTGGGCTTGCCGGCATCGCCGTAGGCGTCCTTGAACGACTCGTTGGCGCCGAGGAATCCACTGGGGACGTTGGAGTACAGGGGCAGGTAGGTGCCCTTGTAGACCTGGTCGGCGATGGCCTGTCGGTCTACGAGGTTGGCCACGGCCTGGCGTACTGCCAAAGCCTTGGCGGGGTCCGCTCCGGTTGCCTTGGTTCCAAACGGCATGGTGTCAAAGTTGAAGGTGATGTAGCGGATCTCGCCGCCCGGACCCGTCAGTACCTTGACCTTGGAGTCCTTGCGGAGATCGTCGATGTCCGTAGCGCTCAGGCTGCGGAAGGCGACGTCGATCGCTCCCTGCTGGATTTCCAGCTTCAGGTTGGTGGGGCTGGCGTAGTACTTGATGGTGGCTGCATCATTGGCCGGTTTCCCGAGGACGCCCTTGTAATCGGCAAAGGCTTTGAAGCTGACAAGTTCGTTCTTCTTGTAGCTGTCGATGGTGTACTGGCCGTAGAACGCGTTCGCCTTGATGATCTCGTCATCGGAGAGGATCTTGTCTGCCGGGAAGACCTCGTCATCGACGATCGGTGCGGCAGGGCTGCTGAGTATCTGGCTGAAAGTCTGATCGTTGGCGTTCTTGAGCTTGAAAACCACGGTGGTGGCATCGGGCGCGCTGACGCTGTCGATGTTCGTCAACAACGATGCCGGTCCGGCAGGATCATTGATGGCCACCTGGCGGTCGAAGGAGAACTTCACGTCCTTGGAGTCCAATGTGTGGCCGTTGGCCCACTTGAGCCCGGATTTGAGCTTGACGGTGTACTCGGAAGGGGCCGTGAAGGACGATGACTCGGCGAGGTCCGGTACGGGTTCCGCGCCACCCGGCTTGGAATTCAGGAGGAAGGAGTAGACCTGGTTCATCACCATGAATGAACCGTTGTCATAGGAACCCGCGGGGTCCAGTGATGTGACTTTGTCTGTTGTGCCGTAGGCGATGGGGCCTGCGGCCGCCGGAGCAGACGAGGAGCCGCCACCGGAGGGGCCCGTGCATGCCGTTAAGGCGAATGCGGAGATGCCCGCCAGCGCGATAGCGCCGTGCAGGGCCTTCTTGTTCAGTGCCATCTGGTGAACCTTCTGTTCGATGGATTCGATGCTCCGCCGTGGGATATTTGTGACGGAGCACACTCTTAGTGCCTCGATTCAACCAGACTTCGAAGCCCGCGAACCCCCGTTTTGGTGATTTGAGACACAAAATTTACTTTCCAGTAGCTTCCCCAGGCACTACGGGAGCATTGCCGGACAGGTGGGACAGGAATATGGTTTATCCCGGGTGCTCAACCGCTGGATCACACGTCGAAAGTCAGGCTCATGGAAAAGGCAGCCCTTTGTGTGGGGATCAACAAATTCAAGTACCTTCCGGAGTCCAGCTGGCTTCACGGCTGTGTCAACGATGCCGAGGATCTGGCCGGCCTGCTCGAGGAAAGCTACGGATTCCCGGCATCACAGGTCACCGTTCTGAGAGATGACAAAGCCACCAAAAAGATGGTTCTGGCGGAGGTCAACAAGCTGGTAGACGCGGCGGTCGAGGGCACCATCCAGCAGATCGTGTTCACCTTCTCCAGCCATGGCACGCAGATTCCGGATACCGGTGGCGACGAAGACGACAGCCTTGATGAGGCCTTTGCCTGCCACGACATCAACGATGCCGGTGACTCCTGGGACCCCGGAACGGTCATTTCAGACGACGAACTGGCTGCCGTGTTCGGCCGCCTTCCTGATGGCGTCCTGATGGATGTGCTGCTTGATACCTGCCACAGTGGTACCGGGCTGAAGTCGCTGGACCTGATTCCCGGCCGTCGCCCGCGCTTCCTGCCTGGACCAACGCCCCGGGCCGTCATGGCGAACGAGGACCTGGAGACCCGGACCCTGCGCGATATTGTCAAGACCGCCAAGTTGTCCACGCCGGTCCTCATGGCAGCCTGCAGATCCGACCAAACCGCAGCGGATGCCCTGATGGAAGGCCGGTACAACGGCGCGTTCACGTACAACCTCGTTAAATCTCTGCGCAGCGACGGAGGCTTGGGGCGGGCTGACCTCCTCAAAGAAGTGAGCAAGGGATTGAAGGCCGGCGGCTTCGACCAGGTGGCGCAGCTTGAGGCGTCGAGGGCTGCGCGCAAAGCGGCCTGGGGAGCTTGAGTTCAGTTCCCGCATCAGATCCCTGCCGTTCCGGCCTGCCTAGTCCCCCGTGCCGTGGAATTTGTTGCGCACCCCGGATGAGGCCGCTTGCTCGGCTTCGTGGTGCTGGTCGGAACCGAACAGCTGGCCCTGCCGTTCCCTGTCCATGACGGGTTTGAGCGCGGCATAGACGAGGCGGCCACCGGCGTCGAACCTCAACAGTCCTCCTCCACGGACGTCAATGAAGTCCCGCCCGGTCTTCACCCCAAGGCGGACATAGGCTTCCCTCCGGCTCATCCGGACCGTCTGGATGAAGGATGCTCCGATCTCGGAAATGATGAACCCGTCCGGCGATACGCGTTCGGACGTCCGGACCCGGGTGGAACTCAGGGGTGTTCGCCGCTCGAGACGGGCGGCCTCCAGGAGCCGCGGGTTCTCCCACACGAAGCGCTGTACTTCCTGGGGGTCTGATCCCAGTGCCGAGAGGCGGATCGGGTAACGGAGCCCGCTGTAGTTCTCAACCCCGCTGATGTTGTTCAACGAAACCCGGCGGATGCCGATTGCGGAAAACTCGGTTTGGAGTGCTTCCCGGTATCCATGGACATCGTCAGGAACCATGTCGAGGTCGGCGGCGATGATTCCGCGCAGAAGGTCGCGCCAGGAAACATCCACCGGCGGCATGTAGGACAGGCCCCGGATCACCATGCGAAGGATCCTGGTTGCCACAATCGAACCGGACTCGGCCTTTTGCTGGAGGCTGTGGAACCCGCCGTAGCGGGCATTCCTTTCGGACCACAAGCGCTGGACGGCCCGGAGCACCGCACCCACCACGACAGCACCCCGCGCGTGGGGTTCGGGGAGCAACTGCCAGCCCTCCGGCGCGGCACCGACGAACGGCTCGCGCAGTGGCCCACGGGCAAAGAGATCCCGGGCGAAGTCAAAGAGCGAGCGCATCAGCACTGCGTCATCAACGGTCTGCCCCGCTTCGAAACCTCCTGCCGCGGCTTCGAGCTGCCGGTACACAACTTCCTTGGAAGAGAACACGGAGAGGATGGCCACGATGTCGGCCAAAGCCTCGTGCATGGCCAGCTGTTCCATGGTGGCCATCTGGTCCGCCCAGGCGGGCCTGAACCCATCCAGGATCGCGTGTGTCACCTCATGGGCAACAATGTCGCGGTACAGGGCAGTCGGGACTTTGTATCCCATCCGGTCCACGGATCCGAAACGGATGATGTTGGTGCCCCGCTCGTACCCGGTGTCTGTTGCGGTGACCAGGTCACGGGCTTTGAGCACCACACGCCCTTCGGGGTTCCACGGCATGCGCCTGCCCAGGGTGGTTTCGAAGATTTCCAGCGTGCTCATCGCGACACCGTAGACGTGCTGGGCCAGGAAGCGGGTGTCGTCCAGGAGCTCGCGCAGGCCGGCCGGTGGTGGTTCGGAAATCAAACGCCAAGGATCTCCCGGCTGCGTCAGGCTCACCGGGGATACGGTGGTCCCCCGCCACTTCCGGATATGGATGGCGTAGCGGTGGCCCGTGGGACCGCGCCGCAACCGTTCAACCGGTATGCGTACCTGTGCCGTCAGCGGCGCACCCCCGGCGGGGGCGATCGGCCCCTCAGCAAGGATGGTCAAGGAGACCATCTGCCCGGCTTTGATGTCTCCCGGGCTCTTCTTTGGAAATGCCACAGTCATCGCCGTCCCGAATGCGGACCCCAAACACCGCAGCGGAAACGCTGCTTAGCCCAGTATGGAGTCGGGGCATTCGGGAGGCAATGGCTCTTAGAGGGCTACCCGCTGAAGTGAGCGCGCGGCGTCGATGGTTGCCTGCCCCAGGACCCTGCTGCCTTGGTAGAGAACCACGGTCTGGCCGGGAGCCACGCCACGCAGGGGGTCGGTCAGGGTGACGACGAGCTGTGCCCGTTCCACGCCGGACCCGTCCTCGACGGCTTCCACGTGCGCGACTGCGGGGACGGGATCGCCGTGGGCACGGACCTGGGCGTGGCATTCGAAGCTGGCGCCGGTGGCGACCTCCGGGATGGGCAGGCCGGCCCAGGAGACCTTGATGCCGCGGATCTCGTCGATCGCCAGCAGGGCTTCGGGGCCCACGACTACCTTGTTTTCCTTGGGACGGATCTCGAGGACGAACCTGGGCTTGCCGTCAGCAGCCGGAGTGCCCAGCTTCAGCCCGCGGCGCTGCCCGACGGTGAAGGCGTTGGCGCCAGGGTGCTCGCCGACCTTGGCCCCGGTTTCATCAACGATGTCACCGGTGGTCATCTCGATCTTTTCGGCCAACCAGCCCCGGGTGTCGCCGTCGGAGATAAAGCAGATGTCGTGGCTGTCCGGCTTGTTGGCCACGGACAGGCCGCGCCGCTCAGCCTCGGCACGAACTTCTGCCTTGGAGGGCGTGTCCGCCAGCGGAAACATGGAGTGCTTCAGCTGCTCATGGGTCAGGACGCCCAGGACATAGCTCTGGTCCTTGGCCCAGTCGGCAGCACGGTGGAGTTCACGGTTGCCGTCAGCGTCTTCGATCACCTTGGCGTAGTGGCCGGTGCAAACAGCGTCGAAACCAAGGGCGATCGCCTTCTCCAGCAATGCCGCGAACTTGATGCGCTCGTTGCAGCGCATGCACGGGTTCGGCGTCCGTCCGGCGGCGTATTCGTCGATGAAGTCCTGGACGACATCTTCCTTGAAGCGCTCGGAGAAATCCCACACATAATAGGGAATTCCCAGGACGTCGCAGGCCCGCCACGCGTCACGGGAATCCTCAATGGTGCAGCAGCCCCGGCTGCCGGTGCGAAGGGTCCCCGGCATGCGGGACAACGCGAGGTGGACCCCCACGACGTCGTGCCCTGCCTCAACGGCTCGGGCGGCGGCCACGGCGGAGTCCACTCCGCCGCTCATTGCTGCAAGTACTCGCATGCTGGCTTTCTGGATCAAGGGATGTGGCGGCCTGTCCGGCTTTTGACGGCCGTGGACGCCCATCCATTCTAGCGTGCGATACCACGCCAGAGCTAAATCCTTGTGATTGACCCACCCTCGGATTCCGATCCTTCGGCTCTTTCGGCCAGCGTCGCCAGGTTCCGTCGCTGCGAAGGGGCAGCGCCGCCGTCGTCCTCGTAGATGGTGGCGTCAGCGAGATCGCGCCCTGCGATGTACCCGAAAGTCAGGGCCGGTCCGAGATTAATGCCTCCTGCGGGGTAATGGCCGCCCATGACTGAGGCCTGGTCATTACCCGCGACATAAAGGCCGCCGATGGGTTGGCCATGGGTGTCAAGGACGCGTGCCCGGGAATCTGCTGCGAGGCCGGCAAAGGTACCGAACGAACCGGGGACAATCCGGACAGCATAGAACGGACCCTTCTCCAAAGCACGCAGCGAAGGATTGGGCTTGTTTCCGGGATCGCCGCCATAGCGGTTGAATTCACTGCTGCCACGTTGGAAATCGGGATCAATGCCCTTGCGGGCGTTGTCATTGAATGCCGCGACGGTCTCTGCCAGTCCTTGCGGATCGATGCCGCATGCCGCAGCCAGCTCCTCGAGTGTGTTGCCTTTCTTCAGGTAACCGGAGCGCAGGTAGGGAAAGAGCGGCACGGGAAGGGGCTTGGCCATCCCCAACGGGAACCTTCGCACGAACGCTGCATCAGCGATCTGCCACGCTTCGACCGGTTCACCTTCAGGAGTGGTGTTGAACATGCCCTGGACGTAGTCGTAGTAGCCCTGGGCCTCGTTGACGAATCGTTTGCCGTCCCGTCGGACGCCGATGCTGCCCGGTTTTGCCCGGTCCATGATGTGCGGGAACGTTCCGGTGCGTCCATTAAGGTATGGGACCAGGGAGACAGGACACCAGGCGGCCGGCGACTCAACGTCGGTCTCAAACCGGGCACCCACTGCCTGTGCCATGGAAATGCCGTCGCCGGTGGTTTCTTTTGGCGCCAGTGTCCAGTGCTCCCGGCCCGTGGGCGTCTTCGGGAACAATGTCTTGCGGCGGGCGACGTCATTGGGGAAGCCTCCGGCCGCCAGGACGACGCCACGGGAGGCGTTGATCTGCAGTTCCCCTTGGGGAGAATCGACGACGGCGCCCGCCACCTTTCCCGAGGCGTCCGTCACCAGCCGTTTGGCCGGCGTGGAGACGCGGATCTCCACACCAAGGTCATCAGCGGACTTCAGCAGCCTGCCTGTGAGCGCGGTTCCGTTGACCAACTGCATGTTCCGCCGGTGTGTAACGAGATCGAGCAGATGGAAGGCAACCCGCCAGCCGGCGTGGAAGATGCCTTTGACGTTGCCTCGGGAGGCGGAGAGGAATTTGCGCAGATCCGGACCCGCCATGATGCCCATTCCAAGGAATGAGGTTTCGTAGAGCTGGTGGCGCATCATCGCGCGGAGCCCGGGCCTGATGTTGCGTGCGTTGAACGGCTTGGGCCCGACGGAACGGTGCCCGGTGCCCGCTCCTGGCGTGTCGCCGTAGATGTCTTTGATCTCGGTACCGGGTACGAACTGCAGGCTTGTCTTGTCCTGGAAGAACCCCACCATGTGCGGCACGGCTTCCAGGAAAGCCTCCACCCTGTCCTCTTGGTAGTGGTTTCCGAGCCGGTGGCGCAGGTAGGTGCGGAACTGTTCGCGGTCCTCCACCACGCCATCTGATTTTGCCAAGGGATTGCCGGGGGTCCAGGCCCAACCGCCGGACCAGGAGGTAGCGCCGCCACAGACGTCGGCCTTTTCAACAACCACCACCTTCAGCCCGTGATAGGCGGCGGTCACAGCTGCGGACAGGCCACCCGCGCCGGAGCCGATGACCAGGACGTCGCAGTCCACGGCGGGCAGGGCAGGGGAAGAATCCAGGGGTGTATTCATGTTCAGTGCTTTCTCAGTGGAAGTAGGTGTCAGAGTCCAGGCGGGGCGCCGCGCCGGTTTCGAGTGCGTCGATCGCAGCGATGTGCTGCTGGTTCAGGCGGAAATTGAAGACATCCAGGTTTTGCTGTTGGCGTTGGCTGTCTGCCGATTTGGGTACCGCTACCCGGCCGTGCTGGACGTGCCAGCGCAGCACGATCTGGGCTGGAGTCTTGCCCAGTTCCTTCGCGGGACGGTCGACTGCCGGGTGGCTAAGGAATCCGCCGCTTCGTCCCAGCGGACTGTAGGCCGCAGTGACTATCCCGTGTCCGCGGTGGTAGGCCAGCTGATCGGGTTGGCCGTGCTCGGGGTCGACTTGCACTTGGTTCAACGGAACTGCCAGGCCTGCCCCTTGGACAGCCTTCAGGTGCGACGGTTTGAAGTTGGAAACACCCCAGGCCCTGATGGAACCGTCGTCGAGGAGGTTTTGCAGTTCTTCGCAGGCGTCGACGTATCGACCTTGGGCCGGGTTGGGCCAGTGAACCAGGAACAGGTCCAGGTAGTCGGTCCCGAGTTGCTGCACCGAATTGCCGAACGCCTCCCGCACCCCGCTCCGGCTATGCCACCGGGTGTTGAACTTGGTGGTGAGGAACAGCTCCGACCGGGCGATGCCGCTGCGACGGATGCCCTCCCCTACAGCCGACTCGTTGGCATAGTTTTCTGCGGTGTCGATGTGCCGGTAGCCGTTGCTGATGGCCTGGGACACTGCCGCGGCGGCGTCCTCGCCCCTGAGCGGCCAGGTTCCCAGGCCGATCAGGGGTACGCGGACGCCATTGGCGATTTCCGTCGTCGTGGTCTCTGTGCCCTTGCAGGTCATTTTGCACCTGCCGTATCGGGAGAGCCGCTTGGCTGAAGGCTGCAGCCCCGGGCCAGCACGGCGTCAACCCCTGCCCTCAGCAGGCGTGCCCAGCCGGCATCGCCGAGTTCGGCGACCCGCCGGCCCGAAGGTACCTCCACACTGACCGGAAGAATCGCCGGTATTACTGCAACCGCGGCCGCGAGGTCGAACTCGCCCTCGCCGGGTATGCCCCTCTCCGAGCGGGATTCGGTGACCAGTCCATCCCGGGTCCCGGGTCGGGCAAGCGGCCCATCGCACAACTGCAGGAGCGGCACGAGGTCGGCGTTGGCGCGCAACGCGTCCCACTGCCTGGCTGCGCCCGGACCGTTGTATCGGTTGAAGTGCAAGGTGTCCACCACGATCCGGCAACCAGCCTGCCGTGCGATGTCTGCGGCCTGGGCGATCGAGGCTACGGGCTGGTAGGAGATCGCCTCCAGCGTGGGGGTGATCCCGAATCCGCGGCCGTCCTCTGTCATCCGGGCAAGTGTTCCGACCAGTCGGGCGGTGTCCGGATCGGCACCGGCAACGGTGATGGAGCTCGCCTCCAGGGCCTGGCCCGCTTCCATCATGCGCAGCCACTTGTCACGTTGGTCGGTGCCGTCGAGCAGAAGGAATTCGATGTCCCGCACGGTCACGCCCGTGTCTTTCATCCGTGACAACGTTTCGCGCAACATCCGCGACCCCGGCTGAAGGTCGTAGGGGCTTTCAGTCGGTGTCACGGGGCGGACCCGGAGTCCAACGAAATCGAAACCCGCCACGGCGGCAACATCCACCAAGGCAGGAGGCGGGGTGTGAAGCAGGGACAACTGGGCCAGGCCGATCGGCCTGTGCACGTTTCGGGTCATCGCTTTGTTCCGTTCAGTGTCAGTTCGTTGGTGGCGGCAGCGTCTGCAGCGAGCAGGAAGGCGATCCGCTGGGCCGCGTCGTAGCCGCTCTTGACGGCGTTGGAGGCAATGGCCGGTGTCTGGTCCACGACGGTTCCGGCCAATGTCACAGGCACTCCGGCGACGCGGCTCAACCCTGCGTCCCGGATGTTTCGGGGAATAGTGCCGTCCAAGGGAGCGACGGACCGTGACACCAGGAGCGGTCCGGGCGCGTCGAGCCATTCGCCTCCGGCAGGGAGGTCCGGGCCGCTGATCCGGACACGGCCCCCGTCGAACTCCTCGATGACGACGCCGAGGCGGATCCGCACCCGGGGGTTGGCTTCAAGCCGGGGCACTGCCAGGATTTTGGCGCGGCGCCCCGACTCGGGCGCGATAGCCTGCTGAGGGCCGATCAACAGGACGGCAGTCCCCCGGTCTGCCAGTGTGTCCGCCACACTCATGGCCACCGAGTCGGCACCCCAGATCGTCAGGGCTTCGGGTACGTCGCTTACGTCCTCGGTGCCGCCCTCGAACACTTCCAGGTGGGCGGCGAGCCAGTCGCGCACGTCAAGGACGTTGGACATGTCTCCGCCATTGAAGCCCGCCCCGGGTCGGAGCCCGCCGGTGGCCAGTACGACGGCGTCTGCCGCGGTGTCGCGGACCACTCCGCCAAGGTGCGCAGTGTCCACGCGCGAACGCAGGCGGACCTCGATGCCGAGCCGGGCGTTCTCCTCCGCTGACCATTCAGCGAAACGGTGGAAGTCCGGGGTGGATTTCATCCTTTCCGCGAGGGCAAACCGGCCACCCGGGCGGACGCCGTCGTCGAACAAGGTCACCTTCGCTCCTGCTTCGGCGAGTTCGTGCGCGGCAGTGAGACCTGCGGGTCCGGCGCCCACAACCACCACGCGGGACCCCTCTCGGACAGAGGGCGTCGGTACGGGAACACGGGAGCGACCCACCGCCGGGTTGACTGTGCAGGTCACCTGGCCGAGGCCCAGGTTGTCGATGCACACGTTGCAGGCGATGCAGGGCCGGTAACGCTCATCGCGCAGGACGCCGCCTACGAACCCCGGGTCGGCATGGATCGCCCGGGCAAGGCTGACGAAGTCGCAGCTGCCGTCCCGGAGTACCTCTTCGATAATGGCCGGCGAGTTCAAGCGGCCGGCCATGCCCAAAGGAAGACCAAACTGCCGGTACGCCTTGGCATAGCCTGCCAGGATTCCCGGCTTCCACTCCCCGGACTGCACGATCCATTCACCGGCCTCATAGCTCCCGGCGGAGATGTCCAGAAAGTCCAGATGCTCCAAGTGGGCCTTGGCGAGGATGGCCACCTGCTGTTCGGCGGTGATGCCGTCTGCAGGTCCCTCCACGACGGAGACGCGCATGCCCACCACAGTGTCCGGGACGGCTTCCCGCACGGCGTCGATGACGAGGTTCATGAACCGCTCCGGAGCCGCGAACTCGTCCGTGCGGTGGTTGGACAGAGGGGACATGAACTGGTGGATCAGGTAGCCGTGGGCGCCGTGGATGTTGATCACGTCGAAGCCTGCGGCCACCGCCCGGCGTGCGGCCTGCGCATAGGCTTCCACCAGCTCATGGCACTCCCCGGCTGTGAGTTCACGGGGAACCTCGCCACCTGCAACTTCGCACGCTACCGCTGAAGGAGCAAGGTTCTTATGCCCCGAGACCGCAGCCTGCGCGGTTCGCCCACCGTGGTTGAGTTCGACGGCGGCGAGCGCACCTTCGGCGTGCAATGCGTCAGTGAGCCTCCGCAGGTCCGGGATCATGGCGTCGCTGTGCAGTCCGAGCTGGTGGGTTCGGCCCTTTCCGTCCGCGCGAACGTATGTCGCTTCGGTAGTCACCATGCCGAGTCCGGCCCTTGCCCGGGTCACGAGGTAATCGATGTACTGATCGGTGATCCGCCCGTCAGTGGTGCCGTAGTTGCGTTCCATGGGAGCGGAGGCCAGGCGGTTCCGGAGGGTTTTCGGGGTGCGGCCGTTGCGGCCAAGTGCCAGGGGGCGGGCTGAATAGCGTTTTGTTTGTTCCATGGGTGTTCCTTAGCCTGCAAGCTCTGCGGGTGCTCGTGTGCCTGCAGGGGCGTGGTCGAAGCGGACGGGGGCTCCCGTGCGCGATGATTCGTAGACCGCCAGCAGTATCCTCAGTGCTTTCGTCGCATCCCGGCCGGTGATCGCCGGGTCGTCGCCGTTCCGGAGTGCCCGGACAAAGTCGCGGACCTGGGTGGTGTGGTGTGGGATCAGCTGGCCGTTGATCGTAGCCAGGCTGACGTTCGGGTCAACCCCGCTCGGGAAGACGGGTTCGGAGGAGATCGTCCCGGCCGCGGCCCACAGGTCCACCCGTCCGTCGCTGCCTTCCGGGAATTCAGCCAGGGAAGCCGAAGCTCCGGTTTCTCCTGTGATCCGGATCTGCACGCCCAGGCTCGGGGACACCGCCGTCGAAGCTTCCAGGGTGGCGATGGCCCCGGAAGCGAACGTGATGACCGCAGTCGCGGAATCTTCCACTTCGATGTGGCCGCTGTGTTTGAAGGTGTTGATCTTGCCGTAGACCTCGGCCACTTCTCCCATGAACCACTGCATGAGGTCGATGTAGTGGATGGCCTGGGTCATCAGCACCCCGCCACCGTCGCCGGCCCAGGTCCCGCGCCAGGCGTCCCGGGAGTAGTACTCAGGCTCACGGTGAAGCATCACAGAACAACGGCCCATGATGGGCCGGCCAAGGGTGCCGTCGTCGATCGCTGCGCGGATGCGTTGCGCGGCCGGCCAGAAGCGTCGTTGGAAGAGGACTCCGAGCTTGACGCCGGCGTCGTCGCAGGCTTTGACCATGCGTTCCGCTGAGGCCAGGTCCGTGGATATGGGCTTCTCGCAGAGCACGTGGACTCCCGCGGCAGCGGCCTGGAGCACCACTTCCTCGTGGGTGGGGTGCGGCGTGCACACCGAGATAACGTCCACCCCGAGACCGAGGAGCTCCGGAACACTGTTCACTGCGGCTGGGATTCCCCGGGCTTCGGCAGTGTCCCGGGCGCGCTGGAGGTCCACGTCGCAGACGCCGACTATGACGGCGTCTGCAAGGGCGTTGAAGGCTTCCAAGTGGTTGCGTGAGATTGCGCCGCATCCTGCGATTCCGATGCGCAGGGGTTCGGCGGTAAGAGGTGATGGTGTGGTCATCAGCGGGGCTAACTTTCTGGTACTGGCCGGAGTTCGTGGTGCGCTCCAGCCGGAGGCGTGCGACGGGGTCAGTAGGGCTGGGTCAGTAGCTTGCCCGGCCGCCGGACAGATCGAAGACGAATCCGGTGGTGTAGGACGCCGCGGGCGACACGGCGAATTCGATGAGGGCAGCCGCTTCGGCAGGAGTTCCGAACCTGCCCATGGGGATCTTGGCAGCCTGCGCCGCCTGCTGTTCTGCCGGCACTTCGGCGAACAGCGGGGTCACCACATTGCCCGGAGCGAGCGCATTGACGGTGATGCCGGACAGGGCAAACTCCTTGGACAGTGACTTAACCAGGCCCAGGATCCCCGCCTTGCTGGCGGAGTACGCCGGCATGTTGACAACGCCTTCCTTGCCCGCCGTCGAGGAGATATGGAGCAACCGGCCGTATCCTGCCTTGGCCATACCGGGCAACACGGCCTTGGAGACAATGAAAGCGCCCGTCAGGTTGATCCGCACGATGCGTTCGAAGTCCTCGACGGATGTTGCGGCTGCCGGGGCAACGGGGCCGAGGATCCCGGCGCAGTTGACCACGGCATCGAGGCCTCCCATGCCCAGCACCGCCGCGGAGACCGCGGCCGCAACCGATGCCGGGTCTGTGACGTCCACGGCGACATCCCCTGCAGGTGACAAGGTGCTTGCAGGTGACGAGGTCCTTGCTCCGGCAGGCCAGGTGGGCGATGGCAGATCCGCACCCATGACTGTGGCGCCGGAAGACCTGAGGCGTTCAGCCGTCGCCAGCCCGATTCCGCTGGCGGCCCCGATGACCAGGCAGCGGGACTCGGCGATAGTGGTTGGCGCACGGTAACCCATGACTAACTGACCTCCCGTCGAAACGTGGCCAGCATGCTCTCGGCGTCGGCGGGAATGCCGGTGAAGAGCTCGAAGGCTGCGGCAGCCTGGCCCACCACCATGCGGCCGCCGTCCAGGACTTTGCAGCCCTTGGCACGGGCTGCCTTGATCAGTTCGGTTTCGAGCGGCCTGTAGATTACGTCGGCTACCCACAGCCGGGAGTGGATCACATCGGGGTCGATGGGCAGTCCAGGGTGGCCCGTCATGCCGATCGGCGTTGAGTTCACCAAACCGGTGGCTGTCCTGATGCTTCCGGCGACGGCATCCGTTCCGTCCACCGATAGCCGGCTGTCCGGAAAGTGCGGGGACAACCGAAGGGCAAGGGCTTCGGCCCTGCCCGGCTCAATGTCCGCGATCACCAAGTGCCTGGTTCCGTTGCGGAGCAGACCGAAGGCCACCGCTGCCCCGGCTCCCCCAGCCCCGAGAAGCACTACGGAATCGGTGGCAGCCGTTGGGAGGCCGGCGTGGAGACCCGCGATGAAACCGGTGTGATCTGTGTTGTGCCCGACGGCCTTGCCTTGGTGAAAGGTGATGGTGTTGACGGCCCCGAGGATCCGGGCTTCCGCGGAGAGTTCGTCCAGGCCGTCCTGCACCAGCTGTTTGCTCGGATGGGTGACATTCAGGCCGTCGAATCCCAGATCGGCTGCCTGCCTGACGAGCGCTGCGGAGTTTTCCGCGGCTTGTCCTATGACGTCCAGATCGATGACGCGGTAGGTGTAGTTCAGGCCCAACCGGTCGGCTTCCGTCTCGTGCAGGCCCGGAGTGAGGGACCCGGCAATCCCTGAGCCAAGCAAACCCACCAGGAACCGATGGTTGCCATCGCCGTCGTGCCGGAATCCACGGGGGTCCGCCAGTGTTCGCTGGTTCATGCCCGTGACTTATCGGCAATTGCGGCAGGGGTTGTCTTCTTCAGTCCCAGCATGGCCGTGGGCGTCTTGAACGTCTCCGGTGCCAGCAGCGCGGCGACGGCCGAAATGGCGCAGGCCACGGCGGCGAATGTTGCGACGGGAACCCAGTTGGCTTTGTCGCCACCGATCAGCAATTCGGAGATGACGGGTGCGAATCCTGCCAGGAGCAGTCCGAACATCAGGCTGATGGCCATGCCGGAGTAGCGGACCTTGACCGGGAACTGCTCCGGGAAGTATGCGGGGTAGATGGAGTTGGACCAGGTGTACGCAACGCCGATCAGGAGGATCCCCGTGACGAAGATCAGCGGAAGGTTTGCTGCGGACAATGCCATGAAGAACAGGAAGATCATGCCGATCTGCAGCACCAGGCCCGAGACGAAAACTGGTTTGCGGCCGATCCGGTCCGAGAGGATGCCGGCCAATGGGCCCATGGCCACAGCGGCAAGGTTGGCGACGGCAATGACTGTCAGCATCAGGCCCTTGTCAACGCCGACAACGGAGGTGGCGTAGGACAGGGCAAAGACGTTGATGATGGTGTTGATGATGGTGAACAACGACATCGCGGTGACGCGGGTGACTGTGATCCAGTGGTGCCGGAACAGCGTGACGAGCGGAACCTTGACGACTTCGTCCTGGGCTTTGGCTTCCTCGAAAACGGGAGGCTCTTCCAGCAGCCGCCTGAGTACGAAGGCAATGACCGTAACGACAGCGCTGGCGAGGAACGGGACGCGCCAGCCCCACGCAAGCAACTGGTCTTCCGGCATCGACGCGACGGGGATGAACACCAGGGTGGAGAGGACGATGCCGAACATGATTCCGCTCATGGTCCAGCTGGTGTAGAAAGCCCGCTTGTTTTCGGGTGCGTGCTCAAGGGTGAGGGAGCTTGAGCCCGGTGATTCACCGCCGGCGGACAAGCCCTGGATGAGACGGAGGGCCACAACCAGGATCGGCGCAGCCATTCCAATGTCGTTGTACGTGGGCAGGCAGCCGATGAGGAACGTTGAAGCGCCCATGAGCAGGAGCGTGAGCAGCAGGATCCTTTTGCGGCCGAATTTGTCACCCAGGTGGCCGCAGATCACCGCACCCAGCGGGCGGGCGATGTAGGCAACCCCAACGGTGGCGAAAGACAGCAGCATCGCCGAGGGGCCGGGTGCAAAGAACAGCTTGCCGAAGATCAGGGCTGCCGCAGAGCCGAAAATGAAGAAATCGTAGTACTCAAGTGCGCTGCCAACGAACCCTGAAACTGCTGCGATTTTCGCGTTGTTCTTGGTTTGTGCTGGCGCCGATGTCGACACTGACATGGTGTTCCCTTCTGGTAACGGGACCGTTGGCAGCGTCGGCGGGCCGGCTGCGGAACGGTTTGCCGCGCTTGGTGCGGCTTCTCCATCCAGTGTGGGGGCGATCACTTAGTGTGTCCACGACTAAATTGATCTATAACTATGCTGAAAAACAACTAAATGGCGTGCGGTGGCCTTGGGATCTCCGGGAATATCTCTTCGATGATTGCGAGCACGGCCGCAAGCACGGAGGAATCGTTTTCCTCCGACCAAGCGATGGAGTGATTCATGAAGTGCCGTGGCGGGTCCAAGGCAATGTAGGTGGCGCCGGAGGGGATGATCCCGGATATCCCGTTACTCATGAGTGTCACCCCCACTCCTGCGGCCACGAACGTCAGCACCATGTAGGGATCCGAGAGCTCCTGGACGATACGAGGGCGGAAGCCGGCCGCCATGCAGGATGCGAGCATCACTTCGGTCATGGAGGACGAACCATCCAGTGGCGGAGAGATGAAGTCATCGGACGCCAGTGCCTGCAAAGGGATGGATTCCTCTTGCGCCAGCGGATGATCCAATGGCACTACCGCGCCGACTTCCTCGCTTGCAACCAGCCGCGTCACAACCCCGGGGACGGGAGCGTCAGGAAGGCCGACAAAGGCCAGGTCCAACGTGCCGTTTGCCACGCTGGCCAATCCGTCCGTGGTGCGGACACTGCTGGTGAGGTCCATCGTGATGTCCGGATGGCGCCTCCTCACGGCACGGGTCAGTGGCGGGAGGGTCAGATGGTTGACCGCTCCGGAGAATCCGATCCTGATGTTGCCCCTGACGCCTTCAATTTCGGCCTGCGCCGCTTCCCGGGCCAGACGCATTTCCTGAAGTACCCGGTATGCGCGCGGCAGGAGGGCATACCCGGCAGATGTCAAGGCAACGCTGCGGGTGTTGCGTTCAAAAAGGCGGGACCCCAGGTCCGCCTCGAGCTTCCGGATCGTCTGGCTCAGCGGTGACTGTGAAGTATGCAGGCGCTGCGCGGCACGGCCGAAATGGAGTTCTTCGGCGACGGCGACAAACGCTTCCAACCAGCGGATCTCTGTCATGACTTCAGAATGTACCCTCTGCACGGTCCAACAGGGTGCAGGCTTCGAGCACATACAAGCCGGCTCGCCAACGACCCGGACATTCCCCTCGACGAATTCCTGCCTGGATGGACCGACGGTAGTGGCGGCTTAGGCCACACCCCGCCGGGCGACAGTCGCCGCTGTCTGGATGGAGGACTCATGACCTGCCATCCCTGCTTGCCGCGCCCTGGAGCAAGCTTCCGGAAGTGCTTTCAGAAGGGCTTCAACATCAGCTTCAGTGGACGTGTGTCCAAGCGTGAAGCGCTGGGCACCACGGGCGGTGTCCTCGTCCAGTCCCATCGCGAGCAGGACGTGCGAGGGCCGCGGCACTCCGGCCGTGCACGCCGAACCCGTTGAGGACTCAACGCCTGCCAGGTCAAGCAGGAACAGCAGTGAATCGCCTTCGCAGCCAGGGAAGGTGAAGTGGGCGTTGCCGGGAAGCCGGCGCTCACCCGTGGCGCCACGGAGCACGGCGTCTGGAACAGCTTCAAGGACTCCCCGGATGAGATGGTCACGCAACGCCGCCAGTCGATCCCGCTCCTCCGGCAGCTTTGCGGTGACGGCTTCTGCTGCAGCGGCGAAAGCGGCGACCGCGGGGGTGTCCAAAGTGCCCGAGCGTACGTCCCGCTCCTGCCCTCCCCCGTGCTGGACAGGAGTCAGCTTCACCGCCCTGCCAAGGAACAGTGCACCAACACCGACTGGGCCGCCCAGCTTATGTCCCGACACGGACATGGCAGACAGTCCCGAGGCCCGGAAATCGACGGGAACCGATCCGAAAGCCTGCACCGCATCCGAGTGGACCGGAATGCCGTGCGGCTTGGCAAGCTCCACGATGTCGGCGACCGGCTGGATGGTGCCAACCTCATTGTTGGCCCACATGACCGTTACCAGGGCAACCGATTCGGGATCCCGGCTGATCTCCTTTTGGACGACGTCAAGCCGGACCGCGCCTTCGCTGTCCACAGGAAGCCACGTAACGTCCGCCCCTTCGTGGCGCTCAAGCCATTCGACGGTGTCCATGACCGCATGATGCTCGACGGCGGAACAGAGTATCCGGGTCCGGCGGCGGTTTTCGTCGCGGCGGGCCCAGTAAAGTCCCTTGACGGCCAGGTTGTCGGCTTCTGTCCCACCCGAAGTGAAGATGACTTCCGAAGGATGGGCCCCCGCCGCGGCGGCGAGCGTTTCGCGGGCGTCCTCGACGGCGCGCCGCGCCCTGCGGCCGGCACCGTGGAGGGAGGACGGGTTTCCCGTCTTCGCCAACTCGCGTGTCATGACGGCGAGCGCTTCCGCCGAAAGCGGCGTGGTGGCGGCATGGTCAAGGTATACAGGCACCTTGCCATTCTACCGATGCCGCGCCCTGGCGCTCAGTGTCGTCCCACTACGACGGCGGAACCACCGCCAGCTTCGTCTCGACCTCGGCCCGGGCCTTGGCCAGGGAAGCGTCATCCGGACAGGCCAGCGAGATATACACCGAAGATGCGGGAGCGCTGAAAAGCCTGGCCAGCACCACCACTGGACTGCCGCCTGAGGCTGCGGAGGACTCCAACGCCAGGAACTCCACGCTGCGAACCGGTTTATCGGAGTCCTGACCCCACCGCAATGTGGCAGGCTTCAGTTTCTCCACGTCAATTCCCGCATCAAGGTAATGAAAGAGTCCCTTGGTGGAGGCAACATCGTCACCTGCCACAACCAAGGGGCCCTGGTTGACGCTGACACGTGCTGCGAGCGTGCACCCGTCTGTTTTCTTGAACCGGGCCTCGCCCTGGAGGCCTGAGTGCACCACGGACCAGCCCGGCACCTCCTCCAGCTTGCTCGACACCGTCACTGGATCACCGGGAGCCAAAGTGCCCCCCGCCGCCAACGGCAAGTCCTTCGCGGCCACGGCCTCTGCATCATGCCCTGGCGTGATGGTTGGAGTGGCGAGAGTGGATTGCGACGGCGCCGGTTTCGGCGCTGAAGGGTCGGGTACGTTCACGCTGCAGGAAGCGAGCAAGACGCCCACGGTTCCCAGGGCAACTGACCCCGCCAGCCGCCGTCGAACGCTAAACGCCACCTGATGCTCCCGCCTCTATGCCCTGCCGCCTGACTGCGCCCTGCCGCGTCCGAGTCTAGCCGCCCGCAAGGAATCCTCCGCTTGGGCAAGGCAATCTAGGCAAGGACGTGCAGCGCAAGCGGAAGGACATCGATGTCCACCGGCAACGCCGCAAGCCGTTCACCGTCCGCGTAGGCCACCACTCCCTCTGCCTCCAACCGGACCTCACGGACGCGGCGGATCATCACCTCGCGCCTGCCCGTGTGCTTGCCCGCAAAGACCTTCGGAAAAATGGAAAGGAATTTCAGCCGCGACAACGGCTCCACCACGAAGAGATCAAGCCAGCCATCATCCGGCAAGGCATCCGGGGTGATGCGCATGCCACCGCCGATGGATTGCCCGTTTGCCACGGAAATAAGCAACGCCCGCTGGTTCCAACTCACACCGTCAGCACAGACCCTGTATTCAATCCGGCGAAAAGACCCAAGCTCCCTCAGCATGGCCAGGTTGTAACGGCTTTTCCCCCGCGGCCAGCGCCAGGAGTTGGCGCGCTCGTTCACTGCGGCATCGAACCCGGCCGACAGCACCCCCGCGAAATAGGTGGTCTTCCCTCCTGCCCTGACCCTGCCGACGTCCATCCTCCGTCCGCCCTCCGCCATGGCGTCCAGGACCCGCCGGCATGCACCAGCGGGACTGTTCAACGGCAAAGCCAAAAGCCTGGCCACGTCATTGCCCGTTCCACTGGGAATGATCCCGAGCGGCACCTCCAGGCCTGCGAGCGCGTTGACGCCCAAGTGGGTCATTCCGTCACCACCTACCACTACCAGCGCCGCCACCTCCTCATCCGAGGACAGCGCCTGTCGCACCAGCGCGCCCAAGGGCTCATAGCCGTCGGCCTGAAGAACGACGACGGCCCAACCGGCGGCGCGAAAGTACTCTGCGGCCTCGTCCCCCGCCCCGCGGGACCTGCCAAAAGAAGCCGTCGGGTTTACGGCCAGCACAATCTTTCCCTGCGCCACGGAGGGCCGGGAACGTTCCGGAGGAGTCACAGCCCGAATTATGCCAGCCGGGGAACCACGCGCCCCCGTGCCGACGTTCACATAGTGGCTGGATAAACTTGCCAATACCGCCCCGATGGAGCGGCCGTCATCACTAGAGAAGGGCCCGTGCTTGGCCGAGGGCAGCAGTTCGCACTATCAGGTTCTCCGAGTAGCCGTCACCGCGACGGACAAAGAGATCAAAGTGGCCTACCGCAAGGCTGCCCGGAAAGCCCACCCCGATCACGGTGGAGAGGCAGAGATGTTCCGGCGCGTAACACTCGCGTACGAGACACTCATCGACCCCCGGCGCAGGGCCGAGTACGATCGCCGTTATGCCAGCGGTACCACCGAACGCGCCCAGGCCCGGCCCGGAGACTATTCGGGCACAGCGGCGCCAGGACCTTCGGCAAGCACCAACGTCAAGCGGCCTCCAACGCAGCGCAACACTGCCGGCGATCCACCGGTCTACGTTCCCGCCTTCGACGACCCCAACGAAGTCCCCCTTGTTTCGGCAGCCGAAGCGGCCCAACAAGTCCACGGCCTCCCCCGCAAACGCGGAATCTTCGGCGCCGAGGCCCGCATCCAACGGGAAATGCGCACCGTGCAGCTCATCAGCCGCCAGGTCCTCCCGGCCATCCCGGCCGCCCGGCTGATTAACGGCCTGCGCTCGCCGTCGGACAACAACCACATCGACCACGCTGTCCTGTCCGGCTACAGGCTGGCATTGGTTGGTTCCATGCTGCTGCCCAAGGGCGCATACGCCTGGGACGGACAGTCATTGCGCCATGGCGGCCGCTCGGTCGCTCCCCCGCAACTGGCCCACATTGTCCGCCACATGCAGGACATCTTCCCGGAGTTGAACGTCACCGGCTGGGTAGTCCTGCACAGCCCCGACGGCAACCTGCATGAGCCCGTCATTGATCATTACGGCAAGGGCCAGGGCAGCGCCGTCGAGATTGTCAACGGCGCAGGTCTTGTCCGTGGCCTGAAGCAATTCCTGGGTTCGGGACCCGCGCCCAACACGGTTGTGGTTCCCGTGTTGGCCAGGCTGCTTCGGGGTATGCACTAGCTCCTGGCGTGCCCTGGCTCCCGGCCTGTGTCAGGTGTCCAACACACGCCTGACTAAGATGGGACGGTGTTCCGCATCCTCTTCCACACTCCAGAAATCCCGGGCAATACCGGCAACGCCATTCGGCTCGCCGCCATTACGGGCGCCGAGCTTCACTTGGTGGAGCCCCTCGGTTTCGATTTTTCCGATGCCAAGCTTCGGCGGGCCGGCCTGGACTACCACGACCTCGCTGTCGTCACAGTCCACAAAGACATCGAGGCCGCCTGGGAAGCCCTGCAGCCCGAGAGGGTCTTCGCCTATACCTCCGACGGCGAGACGTCCTATACAGACATCGACTACCGCCCTGGTGATGTGCTGATGTTCGGACCCGAATCCGTGGGCCTGCCGGAATGGCTCAAACGGGACCCGCATGTCACTGCGCGGGTACGGCTCCCCATGAGGCCGTCGTTGCGCTCGCTCAACCTTGCCAATGCCGCCTCCATCGCCGTTTTCGAGGCATGGCGGCAGAACGGTTTTGCCGGCGCCAAGGTGTAGCCCATCCACGGCGGCCACAGCACCGAATACCTTACGCAGGGACAATCCTGTCAGGGACATTCATTGAGGGAGCCTCCGTGAGCGCGTTGCAGACCAGGGCCTTAACACAACACGGCCATATCGCCGCACCCGCAACGCGACCCCGCAGTGCTGCCGGATTCAGACGCGACAACATATGCTGGACTGTAATGGACACCCCCAACAACCCCGGCCCACCGGTCTTCGAAGCTACCAGCACTGCCACTGACCTCAACACGCAGTTGACCGGCCTGCTTGAGCTGGTGGCAGCAAGAGACCAGCAGGCATTCGCCGAGTTCTATGCACTGACCTCGCGGCGTGTTTTCGGCATGGCCAGGCGCGTGCTCATAGACCCGGACCTCAGTGAGGACGCCACCCAGGAGGTTTACATCCAGGTGTGGCAGGGTGCGGCCAATTTCGACCGCAGCGCGGGAACGCCACTTGCGTGGCTCATGACCATCGCCCATCGCCGGGCCATCGACCGTGTGCGGGCTGTCCAGGCAGCCACAGACCGCGAGGCCCGCTACGGCGCCGCGAGCCAGGACCTGGACCGGGACCTGGTGGCCGAGGAAGCAGACAGCAACCTCGAGGCCGAAGCCGTCAGCCGCTGCCTCGGCACCTTGACGGACACCCAGCGTGAATCCGTCCGTCTGGCCTACTATGGCGGGCTGACCTACCGGGAAGTGGCTGAACATCTCGGCGCGGCCGTGCCGACCATCAAATCGCGCATCCGCGACGGATTGCTGCGCCTGAAGACCTGCCTGGGGGTGGGCTGATATGACTGAGAACTCCGGTGGAGGCTTTATCCGCAGAATGTTTGCCAACGACATCGCTACAGATCTCGCTGAGGGCCGAGTGCTTGAACTCGCTGAGATCTACGCCCTGGACGCCGTCAGTGACGACGAACGGGCCATGATTGACGACTACGTCAAGGACGCTCCCGAGGGAGCCGAGTTCTTCCAGCGGGTCCGCGAGGCACGCGAAACCCTGGCGGTGAGCTTCACCGCCCAGGACGAGCCTCCCGCAGGCCTCTTCGGGAACATCATGGAACGGATAACCCAGGAGGCAACGGCCCCGGCAGCTGCGGAACCGGCGGCACCGGCCGCGGTGAGTCCCGCCGTCGACGACCTCGCAGCGGCGAGGGCCAAACGCGAAGAGCGGCAGCGGGCCGGCGGTGCACGCCGCTGGATCGTGGGAGTGGCGGCAGCCGCAGTGATCGGCCTCGGCGGAATCGGCGTGGGCGCTTATGTCTCGGCGCAGAACGATCCCGTCAACCAGGTCCTGCAGGCGCAGGATGTGCAGAAGCAGTCCGCCCCTGTTCCCGGCGGCGGTACTGCCACGATTTCCGCGTCATCGGCCAAGGATTCGTTCGTGGTCCTGATGGACGGGGTGGCCCCCGCTCCTGAAGGCAAGGTCTACCAGCTGTGGACGCTGCCCAAGGACGGCTCCGCGCCGGTTCCGCAGGGCACCATGGACGCCCAGACGCTCTCGAAGCCGGCGGTGGTGAAGGGCTTGTCTTCGGCGTCGTCCGTTGCCATCACCGTTGAACCGGCCGGCGGGTCGCAGGCTCCCACGAGCGCTCCGGTCCTGGTGGTCGCCCTCAGCGCCTGAGGCGCAAGGAGTTAATGCACGACGGCGGCCGTCCCACCTTGGGGACGGCCGCCGTCATTGTTTGCCGGCTGGTTCCTGGAGCTACAACACCAGCGACAGGAGCATCACGAAGCCGAACCCGACTACGGAAATGAGCGTCTCCATCACGGACCACGTTTTGAAGGTCTGGCCTACGGTGAGCCCGAAGAGCTCCTTGACCAGCCAGAACCCCGCATCATTGACGTGGGACAGGAACAGCGAACCCGCACCGATTGCCAACGCGAGCAACGCCGCATGGGTCGGACTCAGGCTGCTGGCCAGCGGCGCCACAATGCCCGCAGCTGTCACGGTTGCCACCGTGGCGGAGCCGGTTGCGAGGCGAAGCGCTACGGCAACGATGAAGCCCAGCACCAGGACGGACATGTTGGCGCCCTCGGCCCATTTCTTCACCGCGTCACCCACACCGGCGCCGATCAGCGTTTGCTTGAAACCGCCGCCTGCGCCAACGATCAAGAGGATCGCAGCAATCGGACCAAGGCTCTCACCCAGCTTGGCCGTGATCCTGCTGCCCGTGAATCCCACGGCATAGCCGAAGGTCACGATGGCCACCAGGACCGCGAGGGTCATGGCCACCAGCGGCTGGCCGACGAAGTCGAAGAAGATCCGGATGGCCGGTGCGGTGTCAGGATTTGGCCAGATGATGCCGCCCAGGGCCTTCAGCAGCATCAGGACGACCGGGAAGATGATGGTCAGCAGGGTGACCACGAACGAAGGCTGGCGCTTGACCTCGCTGAGGTCCGTCGTGTGCTGGGTATCAATACCGCCAGCCACAGCCGGCGCATCGACAGGAACCCAGCGTGCAGCCAGACGCGAAAACAGCGGGCCACAGATGATGACTGTGGGGATTGCCACCAGGATGCCCAGGCCGAGGGTAGTTCCGAGTTCAGCCTTCACAGCACTGATGGCGATCAACGGTCCCGGGTGCGGAGGCACAAGCCCATGCAGTACGGACAGGCCGGCCAGCGCCGGGATCGCGATCCTCATGAGTTTCATCTTGGATCGCTGCGTCACCAGCACAATCACGGGCAGCAGCAGGACGAGCCCGATCTCGAAGAACATCGGCAAGCCGATGATGACGGCCACCAGCGTGATCATCCAGACCAGCTTGTTGCCGCTTGCCTTGGCAAGCAGGGTGTCCACCACCCGGTTTGCCCCGCCGGAATCCGCGAGCAGCTTCCCCAGCATGGCACCGAGGGCGATCAGCAGCCCGACCTCCTTGAGGACACCTCCCACACCGTCCTCGAAGTTGGTGATGACCTTGCCCAGTTCAACACCGGACGCCAGGCCAACGAAGGCGGAACCCAGGACGAGGGCCAGGAACGGATGAAGCTTGAGCTTGGCGATCAACACCACGATCAGGGCAATGCCCAGCGCTGCCACCACAAGCAGTTGGGTGTCGTGCCCGGTCCATTCCTGCACCTGCGACGCCGTCTGGAGGGCAATCACTTAACGCCCGCTTCGGAGTCCCCGGTCAAAGGGTGCAGCCCCAGGCGTTCAATGACCTCGTCAGCTTCTTCGGCAGGAGAGGCCGAAACGCACAGCGAGATGTAGTTCTCGTCTTCCGTGGGTTCCTCCAGCGCGTCGAACTGCGATTCCAGGAGCGACGGCGGCATGAAGTGTCCATGCCGGGAGGCGAGACGGTCGGAAATCTTGTCCTTGCTTCCCTGCAGGAACACGAACACCACACCTTCGCCCCGGAGCACGTCACGGTACTTCTTTTTCAGGGCTGAGCACGTAATGATGGCCGGCACTCCGGCATCAGCACGCTCTCGGATCCACTCCGAGATGATGCCGAGCCAGGGCCAGCGGTCCTCGTCAGTGAGCGCCTGTCCCGAGTGCATCTTTGCTACATTCGCTTCAGGGTGCAGATCGTCGCCTTCGGCCAGATCCCATCCCAGTTTGCCGGCCAGTACGCCGGCCACGGTGGACTTCCCTGAGCCGGAGACTCCCATAATCACCAGCACGGGTTGTTGCGCAGTCTTCGCCATCAAAGTCTGCCTTCCTCGAATAAATATGATTTAACCGAGATCAAGCATATGACACGGGTTACACCACGGCAACGTCAGAAGCCGGCGATGGTACTGGATCCGTTGACCGACACCACGTGGAATGCCTCAGCGCTGGTTCCCGAAGGGAGGCCGCCCCGCTCTCCATTCGCCAGCATCATTCCCCGGACCACCCGCTCCATCCCGGCGACATCGGGGTGCTGGCTGGCGTGAACCCGAATGGCCTCGATCTTGGCCTCCACATGGGCAGATACGTCCACAAAATGGTTCTCCCTGGACTCCGGACTCGAGATGAACCACAGCCACGGAAGCTTGTAGGCCGCAAGGCCGGCCTCCGCCAGTTCGGGGTACGCGAACGGATTCTCGACGGCGGGATATACCGCCCGGGTCACCGCCTCCCCCGCGGCCAAATGGTCGGGGTGGCTCTTTTGAAGACGGTCCCAGTTGCGTTCCGGGTGCATGGTCAGCACAATGTCCGGGCGGATTTCGCGGATAAGCTTCACCACCTGCTTGATGACGCCGTGTGACGGTTCCAGATAGCCGTCGCGCTCGTGAAGATAGTGGATATCCGTTACACCCACCAGCGCGGCAGCCCGTTGCTGCTCCTCGGCCCGGAGCTCAATGATCCTGGCACGGTCCGCGGGATCAAAACCGCCAGCGTCGCCGTCGGTCATGATGCAATAGCTGACCTGGACGCCCGCGGCCGTCCACGCGGCGATGGTTCCTGCGGCACCGAAATCAATGTCATCAGGATGGGCAGTAAAACAAAGCACCCGCTCGACGCGCTCCGTGGAGGCATCGAACGGGCTCTTTGCTGACGTGGCGTCAGTGGGCAAAGGGATCAGCCTTTCCGCTTCTTGATTTCGGCCGTGGCCTGCGGGATGACCTTGAACAGGTCACCGATGATGCCGTAGTCGGCGATTTCGAACACCGGAGACTCGGCGTCCTTGTTGACGGCGACAATCACCTTGGACGTCTGCATGCCGGCCTTCTGCTGGATGGCTCCGGAGATCCCGGCGGAAATGTACAGCTGCGGCGAAACCGTGACACCGGTCTGGCCCACCTGGGCATCGTGGCCGATCCATCCGGCGTCCGTGGCGGCGCGGGAAGCGCCCACAGCGGCACCGAGGGCGTCCGCAAGCTCCTCCAACGGACCGAAGTCGCCGTCCACGCCGCGGCCACCGGCCACCACAATCCTGGCTTCGCTGAGATCCGGGCGGCCGCTGACCGGTTTCTCGGCCCGTGCCGAAATACGGGCCGCATTCGCAACGGCGTCGCCGGGGACGTCCAMCGTCGCCGTGGCGGGGGCAGCTGCAGCGCCGGCAGGTGCGGGTTCAACGTTGTTGGCCTTGACCGAAAGGACCGTCACTGATGTTGTGGCCTTCGCGGAGGTGTTGTACGAGCCGGCCAGGACCGACTTGTGCGCGGTGCCGTCAGGCTCAACTCCCACAACATCCGTGATGACTCCGGCGTTCAGCTTGATGCCAAGCCTGGCGGCGATCTCCTTGCCTTCAGGAGAGTTGTCGAGCAGGACAGCCGTGGCTCCGGACGCTGCGGCGGCGGCAGCCAGGTAGGCAGCCTTGGGACCCACGAGGTAGTTATCGAGGTCGTCCGTCGACGGCCGGTAGACCGTCGTGGCGCCGTAGGCACCCAAGGTGGCGGCGACGTCGTCGGACAACTCGCCGGTGAACGCGACGGCGGTTTCCCCCAGCGAGCGGGCGATGGTCAGGAGCTCCAGGCTGCTCTTCTTGAGAGCGGCTCCCGGGTTGTCAATGAATACAAGTGCATTTGCCATGGTTGGGGTCCCCTTTAGAGCAGCTTCTGGGCGGCAAGGAAGTCGACCAGCTTGATGCCAGCGTCGCCTTCGTCGGTGATGATGGTGCCGGCAGTGCGCGGCGGCCGTGCTTCGGCGGACTCAACCACGGTCCAGGACCCGGCGAGGCCAACCTGCGAGGCGTCCACACCGATGTCGGACAGCGCCAGGGAGGTGATCTTTTTCTTCTTGGCCGCCAGGATGCCCTTGAAGTTGGGATAGCGGGGCTCGTTGATCTGGTCAGTCACCGAAACAACGGCCGGAAGCGCAGCCTCAACCGTCTCCGAGTAGGGACCTGCGTCCCGGCGTGCCGTGACCCGACCGCCCGCGATCTCCAGGCTGGACGCGAAGGTCACCTGCGGGAGGGACAAACGCTCGGCCAGCTGGGCCGGGACCAGCGACGTCTCACCGTCGGTGGATGCCATGCCCGTCAGGACCAGGTCCACCGGACGTCCGTCGGCCGAGAGGTGCCGGATCGCAGCGGCAAGCGCCAGCGACGTGGCAGCAGCATCCGAGCCTGCCAAAGCGTCATCGCTGAGGTGGACTCCCGAATATGCGCCGATCTGCAGCGACTTCTTGACCGCGTTGACCGCACCCGACGGGCCCATGCTCAGGGCAATGACCTCGTTGCCCGCTTTCGGTCCGCCGCGTTCCTCGGCCAGCTGCAATGCTGCCTCGAGGGCATACTCGTCCAATTCGGACAGGATGCTCTCTTCACGGTCGGTTGTGTTGGCAGGTCCGGTGATATGCCGGTCGAACTGCGCGTCCGGGACGTGCTTGACCAGAACGACAATCTTCAATGTCTCTTCCACTGTCTTCGAAGCAGCCTTCCATGCTTGTGGACGGCCAACCGCAACAGCGTGGCCGTGAATTGCCCAGCGCGTGGGCTCGTCCTAGCTAAGCATATTGCCCGCAGAAAACCACTCCCAGCGTTAACCCCTGTTTCAGTCCTGCGGAACCACGCCGGGACGGCACGACGACGGCCCGCACCTCAAAGGTGCCGGCCGTCGTCATGGTTTGYCTCTCCCGGGCCTTACTGCTGCGCCGCGTCGAGGGTGACCTCGACTTCCTGGCTCTGGCCACCACGCTGGATGGTGACCTTGACCTTGGCGCCTGCAGGCTGCTCCCGCACCGCTGCAGTCAACTGGTTGGGATCGCTGACAGCGTAGTCACCGAACTTCGTGACGACGTCCCCAACCTTGATGCCGGCCTTTGCTGCGGCAGAACCGGAGGTCACCGAGGCAACCTCCGCGCCCACGCTGAACCCTGAGTCGCTGCTGGTCGCAGACTTCGCCCGGACCGAAACGCCGAACTGGCCGTGGCTGGCCTTTCCGGAATCGATGATTTCCTGGGCCACGCGCTTGGCATGGTTGATAGGGATGCTGAAGCCCACGCCGATGTTGCCGCTCGACGAATCGGACGTGCCGCTGCCGGCGGATGCAATGGCGACGTTGACGCCGATGATCTCGCCCTTGCTGTTCACCAACGCGCCGCCCGAGTTGCCCGGGTTGATCGCAGCATCCGTCTGGATCACGTTGATGGCAATGGAACCTTCGTTGGCGGTGGACTGACCCTGCTGGCCGTTCGGCGGCGCAAACTGGAAGCCCTGGTCGCCGCCCTGCGAATTGTCGGTGCCCTCCTTCGGCGCTGCCGAAGAAGCCACGCTGATGGTGCGGTTGAGGGTGGAGACAATACCGTCCGTCACCGTACCGGTCAGGCCCAAGGGCGAACCGATTGCGACGGCGGTGTCCCCCACGTTGATCTTCGACGAGTCACCCAGGGTGGCAGGAACCAAACCCGAGGCGTCGCTGACCTTGATGACGGCGAGGTCGGACAACGGATCCGTTCCGACAACGGTTGCCTTCAGGACCTTGCCGTCGCTGGTACGGACCTCGATGGCGGCGTTGGACGTAGCGCCATCCAATGTCACGACGTGGGTGTTGGTGAGGATATGGCCCTGATCGTCCAGGATGACTCCGGATCCGGTTCCGCCTTCATTTCCGCTGGTGGCCTTGATGGTGACCACGCTGGGTGAAGCCTTGGCGGCCGCGGCGGTGATCACGTTGACATCATCCTTGTTGTTCACGATGACGGTGCTGGACTGGCCACCCGTGGACGCTGCCGGCGCGGGGTTGTCCCACAACGCGTTGCTGCCCGCGACAACTCCACCGCCAATGAGGCCCGCTGCGAGCATGCTCGCCACAAGTGTTCCCACTCCGAACGCGGGCTTGCGTTTGGTGGTTACGGTCGCGTGATGGACTCCCTGAGCGTGCTGGCCCTGGGGGTGCTGGCCCTGGGTGCTCTGGAACTGTGGGCCGGGGTTGTTGCCGCCCGGGTTTGCTCCGCCACCGTAGAAGGGCTGGTGCTGCGGGTAGTTGGGGCGCTGCGCCGGATCCTGATGCTGTGGAGTGCCGTAGTAGGGCTGCTGGTTCTGCGGCTGGCCTTGCTGCTGACCATGGCCCTGCTGCTGGCCCTGCTGCTGGTCCTGGGCCTGCGGCTGGAACGCCGGCAGGGGCGTCGTGGCCTGGGACGCGCCATCCGCGCCCTGGTTTTGCCCTGAAGTCCAGGCAGGTTGCTGCTGGGCGCCATCGTTGTGCCCGCTGGCATCATTGTGCTGGCCCGACGTTGCATGGGGCTGTGATGGCTCTCGACCTTCCGGTCCGTTGCCCTGCGCTGGGTTCTCCGTCATGGGTCTTCCTTTCGTCCTCGTCTTCAACAACTATGTACCCAATAACTGGAACAAAAGGGGACGTTCGCTGGGAGCTTCCTGAAAGGCTAAGGTCTGCGCTTGCGGGGCCGCCTAGATGCCTCTCAACGAGGCAACAATCCATGTTTCTCCTATATTTCGCTGGTGGCATATTCACCCCTGTGGACGGGCCATGGGGTGCACCATAGAATCAAGAGGAATTGCCACAGCGACCTGCGGCTTTACACCATGCGTGGGGGCGCTGAGCATTCTGTGACGATTGGTACGCCTTGTTCCAGTCGCAGACGTGCTGAAGGGTTGCACATGCGGTCAATATTTAAACGCGTACTCGCTGTCATTGGCGTGGCTGGATTGTTGGCCCTACCGGCCGGCGCGGCTTGGGCGGAGAGCCCGGTGACGCTTGATCCCACCACCAAGATCGTGGATTCCGCGGGAGTACTGGGTGGTGACAAGGCGAAGGTCGAAGAAGCCATCCAGAAACTTGGCAAGGATCACGCCATGACGCTGCACGCGGTCTTCGTCAAGAAGTTCGAGAATCCCACCGATCGCGTGCAATGGACCCAGGATGTGGCCGAGAAGGCGCAGCTGGGTCCCAATGCTCTGGTTCTCGCTGTTGCTACCGACACGCGGCAGTACCAGCTGAGCAAGCCCAGCAACAGCAAAATCACTAACGCCCAACGGGACACAATCACCAGCAAGGCAATTGACCCCCAGCTGCGCGCTGGCAACTACGCCCAAGCAGTCATCGACGCTGCCGCAGCCATTGGCGACGCAGCAGGCGGCGGCAGTGGAACCGTCCCCAATGGGAGTGCCGGTGTTGGAGTCCTCGTCGGGGTGGGTGTCGTGGCGGCCGGTGGTGCCGGTACATACCTTTACCTTCGTAACCGACGCAAAAAGGGCGGCACCAAAGCCGTCAGCGCCAGCTACGGACCGCAAGGCGAACAGCTTGACCCGCTCGCGGGCCTCAGTATCCCGGAACTGCGTCAGAAGAGCGGCTCGCTGCTGATCGAAGCAGACGACGCCATCCGCTCCAGCGAACAGGAGCTGGGCTTTGCGCAGGCGCAGTACGGTGACACCGCGATTGGCAACTTCACCAAGGCCCTGGAAGAGGCCAAGGGCCACATGACGGAGTCCTTCAAGCTTCAGCAGCAACTGGACGACCATATCCCGGACACTGAAGAACAGCAGCGCAGCTGGCTCGGCGAGATCATCCGTCGTTCCGAAGCAGCCCTGGCGTCGTTGCGTGACCAGAAGGCTGACTTCGACTCCCTGCGCGAACTGGAAAAAAACGCGCCGCAGGCCTTGGCAGCAGTGACGGCCGGGGCGAAGGAAGCGGACGCCAAGATCGCCAACGCCGAGCAGTCCCTTGACGGTCTCAGGGCCAAGTACGCAGAATCCGCGTTGACCCAGGTCTCCGACAACATTTTGCAGGCTAAGGAACGCCTGGCGTTCGTCCAGAACGCAGCAACCACGGCACAGGAGAAGCTGACAGCTGGCGAGAGCAGCATGGCAGCAGTTGCCGTTCGCGCTGCTGAGGAAAGCCTTCACCAGACCAACATCCTGATCGAGGCCATCTCCAAGACCGCCGGCAGCCTGGATGAAGCACGCGCCTCCCTCGATGGTGCCGTAGCCGAGACCAGCCAGGACCTCGCCCAAGCCCGGGCGATGATCCAATCGGGTGCCCATCCTGAACTCGCGGGCCCGGTGGCCGGAGTGGAAGCTGCCCTGACGCAGGTGAAGACCGAAATCCAAGGCGGCAAGATCGATCCCATTGCCACCCTCAGCCGTGTTGAGTCGGCCCACCAGGCCTTGGACCAGTCCTTGTCCGGGATCCGTGATCAGCAGGAGCAGGCCCGCCGCGCGCAGGCCTCACTGCAGCAAACCATCATGGCTGCACAGGCCCAGATCAGTGCGACCTCGGACTACATCACGGCTCGCCGTGGTGGCGTTGGTACCGAAGCCAGGACACGGCTGGCCGAAGCCCAGCGCAATCTCGACTACGCCCTGTCCATCTCCCGCAATGACCCGGTGACCGCACTGACCTACGCTCAGCAGGCCCACTCGCTGGCGGCACAGGCCGCCCAGCTCGCACAATCCGATGTCGACCAGTTCGGCTACGCCGACCAAGGCTATGGCCGCGGCGGCATGTTTGGCGGCGGAGGCGGTGGCGGGGGCCTTGGCGGCGCAATCCTAGGTGGAATCCTCATCAACTCCATCCTGAATGGCGGCGGAGGTGGCTGGGGCGGCGGCCACAACAGCGGCGGCGGTGACGGCGGCTTCTTTGGCGGCGGCGGTGACTCCGGTGGAGGCTTCGACGGCGGCGGCTGGGGTGGCGACGGCGGCGGCGGTGGCGACTTCTAGACCTAGAGACTAAGTGGGGTCCGTGCCCCGCATAGAAGCGGTACAACAACTGATCACTGAATTCAGTGGGCATCACTGAGCAGGACGAAAGGCAACACCATGGTTAAGCAGTCCATTTTCGGTCGGATCTCGCAGCTGGCAAAGGCCAACATCAACGCCTTGCTTGACCAGGCAGAAGACCCGCAGAAAATGCTGGACCAGATGGTCCGCGACTACACAAACAACATTGCCGAAGCCGAGTCCGCCGTGGCACAGACCATCGGCAACCTCCGGATGCTGCAGGCGGACTACAACGAGGACATCAAGAACGCACAGGACTGGGGCAACAAAGCCTTGGCCGCGTCCCGGAAAGCCGACGGGTACCGCGCGGCCGGCGACACCGTGGATGCCCAGAAGTTCGACAACCTGGCCAAGGTGGCCATCCAGCGCCAAATGACCGCAGAGTCGGAGGCAAAGGCGGCCGAACCGAGCATCGCGTCCCAGACCGAGGTCGTGGACAAGCTCAAGACCGGTCTTGACCAGATGAAGAACAAGCTCAACCAGCTCACCGCCAAGCGCAATGAGCTGGTGGCACGTTCCAAGACGGCTGCCGCGCAGTCCCAGGTACACGATGCCCTCAAGAGCATCGACATCATGGATCCCACGAGCGAGGTTGGCCGCTTCGAGGAAAAGATCCGCCGGGAAGAGGCCAAGGTCCTCGGCCAGCAGGAGCTTGCCAGCTCCAGTCTCGACGCACAATTCAACCAGCTTGAGGACCTTGGTGAGCAGACGGAGATCGAAGCCCGTCTTGCTGCACTGAAGTCCGGCGGCTCCAAGCCGGCAATCGGTGCCGGAGCCCCTGCATCCGCCGAGGCGACGGTCGACGAAGCTGACTTCGACAAACTCTAGGCCGAACGGGAGGGTACCCCCTTCCACGCGTTGCTGACAGCCAAGTGGGCAGGATCCCGAGGGATCCTGCCCACTTCGTTTTAAGCGCTGGCCGCCTGCCCTTCGGTGGATGACGGCGTTTCTTGCCCCGGGCTGGCATCTGTTGCAACCTCGGCGCGAATTTCGAATCCCTTCGGATGGAAATAGGTCACTGTGCACTCCAGGACCTCTCCATGGGGTCCAAGCGTGGTCCTTTCGAGCCTGGGCACCATCGCGAACCCACGCACGTTCAGAGCGTCTGCAAGGTGCTCAGGGGGTGCATGCATGGTCACGGTGATCTCGGCGCGATGGAGGGGCTTCAGCGTTCTGTCCTGGATGACCTGGTAGATGGAATTCCGCTCGGCGTCAGCCAAGCTGATGTGCCGCCCAATATGTGAGGGAATGAAGATCTCCGCAATTGCGTACGGCCACCCAGCACTCGAGTAGGAACGTCGGATTACCAAAACCAGGTTGTCATCGGAAACCAATTTCGCTGGAACACTGCGGTCCTTTTCCATCCATTTGTATTCGATGAGGCCCTTGACGGTCTTCATGCCGGCAGCGGTAAAGGTTTCCATGAAGGGTGCCAGTCGATTGAGCATCTTCACCGGGCGCTGGGCCATCACGAAAGTGCCCTTCCCCTGCCGACGGACCAGCAGCCCCTTGGACACCAGCGTTTCGATTGCCTTCCGGACAGTCGTTCGGCTGATCCCATATTCGTCCATGAGGGCCTCTTCGGTGGGAATGCGCGATCCCGGTTCCAGACGGCTCACTTGGTCCGTCAGGACGTCAGCCACCTGCTGGTACACCGCTACAGGGCTGTCCCTCTGAAGTGTTTTGTGCTCGGGGCCTGAGTTGACGTCACCATTGACCATAGGCTGTCCCATCGAAGAATTTTTCCTGCCTCAGCAAATCCGGATTCGATGCTAGCACCCACGTCGTCAACGACATCTTTCAGCGCCCTGGGTTAAACAAAAGATCCGGACCAGTTTCACTGATCCGGATCTTTTCTCCAGTTGCGGGGACAGGATTTGAACCTGTGACCTCTGGGTTATGAGCCCAGCGAGCTACCGAACTGCTCCACCCCGCGTCGCAAGAACAACTCTACCCCACGGTTCAGGGTGTCTCTGACCATAGGCCATCAAAGGTGCCGCAGATCACGCTGCAGTCTTGGTCCACATGAGCGACGGTCGCGCCCAAACACGCGGGACGTGAGCAAGGGTTGCGCCCAAACACGCGGGACGTGAACGAGGGTTGGGGGCAAACACGCGGGACGTGAGCAAGGGTCGCGCCCAAACAGCCGGGACGTGAGTAAGGGTTGGGAGCAAACACGCGGGACTTGAGCAAGGTCGCGCCCAAACAGCCGGAACGTGAGCAAGGGTTGGGAGCAAACACGCGGAACGTGAGCAAGGGTTGGGAGCAAACACGCGGGACGTGAGCAAGGGTTGGGAGCAAAACAAAAGGTCCGGATCAGCTATTACTGATCCGGACCTTTTCTCCAGTTGCGGGGACAGGATTTGAACCTGTGACCTCTGGGTTATGAGCCCAGCGAGCTACCGAACTGCTCCACCCCGCGTCGCAAGAACAACATTACCGTCCGCTGAATGGCAGACCAAATCCTGGCGACGTGATGTGCATCTCCCCCGCCCCACGGATGGTCGGCACGTGCAAAAAAGGCCGGCACCCGCTCCATAAGGAGCGGGTGCCGGCCTTCAATCGACGCGCGGCCTTAGCTGCTCGGCGATGGTGACGGCGTCGCGCTTGGAGTAGCTGACGGCGTCGACGTTGTCCCCAGTCGGGCTTCAGCGTCCATGGCCTTCTTCAAGGCTTCTGACAGCTTGTTCTGCTGTTCGCCGTAACCGGCAAAGTCACCCTTGGCAAGGGCTCCTTGACCGTCCTGGATGGCCTTGTTGGCCGCCTCCAAGGCTGCCTTGAGGTCAGCCTTGGCATCCGTAGGTCCGGCTGGCGGGGTAGTTGTTCCCGGGGGCGTGGTGGGCGTCTGGCCATTATTGGCCGAGTCGCCCGCCGTTGCTCCGGAGTTGCCGCCGAACAGCTGGTCCAGGGCCGCGTCAAGCGTCGGCGCAAAACCGATCTTGTCGCCGAAGGCAACCAGAACACGCTGCAGTGTCGGGTAGGACGTCTCACCCGTGGATTTCAGGTAGACAGGCTGGACATACAGCAGGCCGCCACCGACGGGCAAGGTGAGCAGGTTGCCGTTCAGAACGTCGGACGCACCTTGGCGCAGGAGGTTCAACGCCTGTGACACTGTGGGGTCCGAGTTGAACTTGTTCTGTGCCTGTCCCGGACCAGGAACCTGTGTGTCGGTTGGCAGTTGCAGGAGCCGCAGCTTGCCGTAGCTGTCTGCCTTGACGCCCTTGACATTGCCGGCGTCGGAATCTGCCGCAAGGAAGCCGTACAGAATGTTCCTGGCGTTTCCGTTCACGGTTTGCGGGATGAACGACGAGGTCAGCTGGAACGCAGGCTTCTCCTGGTCAGGCATCTGCAGGGACATGTAGAACGGCGGCTGCTTTACTGCCTCGGAAACGGTGGGATCGTTCGGAACGCTCCACGCGTCGTTGTTCTGGTAGAAGTTGTCAGGATCCGTCACGTGGTAGCGGCCCAGGAGTTCACGCTGGACCTTGAAGAGATCCTCCGGGTAGCGGACGTGGCTCATGAGGTCGCCGGACATCTCCGAGTACGGCTTGATGGTGGTCGGGAAAACCTTCTGCCATGCCTTCAGGATGGGGTCCTGGTCGTCCCAGGCGTAGAGGTTTACCGAACCGTCGTAGGCATCAACGGTGGCCTTGACCGAGTTCCTGATGTAGTTCACGGAGCTGTTCGGCAGGGCAACGGTCCGACCGGCGCTGGTCTGCGAGTCAGCCGTGGCGTTCTGCAGCTGCTGCGGCTGCGAATACGGGAAGTACTGGCTGGTGGTGTAGCCGTCGACAATCCACTTCACGCGGCCGTCAACCACTGCCGGGTAGGCATTGCCATCCACCGTCAGGTAGGGAGCAAGTTTCTCCACCCGTTCGCGGGGATTGCGGTCGTAGAGAATCTGCGATTCAGCGTTGACGCCGTCCGAGAGCAACAGGTCCGAAGACTGGAACTTGATGGAGTAGAGGATCCGGTTGAGCCAGTTGCCCACGTTCGGGCCACCATTGCCATTGAAGGTGTACTGCGTCTCTCCCCCGCCTTCGCGGCTCGCCGGACGGTCCTGCTCGCGGTTCGGAGCGCCATCCGGGGCACCAACAATCGAGTACTCGGGCGAGTTCTCACCGAAGTAGATCCGGGGCTCGTAGGTAGTGTCGTTGCCCAGGACACCGTTGGACGGAATGCCGGACTGCAGGAACTCGGGCTTGCCGTCAGCGGTGAACTTGTTGCCCTTTGCAGCCACCACGCCATAGCCGTGCGTGTACACGATGTGCCTGTTGACCCAGGTCTGCTGGTTCGCGCTCAGGCCGTCGGGATTCAGTTCACGGACTGCAATCACCGTGTCCTGGACCTTGCCGTCCACCATGTAGCGGTCGACGTTCAAGGTCTGCGGGAACTGGTAGTAGGGGCGGAACTGCTCAAGCTGGGCAAAGGCCGATGAGATGAGGTTCGGGTCAAGGAGCCGGATGTTGGCTGCGGTCTGCGCGTCCGCGGCCAATGCACCGGCTGTCGCCGTCGTCGTGGCGTTGTAGGCAGAGACATCAATCTTGTCCAGGCCGTAGGCAGACCGCGTCATGTTGATGTTGCGGTCGATGAATTCCCGCTCAAGGGTGTTCTCCGAGGGGCGGACCTGGAACTGCTGGATAACCCAAGGATAGACGCCGCCGGCGAGGATCGCCGTGATTACCAGCATCGCGGTACCAATGACCGGCAAGCGCCATCGGCCGATCACCGCAGCAATAATGAACAGGATGGCTACCAAAGCCGCGGCAACTGCGAGGATCGCCTTCGTGGGCACCACGGCATTGACGTCCGTGTATAAGGCGCCGGCCCAGCGGCCGGAGTTGCTCTGGACGGTGGTGTACCTGTCCAGCCAGAAGTTGACGCCCAGCAGGATCAGGAAGAGCGCGCCCGTCACCGCAATGTGGATCTGCGCTGCACGGCTGGTGAAGATGCCCCGCTCCATGAGGCGGATGCTGCCATAGAGATAGTGGGTGAGGATGCCGGCGATGCCGGCCACCACGGTAATACTGATGAGGAACCCGGTGACGAAACCCAGGAACGGCAACGACATCAGGTAAAAGCTGATGTCGAGGTTGAACAGGGGGTCTGTTTGGCCGAAGGGCTCCTGGTTGAAGAACAACAAGGCTTTTTGCCATTGGCTGGCTGCCGCGCTTCCGGCAAAGAGTCCGAAGAGAATAGGCAGGCCGATCATGACCACCCGACGGACAGGCTCGAGCTGCGCCTGGTAGCGGTTGAGGTTATCCCGGGACTCCGCATCAGGAGCGTAGACGGGGCGTGAACGGTACGCGATCCTGATGGCAAAGAAGACCGCTGCGAACATCATGGCGAAACCGACCAGGAACGTGATGATCCTGGCAAGATTTTCCCGAAGATAAACTTCGAAGAAACCAAGCTGCTGGTACCAGAGGACGTCAGTCCACACATTGGCGAAGAAAATGAACCCGACGACGGCCACGGCCACGACAATGAGCGTCGGAGTCAGGGCACCTCGTCTCAGCGGTGATCTTCCGGGCGGGTTGGAGCTGGCGGGACGGGACAAACTCTGTACCTCATTGGTGTCAGTGAACAGTCGGTGTGCGAGTACTTGACATTCTCTGCCGCTGGGATATGGCGGAGGCCGTCATATATGCCACGAGTGGCGGTGGAGCTAAGTTCCACCGCCAGTCTAGTTGTTTGTGCAGGTGGGAAGGCCCGCCGTGTCCTGTCCGGACCCGAGTCGCTCCACGGCAGCGGTCGCGTCGGCCAACGTCTCCACTTTGACGACCTGAAGTCCATCCGGGACATGCCCCACGACGTCGGAACAATTCGCCGCCGGGGCCAGGAACATAGTGGCTCCGTGCTGGCGGGCACCGATCATCTTCTGCGCAATGCCGCCAATCGCGCCCACGTTGCCGTCGGCGGTGATGGTGCCTGTGCCGGCGATGTGTTTGCCCCCGGTCAGGTCACCCGGTGTCAGGTTGTCCACGATCCCCAAAGCGAACATCATTCCCGCACTGGGACCTCCAACGTTGTCCAGCGAAATGCTGACATCAAAAGGAAAGGTGAAATCGCTCGACAACAGCACCCCGAGGACATACCGGTCAGCCTGGTTCCTGGTGGGGGTAACTGTTTCGGTGACGAGGGCGCCGTTCCGCTCCACCCCGACGGCGACCGGAGCACCCGCGCCCGCGGCAAGTTCGGCCTGCACTACGGCCATCGAGGTGATGGCCTTCCCGTTGATGGTCTTCAGGCGGTCACCTTCCTTGATCTTGCCGGCGGACGGCGAGGGGTCCGATAAGCCGGCAACATCCAGCCGCTGCTCAAAGGGGATATCCAGCTGCCGCAACGCTGCGGCCACTGCATTCTCCTGAGATGTCTCCATGTCGATTTCGCCCTGCTGGACCGTCTGCTCTGCAGTGGTGCCCTTGGGATAAATGAGTTCCTCGGGGTAGATCGCCTTGGAACTGTCGAGCCAGGCACGGAAGACATCGAAAATAGTGGCGGGAGTCTTGGGACCGCCGGTCATGACCACGGTAGTGAGGTCAAGGTTCCCTTTGGCCGGGAAGGCCTCGTGGCCGGAAATGCTGATGACCGGCTTGTCACCGTCCTTGCCCAGAGTATTGAACGTCGGGCCGGCCGACTCAATGACGTACGGGACCGGCAACGCGGCCGCCCCGATGCCGAGGCCCAAAGCCAGCAGCCCTGAAATCACCATGATCATGTAGCGGCCGTTACCCGGAGGTGCGGGAGGCACCGTGGAGGGATCGGCGTCGGACTTTTGACGCGGATCCTGGCTCTGGCGCGAGGTAAAGGAGCCCTCGGGGCTGGGTGAAGTAAGCATTGAGGCCTCTCTTTTTCCGGCATGGCGTGACCGGTTCCTATGGCTTGCTCCCGCCGCAGGCGGCGGCAGCACATACCAAACATCAACACTACGCGGTACGGCGCAGCTGTACTGCTTTGCCTACAGCGAACGACGCCGCGTCCGGGCAGACAGCTTTCCGGCCGCGCGGTACGGTGAAAGAGATCACCAGCCAGTTCGACGATCGGCGGCACCATGACTTCCAACCCAAACAACCCGTCCAACGACGACGAGACTCCCAAGGATCCCCTGGCAGAAATGCTGCAGAACCTTATGGGCGGACAGGGCATGGGCAACATCGATCCCGCTGAACTGGCCAAGGCTGCGGGCCTGCCCAACGATCCCCAGCTGCTCCAGCAAATGTTCGCCCAGGTCCAGGCCATGATGAGTTCCACCTCCGAGGGCCCCGTGAATTGGCAGCTTGCGCATGAGAACGCCCGCCGGGTGGCCGCCTCCAGCAGCGATCCATCGGTCACTGCCCAACAAGCCAGGGAAGTCGACGAAGCCCTGAGGCTCGCCGAATTATGGCTCGACCCCGTCACTGACCTGTCCGCCACAGGATTGATCGGACGCGGCTGGTCGCGCGCTGAATGGGTGGAAGCGACGCTTGGGACCTGGAAGCGGCTGACCGAACCGGTAGCGAACAGCGTTGCCAACGCTTTGTCCAATGCACTCACCCAACAAATGCCCGAGGAAATGAAGTCCATGATGGGCGGAGCCTCCTCCATGCTGCAGAACATGGGCGGAGCGATCTTCGGCATGCAGTTGGGCCAGGCAATCGGTGCCCTGTCCGCGGAAGTTGTCAGTTCCACTGATATCGGTGTCCCATTGGCGGACCTGGAAATGGCACTCCTGCCGGCGAACGTCGCCAAGTTCGGCGAAGGGCTCAGCCTGCCGGAGAACGACGTCCGTTTGTTCCTGGCCGTCCGTGAAGCAGCGCACGCCAGGTTGTTCGTGCAGGTTCCGTGGCTGCGTGGCCACTTGCTCGGTGCCATCGAGGCCTACGCCCGCGGCATCCACATCGACATGTCCCGCATTGAAGACCTGGCCCGGGATCTCGATCCCAGCAACCCTGAAGGCATCCAGGCGGCTCTGTCCCAGGGCGTCTTCACTCCGGAACGCACCCCCGTGCAGACTGCCGCCTTGGAAAAGCTTGAGACTGCCCTCGCTCTTGTCGAGGGTTGGGTGGACGAACTTACCGCTGAGGCCACCGACAAGGTCCTGCCCTCCGCGACCGCCCTGCGTGAGACCGTCCGACGCCGGCGCGCCACCGGTGGACCGGCAGAACATGCCTTCTCTTCACTGGTCGGCTTGGAGCTGCGTCCTCGACGCCTCAGGGAGGCTGCCACCTTGTGGGCCACCCTCAAAGAAGAGCGCGGCATCGCTGGACGCGATGCCATCTGGCACCATCCGGACCTGCTGCCCACCGGCGCCGACCTGGACGATCCCAAGGGCTTCTCCGAGCGCAGGCGCCTCGCCGAGGCAAGCGACAGTGAAGTGGACGACGCCCTTCAGAAACTGTTGGACGGCGGCTACGAAGCAGGCGACGACGCTGGTGAAACCGAATCTTCCGACACCCCGGCCGACGAGCCTGACTCCGACGGCAACGATCCCCAGCCGCCGGTTAAATAACCGGGTCCCAAACACAACCGTCAGCAACGGTCGCCTCGAAAGGCGGCCGTTGCTGCTTTAATCCTCGTCCGAGGCTGTATCGGAGTGGTCTTCGGGGCCGGCTTCTCCGGTGAGCCCCCTCGACGTCGCGAAGGCCACTCCCTCCAGGAAGGCCTTGGCCCGCTGGGTCTCGGGGTAGGCTTCAACCAACGACCAAAAGTGCGCGTTATGCCCTGCGACAAGCAAGTGCGCGAGCTCGTGCACCAGGACGTAATCAATCACCCACTGCGGCATGGGTTGGAGCTTGTTGGACAACCTGATGCTGCCATCTGCGGGCGTCGTCGAACCCCACCGCGAGTTCTGGTTACCGACCCAACGGACCGACGACGGGACAGCACGCCCGCCGAGGTAGGTACGCGAAAGATGCGCGGCGTGCTCAGCAAGTACTTCATCAGTTGCGGGGCGGCGCTTGCTCCTGCCGGACCGCTGCTCGCCTTGCTTCTTGAGTTTGGCGAGCATGCGCCGTACCCATTCACGCTCCTGGGACTTGGTGAAGCTCGCCGGGATAGCGACCACGGCGTTGCCGTCTTCCCAAAATGCTGCGACCGTTCGACGCCGCCTTGTTGACCGGCGCACGACAACCGGAGCTCCGTCGTCGGTCACCTGGGGCACGTCGCGGTCCCCTGCCCGTGCGCCTGCCATCAGAGAACAGCGCTCTCCGCCAAGACCGCCAGGACAGCTTCGCCATAGCGCTCCAGCTTGGACGGTCCGATGCCGGCCAGGCCCGCCAGCTCTTCCAGGGAGGTCGGTTTGGCCTCGGCGATTGCCGTCAAGGTGGCGTCGGTGAAAACGACGTAGGCAGGGACATCGGCGGATTTTGCCTCGTCTTTGCGCCATTGCCGCAGGGCGTCGAACGTTTGTTCCTCGTAAGAGGGCGGGCATTGGTTGCAGCGTCCCACCTTCCGTTCAGCGCCGGTGGCGAGCATGCTTCCGCACACCCTGCACGACGCCGGTGCGGCAGCTTTCCTGCGCACCGGGCCTGTCTTGCTACGGGCGTTTGCGGACGCCACGGAGTCGGGGCGAAGGCCGTCCAGGAACCTCGATGGTTTACGGTTGGCCCTCCCGCCGGGTGTGCGGGCCGTTGACCATGACAGGTTCAGGTGTTCACGTGCGCGGGTGATGCCCACGTAGAGCAACCGCCGTTCCTCGTCCACGTCTTCGGGCGTATCGGCGAAGGAGATCGGCATCAGGCCTTCGCTGAGGCCCACCAGGAACACTGCGTCCCATTCGAGGCCCTTGGCAGAGTGGAGCGAAGCAAGCGTGACACCCTGGACCGTCGGGGCATGTTGGGCCACGGAACGTTCCTGGAGCTCGTTGACGAACTCAGCCAACGTGAATGACTCACCGCGGCTCACAGCCAACTCGTCAGCCAGGGCGACCAGCGCGGCCAAAGATTCCCAGCGCTCACGGAGGGCTCCCCCGTTATGCGGCGCAGCTTCGGTGTATCCCAGGGACGCTACGATGTCCCGAACGATCTGGCCCAGGGGCTCCTGGGGGCCCTCCGCAACGGCCCGGGTGGCAGCCCGGAGTTGCAGGATGGCATCACGGACTTCCTTTCGGGCGAAGAACCGTTCACCACCCCGAAGCTGGTAACCGATGCCCGCAGATGCCAACGCCTGTTCGTAAGCCTCGGATTGACCATTGGTACGGAAAAGGATGGCTATCTCGCTGGCTTGGACCCCGGCATCGAGCAGCTCCTGGATCCTGCCTGCGACGACAGCTGCCTCGGCCTCGTCGTCCGGGCACTCCATGAACTTCGGTTCCGGACCGGACGGTCGTTGGGCCACGAGCTTGAGGGGCGGCGCCCATGCGGCATCGGCGACGGGTCCCCCGCTCCGCCGGGATCCGAGAAGATCGTTGGCCAGCTTCACGACCTGGGGTGTGGACCGGTAGTCACGGATGAGCTTGACCACGCTTGCACCAGGGAATTGCGTTTTGAATCCCAACAGGTGCTTGGGAGAGGCTCCTGTGAAGGAATAGATGGTCTGACTGGCGTCTCCGACCACGCACAACTCATCGCGACCACCAAGCCATAAATCCAGGAGCCGCTGCTGGAGCGGGGAAACATCCTGGTACTCATCCACCACAAAATGCCGGTACTGCTCGCGAACGGTCGCAGCCACCTTGGGATCCTCCTGGAGAATTCCCACTGTAATGAGCAGGACATCTTCGAAATCGATGACGTTACGGTCAGTCTTGATGTCCTCGTATGCTTGGAAAACCCGCGAAACTGCCGTCAGGTCGAACCCGCCCGGTGTCCCACGGCCCTGGGCGTTCTCCAGGTAATTGGCGGGCGTCAGCATGGATACCTTTGCCCATTCGATCTCCGCCGCCAGGTCCCTGATGGAAGCGCGGTCCGTACTGAGGCGCAAGCGGCGGGAGGCCTCCGCGATCATGTTGGCCTTATGGTCCAAGAGATTCGGCAAGGTGCCGCCAATGGCTTGCGGCCAGAAAAACTGCAACTGCCTCAAAGCTGCGGCGTGGAAGGTGCGGGCCTGCACATTGGCCACGCCAAGATCGCGAAGCCTGCTGCGCATTTCGGCAGCGGCCCGCGCGGTGAATGTCACGGCCAGCAGCCGCTGAGGGCTGTAGACCCCTGAGTGGACACCGTAAGCGATGCGGTGGGTGATGGCACGGGTCTTTCCGGTACCAGCTCCGGCCAGCACGCACATGGGACCTGTCAGGGTACTTGCCACTTCACGTTGCTCGTCGTCCAAGCCGCCGAGGATGCGCTCCTCAAGTGAGCCGCCGGCGTCGAAAAACACCTCTGTCACGGCTGGAGATCTTCGATGACGCCGCCGTACCAGTGCTCGATCAGGGAACGGGCAATCGAAAGCCGCGTGGAAATCGTGATCTCGCCGCTGAGCACAGCTTCCTGCAGCTCATCCCTGCTGAACCACCGCGCCCGTGTTACCTCCACGCCGTCCGGCCTGGCAACGGCGTCGTCAGTGGTGGCCGTGAACCCCAGCATGAGGGACGCGGGGAAAGGCCAGGACTGCGAGCCAAGGTATTGGCAGGCCGTCACGCGGACACCCACCTCTTCTCCGATTTCCCGCACCACAGCTTGTTCCAGGGATTCGCCCGGCTCCACGAATCCAGCCAGAGTTGAGTAGTTTTTGGCGTCCACGGGTCCGCCGCCACCCAGCAGGAGGCGACCATCTGGTCCCACCACGGTGACAATGATGGCAGGATCGGTTCGCGGGTAATGTTCCGAGTTGTCCTTGGGACAGCGCCGGACCCAGCCGCCCGCTTCAACCTCCGTGGGGCTGCCGCACTGCGGGCAGTGCGTGTGGGTGGCATGCCAGTTGGAAATCGCACTGGCTTCGATGAACAGTGCAGTGTCCATGGCATCCAAGGTGGCAGCCACATCCCGGAACCCGGCCCACTCGACGTCCGAGGGGATCGTGGCCGTTCCTTCAACCGGGGGCTCGGTGGTTGTGAACAGGAGGACCGGGGTTCCTTCCGGCAACGAGGACGACATCAAAGTGGTACCCAAATAGATGGCGGCGGCACCGGCGTCGGACTCTTTCAGTGCCGTCCACAGGGCGGTGGCGTCGCCGAACCAGAGCCCCTCCGCAGTCACCAGCGCTTTGCGCTGCGAGATGACCATGGCCTTGGCAGTGCCTGAAGCGATGACGTCTTCAACCATGCCGGGTTTCATACGGACGCCCGAACCGCGATCCACCATGGCAGGGCGGACGGGAAGAACAGTGTCCATCAGGTGGTTGGCAAGCGCCGGCGACTCCGTATGACTCATGTATCTACCGTACTGACTCGTACCGACAAAAAACATTTGAAAGGCCCGCCGCTTGTGGAGAGCGGGTGCCGGCACGCAGCCAGGTCGGTCTTTTGGGCCGATCCGCTGTCGATTTGCCGCGGATCTGAAGACTCGCCGCGCTGCATCATGGCCATCGGCCGCACTCAATCTACCGTGGAGAGGTGAGAAGAACACCGCTCGAACTGGCCGCTATAGCAACCGCGGCGGTGCCTGGTTTGGCGCCGACGGCTACAGCCTATTCCCCCGACGACAACGCAGACTTCGACTCCGCGTCGTTGTTGGACGCGGAAGGCAAACGCTGGCGGGTCCGTTCGCCGCGCCATCCTGAGGCGAGCACGCGCCTCGAAACCGAGTTCATGGTGCTCCGGGCCTTCGCCCCTGCCGTCCGGGCCGAACTGCCCTTCCATGTGCCCACCATTGCCGGCACCGTCCGGCAGGGCTCTCTCACTACCTTCGTTTATGCGCACCTTCAGGGATCGGTGCTGTCCATCGAAGAACTCTCGGCCAGCAGCCCGGCATTGGCCAAGGAAATCGGTGCGGCACTGGCTGCTGTCCACGATCTTCCGCTGAGCCTGGTCATCAATGCAGACCTTCCCAGCTATTCGGCCAATGAATTCAGGCAGCGCAAGCTCAACGAACTGGATCAGGCGGCAACAACGGGCAAGATTCCTGCCACGCTCTTGCGCAGGTGGGAGCATGCCCTGGAGGATGTCGCCCTGTGGCGGTTCAACACCTCCGTAGTCCACGGCGATCTCCACGAAGACAACCTGATGGTCCAGGGCGACAACGTCACCGCAGTGACTGGGTGGACTGATCTGCGGATCGGTGACCCTGCCGACGATTTCGCGTGGCTGGTGGCCTCCAACGAAACGTCGTTTGTGGAAGCAGTGCTGGACCACTACACCCAGGCCCGCAGGGAGACCCCGGACGCCCACCTGCTACGCCGCGCTGCCTTGCTGGCAGAGTTCGCACTGGCCCAATATCTGGTCAAGGCCATGGCAGCCGGACATCAAAGCATGACAGCGGAAGCTGAGTCCATGCTGCAGTCCCTCGCCAGCGACATAGAGGACCAGGCACGCCGCGATGAAGAGGCGGAAGCCGCCGAAAGGGAAATTGCGGAGCATCAGGCCGCGATGGCCGCCGCCCACCAACCTGCGGTCAGCGTGGTGGCAATTCCCGACGCCGGTCCAACAGTTTCGGTGGCAGCAATCCCCGCTGCCGAGCCGGCTGCCGAAGGGTCGACTGACTCGCCTGATACGACAGCCTCGGCGGATTCCGCCCGGGCCGGGGGCGATGCCTCAAGCGACCATGACGATACATCCACGGCCGCCATCAGCGTGGTCACGCCACTGCACACGGCGGACCGTTCCTAGGCTTCATTTGTCCTCGCCCGGACCTCACTTGGCTTTCAAGGCCTCGGCAACGATCTGTTCAAGTTCCTCGGCGCTGCCCAGATCATGCGGGCGCACCACTGCGTCTTCGGCCACGTAGTAGAACGCTGCGCTGACTTCCTCCAGGGGCACGTCCTTGAGCCGCGCCCACGCCAGCCGGTACACGGCCAGCTGCACCGCGCGCGTTGCCAGTTGTCTTCCTGCCGGACGTCGTCCGGTTTTCCAGTCAATCAACTGCCACCGGCCATCGGCGTCACGGAACACGGCATCGATCCTGCCGCGGACAACCACGTCACCGATACGGGTTTCCACGGGCACCTCCACGAAGGCCGGAGCACGCTGCGCCCACTCGGACTGCCTGAACGCAGCCACCATGTCATCCAGCCCATAGGCCTCATCAATGTGCGAGTCCGAGCCGGGTGCCTCGTCGAGGTCCAGCATTCCTGTCGTACCGAAGTACTCCTCCACCCAGGCGTGGAACGCTGTACCCTTGCGCGCCGAGATTCCCGGTTCCCGGGGAACAGGCCTGCGGAGCTGGGACAGTACGGCCGCAGGGTTGTCGCCGAGGTCCACGAAAAGTGACGCGGAGATATGGCTGGGCAGATGGATGTCGTGGATTGCCTTCCGTCGCCTTTGCCGGTCCAGCAAGAGCTCAGCTTCCTGCGACCACTTTCCGGCCGCACCGCCCAAGGGGGGCGAGGAATGTTCAATGTCGGGATTTTCCATGTATGCCCGCACCATTGCTGCGGCCCGGTCCATGGCCTCCCGACGGCCAGGCGCCAGCCTGAGGCGGGCTCCGGTCCTCGGGTCGGACGGTCCCTCAAGAGGATCGTAGGGAAATTGGGCTATCTCCAGCGAAGTCGTCAAAGGGCTGGTGTCGGGCAAGGCTTCTTCTGACACGGAATCAGGGTGGACGTCGGCCTGCGCGGCAATGCCACAACGTCCGTCGCCTTCCTGCCCCAGCCCGGCAAGCGGCGCCAGCTCCGAAAGGAAGGCGGACATCCCGGCTATCCCCGAGCGCGAACCATTCCACGCTGCGCTGGAGGCCCATAGGACGAACTTTGCCCGCGTGTAAGCAACGTAGGCAAGGCGGCGTTCCTCAGCTTCACCATGGTGTTGGACTTCCGATTTGAAGTCCTTCTCTGCATCCAGCCAGCCCTTCTGGTCGGACTGGTCAAGGTCCCACTGAGGAAGGTCGGCGCGATCTCCGCGCAGGGGCCACGGCAATGCCGCGGCGCCGGTGCTCCACCGGGAGTCCCTGTTGCTGGGGAACGAACCTGCGTTGAGGCCGGGTACGAAGACCACGTCCCATTCCAGGCCCTTGGAGGCGTGGACGGTCAGCAACTGCACGGCTTCGCGGTTGGTCTCCGGCGGTGCGACGTCCAGGCCGCCTTCCTCGGAGGCGGCTGCCTCCAGCCAGGACAGGAAGGCCAGAAGGTCGATCCGCTGCGAGGTCTGGAGGAAGTTCGCCGCGGCGTCCTGGAAGGCATCCAGGTTTCGTCGCGCCTGATGAATGCTGACCCCCGGCTTGGCGGCAACTTCGATGTCGAGGAGCATGGCCCGCTCCACCTCGCCCAGCAGCGTGGTGAGGTCATCGCCGATGAAACTCCTCAGGGAGCGCAGTTCCGCGGCAAGGGTGTTCAGGCGATCCAAGGCCGCACCGCTCAAGCTCCTTCCATGGCCGGAAGTCCACCCCGGCTTGGGCAGGTAGTCAAGAGCCTCCACCAGGCTGGCGGCGTCGGTGATATCGCTTTCCACCACCACGGCCGATGCTTCCTCGTCGGTTTCGCTCGCTTCACCTTGTGCGTCCGGGGCGGACCGACGCCGGGCGAGGAACCTGGACCAGTCGCTGAAAGCCATCAGGTCCGCCGGACCAATCCGCCAGCGTGCCCCGGCAAGCAACCTCATCAGGGCATCAGAACGTCCTGGATCAGCCAGGACGCGCAGGGTAGCCACAACATCCACGACCTCCGGGGTGTCCAGCAGTCCGCCCAAGCCGACGATCTCGTAAGCGATTCCCTGCAGTTCGAACTCGCGGCGGAGGCACTCCATCTGGGCGCGCCGGCGGCACAAAACCGCCATGGTCGGTTTCGTCGGCGTACCGTCGGCCTCTTCTTCGAACACAGTCCGCTGGTAACGCCGGACATCGCGGACGATCGCGGCAGCCTCGTCCTCATCAGTTCCGAACCGCCCGATGACCACGCTGCCGTCAACAGCGGCAGGACTGGGTACCAGCGGCGGGACGGAGACGGTCCCGGAGTCCGTTTCCTCCCCCGCCGCTGCGCCGGCGCCCGCAGCCTTGTTCAAGGGCGCGGCGATGGTATTGGCTGCCTGCAGGATGTTCCTTCCGTTCCGCCAGGCAGTGGTCAGGTAGGACGTAGGTGCCACGGCGTACGACGTCGAATCTTCCCCGGCCGCCTTGTGAACGACCGGGAACTCCTGCACGAAATGGAAGAGCTGACCGGCCGAAGCGCCCCGGAATCCGTAGATGGACTGGTTGGGGTCACCGACAGCGGTGACGGCGTGGCCCTGGCCGAAGAGCCGCGAAAACAGAACCAACTGGGCGTGCGAGGTGTCCTGGAACTCGTCCAGGAGAACCACCTTATACCGCGCGCGTTCCGTGGCGGCTGCCAAAGGGATGTCCCGCGCAATCCGGGCAGCCAGAGCCACCAGGTCCCCGAAGTCCAGGACCCCGCGCTGGCGCTTGGCCTCCTGGTACCGGACCACCATGTCAGCCACGCTGGCCCGGGTCCGGAGCATCGCCGCCAGTTCCCCGGCGGCCTGTGTCGGGTTCTTCTTAGCTCCGGCCACGTAGGGAAGCTGTTCGAATCCCTGCACCCGTTCGAGCACCCATTCACGCACCATGGCCGGGTCCTGGAGATGCTCGGCGCATTCACCTGCCAACTGGATGACACCGTTGACCAACGTCGACTTTGCGGCTGTGAAGTGCTCATAGTCGCCGTCGTAGGCCTCGACGACTTCGCTGGCCAACTGCCAGGACTGCGCGCCACCCAGCAGGACGACATCACGCTCTATCCCCAACCGCAGGCCGTAGTCGGACACAATTCCGCTTGCGTACGAATGGTAAGTGGAAACCCTGGGCTCCAGATCATCAGCGCCGAGCAGGTCCGCCGGGAATCCGATGGTGCCATCGTCTTCGGCGGCCACCCGCTGGAGTGTGGCCAGCTTGCTCCTGATTCGACTGGCCAGTTCTCCAGCAGCCTTGCGGGTGAACGTCACGCCCAGGACCTCTTCCGGGCGGACCCAGCCGTTGGCGACAAGCCACACCACACGGTCGGCCATGGTGGCGGTCTTTCCGGAACCCGCTCCGGCAATGACCAGACGCGGCGTCAGTGCGGAAGAAATGATGTCCGACTGTTCGGACGTGGGGTGGTTCTTCTCGCCCAGGATGTCCGCCAGCTGCGACGGCGTAAAACGGGGCTCCGGGATACCCGCGCCGCCATCGAATGTGGAGGCCCCCACACCGTCCAGGAGTTCAGTGCTCATTCGGTAACCTGCTTTCCTCGCGCGCACAGTGGGCAAATGTCCGGAAGACGGCAACCATGTCCGCCATGACTGCTTTTGCCTGGATCGTGCCGTGCTTCAAACGTTGCGCCGGCCATCAACGCTGCGGCCTCATTGACCAAGGCCTCAGCCCAGTTATCACCGGACTCCAGGGGGTCCTGCTGCTGAACAGCCGGACTCTTGGTCTTGGTACCGAGTTGGGCCAGCACAGCGCCCCCGGGCATGGAAGGTTTCGTCGTTTCTGCGGGGAGCCCGGGACCAGGTTCTTCTCCGGACGGCGCGGCGTCCTGGAACGCACCCTTCAAAACTGCCGCCTGGTAAGCGCCCAACTGCGGATGGTTGGCGACTTCTGCCTTGCCCGGCTGGCGCTTTCCGGTTTTGAGGTCGACGACGACCAGCCGCCCCTCGGCATCAAGCTCCAACCGGTCCACCTGACCGCGGAGCACGGCATGACGTTGGAGGCCTTCGGGGTCCAGGTCCCCGGCGGATACCGCATCAAGCCTGACGTCAGGAAGCTGGACTTCAAAGTCGTGCTCGACCGCAAGAAGGCTCCTGCCTTCGCTTCGCATAATGAGGACATACTGGGCCAGTTTCCGGACCATGAGCTCAGCCCGCTGGAAGTCCAGCCGCCCCTCCCAGTTGTCCTTCATCCCCAACGTAGGCCAACGGCGGACGAGTTCGGCCACGTACTCTCCGCCCGAAGCCTCGGGCAGGTCCTGGGCAATGCTGTGGACAAGGGTGCCCAGGCTGCGTGCGAAATCGGTCGCCGCCTCTCCTCCGGCGGCCTGGACAAACCAGTCCAGCGGGGATTTGTGGACCGCTTCCACTTTGGACGGTGAAACGGAGACTGTGCCGCCCGGGGGTACAACCGGGTCCATGGAACTCAGGGGCGCCAGGCCCCACCAGGTGTCCGGATCCGCGCCAGGAACCGGGGGCTCCGAGCTGGCAAGCCTGGCCAGTATCCGGGCGGCCTCCTGCGCAGCCGCCGGCTCCTGGCCTGAGGACTCGTCCAGTTGGACGTGCTGCCGGAGTTCCGCCACGAGGGCCCGCAAAGTCATGGGGCGGTCCACGGGGGTGTAACTGCGTTTATATTCCCCCTGGCCCAAGGGAGCCGCATAGTCCAGGAATGCGGACGGTTGCTCATCCTCAGAGGAGACGGCCGTGCAGATCAGGACCTCACGTGCACGTGAGATGGCGGTGGAGAAGCTTCGCAGTTCGTCGTACCGGATATCCCGGAGCCGGCTGAGCGGTCCCCGGCCCAGGGCGTAATCCACCCCGTGCTCCACGGCATCGGCATACACCGTGCTGCCCAGGAGTTCGCCGCGCAAGCGGGTATTTGGCCAGACACCTTCCTGGAGGCCGGCGACAATCACCACCGGCCACTCCCGCCCGGCAGCACTGGCGGGGGTCATGATTTCCACGCAGTCTTCAAGTTGTGCGCGTGCTGCCAGCGTGTCCATTGGCAGCTCCTGGTTCAGCAAATAGTCAAGGAATTGCTCCGGCCCTGAGCCAGGAAGCTGGTCCACGAAACGTTCGGCAGTGTGGAAGAGCGCCATCATCGCGTCAAGGTCCCGATCGGCACGGGCCCCGGCGGCACCGCCTTCCAAGGCTGCTTCGGCCCACCGTGAGGACAAGCCCGTGGCTTGCCACAACGCCCAGAGAACTGATTCGGCGTTGGCTCCGGGCTCGGCGACGGCTGCAACACCGGCCGAGATTGTTCGAGCGAGTCGTCGGGCAGCACTGCCCTCGATACCCAGCGATGCCAACGCACCCGGTTCAAGCAGGGCCTCCACCAACAGCGCGTCGCTGGACCGGCCGCCACCTCCAAGAAGTTCCTCACGCCGCAGTGACTGACGGAGTCTTCGCAGTTCAATGGCCGTAGCCCCGCCGATGCGGGAGGTCAGGAGTGATACAGCGGTCTCGGGGGTCAGCTTGACCGGGTCCAACACAACGGCAAATGCTTCAAGAAGGGGACGCACTGCGACTTCGTCGCGAACAGCAGAGTCTGCCACCGGAACCCGCACCGGAATGCCTTGTCCACCCAAGTAGCGCTGCAACTGTGAGATTTGCCCGCCATTGCGGACAATCACCGCGATGTCGCTGAATTCGCGGCCATCCCGCAGCTGCGCTTCAAGAATTCTTTGGGTGACGTAACGCATCTCGTGAACGGCGGAGGGCAGCACGTGGCCTTCCACCCTGCCCTCGGGGAAAAGTGCCGTATTTTCAGCCCCGGGGTGCGGGGGCTGTTCCATCTGCCTCGCCAACTGACCGCCGGAACGCTGCGAAATACGGGCCGCTACCCTGGACCAGGCCTCAGCCACCGCAGGAGCGTGGCGGTGCGTCATGGACAGGGGCCGTTCCAGGACGGCCCGCTCCGGACCGCCCAGGAGTGCCGGCAGCTCCGCTACGAGATCCGGCCGTGCGCCACGGAAACCCTGCACCACGGTATCCGGGGAGTAGGTCACCACCGCGTCCTTGCCCTCAGCAACATCAGCCAGGAGTTCGAACACCGCGGGGTTGGATTCCTGGGCGTCGTCCACCAGGAACAACTGAAGGCGCCGCCGCTCTTCAGCCAGGAAGTCCGGGGAGTCCTGGAATATCTGCCGGGCAGTGGTAATGATCCCGGCGGGGTCGAAGGCCTCCGGCATACGGAGATCGAGGATGTCCCTGTATTCGCTGTAGAGTTCTGCGGCGGCCATCCAGTCGGGTCTTCCGCACTCGTAGGCCAGGCCAACCAGATCGTCAGCTGTACGTCCGGACTCGATGATCCGATCGAACAACTGGCGGATTTCATGGCGGAAGCCCCGGGTGGGCAGCGCCGCGGCCAGGTCATCCGGCCAGGGCAACTGGAAGCCCGGACGCGAGTGGCCCTCCAGAAGCTCCTTGATGATGAGATCCTGCTCAGGACCGGAGAGGAGCTTGGGGGGCCGCGCCAGCGGCAGGACACCTTCAGCTTTGGCGCGCCGGATGATATCGAAAGCATAGGACGCCCAGGTGCGGGCCGGCGTCGTACTGAGGCTGCGGTCCAGCCGACCCGTAAAGGTGTCGCGCAGGGCAGCGGCCGCATGGCGGCCCGGGGCAAGGATGAGGATCTCTTCGGGGTCCAGCCCGTCCTCGCGGACACGGCGGACAGCTGACTCCACGAGTACGGTGGATTTGCCGGTTCCAGGACCGCCGGGCACGAGGATCGGCCCGCTCCCCTGCGGAAGGGAGACCACAGCGAGCTGGTCGGGAGACAAGGCAGGGGCCGCGTAATGGGTTTGCCGCGGCGGCAGCAGCCGGAGGGCTGCGGATGCTGGGCGGGGTTTGGCAGGAGTCGCGGTCACACAGTCATTTCATCATCGGGTACCGACAATATATGGAGTCGACGCTCCAACTGGTCGGAGATCACATCAAGTTGATCAAAATCCCCGTCCGTGGGCGCCCATCGGGCCGCCGCGAGATCGACGCGCCACCTGCCTTCGCCGGTCAGCAGGAACGCCCGGTACACACCGTGCAGCGGAGTGGATTCTTCCAGATAGTGCCGGAGAGCGTCGGCTTCGTGGCCGGGAGGCGCTTCTCCGCTTGCCCGCAGCACCCGCCACCAGGCCACGGCGCTGCCGTAGTGGCTCATAACAGCACCAACCTGCCGCGGCCCACCCGAACCGAGGAGCTCGGCAACGTCGCCGTAGGACACCGCCGAAGCAGGCGGAACGAGGTCCACGACGGCCAGGACCGCCGTTACGTACTCCATCCGCATGTGTTCAGCCTAACGGCAGGAGTGTCCTACCCAGTAGTGTCGGTGCCAGCCGGTACCGTGAAAACCATGAGCTCCTGGAACACCCTCTCCCGCGCCGCATTCGACCTCGAGACCACTGGGAAGAACTCCCGTTCCGCACGGATCGTCACCGCTTCCATTACCGTGGTGGACGACCACGGGGAACTCATCGCGGAACACGAATGGCTGGCGGATCCGGGCGTAGAGATCCCCGCTGAAGCCAGCGAAGTGCACGGCATCACCACGGAGAAGGCAAGGGCGGAAGGGCGGCCGGCGGCGGAGGTTACGCGCGAGGTCGCCGGGGTACTCCAGGAACTGTTCGACGTCGGAACTCCGGTTATCGCTTTCAACGCCAGTTACGACTTCACCGTTTTGGCGGCCGAATCCGCCCGCTACGGCGTTCCCCAGCTGAGCCGCTTCCCTGTGCTCGATCCCTATGTGATGAACAAGCAGGTTGACCGGTACCGCAAGGGCAAGCGCACACTGACCGCCCTGTGCGAGGAGTACGGGGTTGATCTGACCAACGCGCATACTTCTGCCGCCGACGCCCTCGCCACGCTCCGGGTGCTGGATGCCATGGCCGGCAAGTTTCCCAAACTCCAGATGCCGGCCTCCAAGCTGCACCAGCTGCAAGTAGACTGGGCCGCATCCCAGGCCGCGGATTTCCAGCAGTACCTGCGCCGCAGCAAGCCCACTGCCGTCATTGAGGGTGAGTGGCCGGTGCTTCCTCCGGTGGACGCCAGCCGCGGCGGTTTCTAGCCCCCGGCCCCGGTAAAGGCTTTCTGCGACGCATGTCACACGTTTTTCGGGAACCCCCGGGTGCCCCGTAGTTCAGGCGTGAATTCCACCCGCGGAGCCATAACCGGAACAGTCAGCTTGCTATTCAGCTCCAACGGGAACGATCTTCGGGAAAATCGAGGGTGAGCAACCATTTCTTCGATTCACGGCGCCCTTGTGGGCTGGTGACATAATTAAGTTTGGCGGGTTGAAGTCTGCTAGGACAGCCAACCTTTGTATTGCTGCCGTTTCCCCGCCCACCGCGAAACGTCTCCGTGACCCGATGAAAGTGATTTTCTTCATGAAATTCAAAGCCCCTAAGTGGCTGTCTGTTGCCCCCGTGGCCGCAGCCCTGGTGATTTCCCTGGCAGCATGCGGCGGAGGAAGCTCCGAGCCCAGCGGAACTGCCACTGACGCCCTCGCCGGCAGCGACCAGAAGTCGCTGGACAGCTTCACTACCGCCGACGTTACTCCCCTGGACAAGCTCGACAAGTCCAAGCTCGGCCTCATCACCGACGGCACCATCCGCGTAGGCACCCTGTCCGACGCCCCGCCGAACATCTTCATCGATCCTTCCGGCAAGTTCACCGGTTACGACAACGAGCTCCTGCGCGCCATCGGCGACAAGCTGGGACTCAAGGTCGAGTTCGCTTCCACCGATTTCTCCGCTTTGCTGTCCCAGGTGGGCAACAAGCAGTTCGACGTCGGATCCTCCTCGATCTCGACCACTGACGCCCGCCGCAAGACTGTTGGCTTCACCAACGGTTACGACTTCGGCTACATGGCCGTCGTGACCAAGAGCGACTCCAAGATCACCGGCTTCGGCGACATCAAGGAAGGCCTCCGCATCGGCGTTGTCCAGGGCACGGTCCAGGACGACTACATGACGAACACCCTCAAGATCGAGCCGGTACGTTTCCCTGACTACAACACCGTCTACGGCAACGTGAAGAACGGCCAGATCGACGCATGGGTTGCCCCGTCGCAGCAGGCCGAAGGCCAAGTCAAGGAAGGCGACAACACCAAGATCGCCGAGAAGGTTGTCAACACCCAGAACTTCACTGCCTACGCCGTGAACAAGGACAACAAGCCGCTCATCGACGCCTTGAACTCCGGCCTGGATGCTGTCATTGCTGACGGCACCTGGGCAAAGCTCACGGCCGAGTGGTACAAGGACCGTCCGACTGCCGCAGAGCAGACCCCCCAGGGCTGGAAGCCGGGCAGCAAGGCCGTCCAGCTCCCGGCCAAGTAACCAAGGCGTTCCATGGATATCCTCAATCAATTAGCCGATACCTTCTTTGACTGGGAGGCGATGGGCCAAGTCATTCCCAAGATGTTCGCCGTTGGCCTGCCCAACACGATCGTCCTGGCTGTCGTCTCGGGCATCATTGGCACCGCCCTCGGGATGCTGCTTGCCCTGATGGGGATTTCCCGGAACGCGGCAGCACGGTGGGTAGCCCGCATTTACACGGACATTCTCCGCGGGCTCCCGCCAGTGCTGACCATCCTGGTGATTGGCTTCGGTTTCGGTCCGATCATTCGCGAACTCACCGGATCCACCAGCCCGTACCCCATGGCCATCGCGGCGTTGTCGCTGATGTCCGGCGCGTACATCGGCGAGATCTTCCGTTCCGGTATCCAGAGCGTTGACAAGGGCCAGCTCGAGGCCACGCGGGCGCTCGGCTTCAGCTACAGCTCGTCCATGCGCCTGGTGGTGGTGCCGCAAGGTATCCGCCGCGTCCTTCCGGCCTTGGTCAACCAGTTCATTGCGTTGATCAAGGAATCGTCCTTGGTCTTCATGCTTGGCCTGCTGGCGACCGAGCGGGAAATCTTCCAGATCGGCAAGGATGCCGCAGCCAACAGCGGCAACCTGTCACCGTACGTTGCAGCAGCGATTTTCTATCTGGCACTAACGATCCCGCTCACGCACTTCGTGAACTGGATCGATGCCCGCATGCGCGCCGGCCGCCCGGAGAAGAAGGAACCGGATGAGGCAGCCGCAGTGGTTGGAAAAGGAGCACAGGCATGAGTGAATTCGCTTCAGGGACGCTGACCGCGAAGAACATCCATTTGTCGTTCGGCAGCAACCATGTGCTGCGCGGTATCGACCTCCATGTTGAGAAGGGCACCACGGCCTCGGTCATCGGACCTTCCGGCTCGGGTAAGTCGACACTGCTGCGTGTCATGAACCGGCTGATCGAGCCGGACCAAGGCGACATCCTTCTGGATGGCCGTTCGGTGCTGAAGGACAACCCCGACGAGCTTCGCCGCCGCATCGGCATGGTCTTCCAGCAGTTCAACCTGTTCCCGCACAAAACAGTGGCCGAGAACATTTCCCTGGCCCTGCGGAAACTCCGCGGCATGTCCAAGGAGCAGGCCCGCGATGAAGCCCTGGCCCAGCTCGACCTTGTGGGTTTGAAGCACAAGGCCGATTCACGTCCTGCCAACCTCTCCGGAGGTCAGCAGCAACGTGTTGCCATTGCCCGTGCACTGGCCATGAAGCCAGAGGTCATGTTCTTTGATGAGGCCACGTCCGCTCTTGACCCGGAACTGGTGAAGGGCGTCCTCGCCCTCATGACCGACCTGGCCAAGGGAGGCATGACCATGGTGGTGGTAACCCACGAAATGGGCTTCTCCCGCAACGTCTCCGACATCGTGACCTTCATGGACGCCGGCGTGGTGGTGGAGTCCGGTCCCCCGGAGCAACTGTTCACCAACCCGCAGACGGAACGCCTCCAAGGCTTCCTTTCGGACGTTCTCTGACCCCGGAAGTCCTCAAGCCGAACTGCAGAGAAGCCCTGCCCTTCCCGACGATCATGCCAATGCCCGTCGCTGGAAGGGCGGGGCTTTTTTACTGCTCGTGCGCCGGTCCTACTGGCCGTTCTTGATCCGCAGCACCGTCAGGGCGGCAGCGTCCACCTTGGCGCGGAAGGCGGGGTCCGCCTGGGCCTTCTTCACTACAGCCTGGTGCATCGCCGGAATGCTGGCGGGATCAGCACAGACCAGCATGGTTCCTCCGGCACCAAAGAAGTTCAGCGCGCGGTCGGCATCTGACCAGGCCTCCAACTGCGCCGCGCTGCACAGGTCATCCGACAGGACAATGCCCTTGAATCCGATATCTCCGCGCAGCATCGTGTCCATCACCATGGGCGAAAACGGTGCGATATTGGCGGGATCGATTTTGTCGTAATAGGCATTGGAGATCATGACCCATTTGGTGCCCGACGCGACCGCTGCCTTGAAAGGCCCCAAGGCAGGATCTGTGCGGGTTGTAGCGCTGTCCCGCACATGGCTGGTGACATCGGTATTTGGCACAACACGTCCCAGACCCGGAAAGTGCTTCACCACCGGCGCTACCCCTGCGTCCTTCATGCCATCGGCGAAGGCGTTTCCCAGCTCCGAGACAGTCTCCGGCGCAAAGCCGTACTCACGTTGGAAATGGCCAATGGGACCGTTGGAGGGTGCAAACTGAGCACTGGTCACGGTGTCCAGAACAGGAGCAAGGTTGACGTTGACACCCACGCCGAGAAGCTCCCTCCCCCACACCGCGGCATCGGCCCGAATCTTCGCCGGACCCGATGATGCCTGCACCAAGGCTGTGGGAATGGTGGAGAACCCTGGCCCGGAGAGAACCTGGACAAATCCGCCCTCTTGGTCAGTTGCGACAAACAGGGGAACACCGCCGGTGGTCGCCGGCGAAACGGTCCCGGTCAGCGAGGAAACGACGGCAGCCGTGGCGGAAGTGCCGGCTTTGCTTCGCCCACTGAGGTACACGTTCCCTGCATGGTATTTTTTCAGCGCTTCCATGGTGCCCGGCTCGGCGCCCGTAGCCTTGGCCGCCACCATGAACAGCTGCCCGACACGCTGCTCAAGGCTTAACGCCGCAAGTTGTTGCTCGGCCGGTGACGGCGTCCCGGCCGTGGGTGCCGGTGCAGCGGAAGTCGTCGGGGAAGGTGTGGCCGTCGCCGGGCTTGGCTGCGATGAGGCGGGCACCTGCGACGTTCCGGCTGCGGACGATGCCCCGCCCGATCCTGTCCCGGTTGAACAGCCTGACGCGATGGCGACGAAGGCTCCAGCGGCGACGATGCTCATACTGAGGGATGCAATTGTGTGGGACTTGCGCATGGTAAACCGTAATTCGTTGGGGTTGGGTTTCCACTTACGAGCCTACCCTGAGCGGGCACGGCAATGCCCCGGGCAATTGCAGACCGTAAATGCCGGTCGCAACTGCCCGGGGCATGGGACGGACTAGGCCGAGGCAGCCGCCTTCGCAGCGGCAGGGAGGGCTTCGATGATGCGGTTCATCGCGGCATCGTCATGGGCCGCGGACAGGAACCAGGCCTCAAAAACCGACGGCGGCAGGTACACGCCCGAGTCCAGCATGGAGTGGAAGAACGGCGCGTAGCGGAAGCTCTCCTGTCCCTGGGCGTCGTCGTAGTTGTGCACACCGTGGGCCGAGGTACCGAAAGCAACGGAGAACAGGTTGCCTGCCCTTTGAATGGAGTGGTCCACCCCTTCAGCGTCCAGCGCGGAGGACAGTGCGGCTGAGAGTTCCAGTGATCGGGCATCCACGTAGGCGTAGACCTCGGGAGTTGCATGGCTCAGGGTCGCGACGCCCGCTGCCATGGCCACAGGGTTTCCGGACAAGGTGCCGGCCTGGTACACCGGGCCCACGGGAGCGAGGTAGTCCATGACGTCGGCACGGCCGCCGAGTGCCGCCGTCGGCATTCCACCGCCGATGACCTTGCCGAAGGTGAGCAGGTCCGGGGCCCAACCTTCCTGGCGGCCTGTCAGTCCCCAGTAGCCGGCGTAGCCGGTGCGGAATCCCGTGAGGACCTCGTCGAGGATGAGCAGGGCACCGTGTTCCTTGGTGATGCGGGACAGCCCGGCGTTGAAGCCCTCACCGGGGGTGACAACACCCATATTGGCGGGCGCCGCTTCGGTGATGACGGCAGCGATGTTCCTGCCGTGCGCAGCGAACGCGGCCTCGACGGCGTCGAGGTCGTTGTACGGCAGCACCAAAGTCTCCGCCGCGGTAGCCTCGGTGACCCCGGCGGACCCCGGCAAAGCCAAAGTTGCGACGCCGGAGCCTGCCGCTGCCAGCAGACCGTCCAGGTGGCCGTGGTAGCAACCGGCAAACTTGATGATCAGGTTGCGGCCGGTAAAGCCGCGGGCAAGGCGCACTGCGGTCATGGTCGCCTCGGTGCCCGTGGACACCATGCGCAGGCGCTCGACGGCGGAGACGCGCTCCTTGACGATTTCGGCCAGATTGGCTTCGTCCGGGGTGGACGCACCGAAGGACAGTCCCCTATCCACGGCGGCGTGGACGGCGTCGAGCACGGCCGGGTGCGCGTGGCCCAGCAATGCAGGGCCCCACGAACATACCAGGTCAACGTACTCCTGCCCGTCGGCATCGGTCAGGTAGGCACCCTTGGCGGACACCATGAACTTCGGGTTTCCCCCCACGGAGCCGAAGGCGCGCACCGGCGAGTTCACGCCGCCGGGCATCAGGGACCGTGCGCGGTCGAAGAGCTGATCGGACACAGGGGTGTTTGACGTCATGGTTCCTATTCTTTCAGTGATTCCAGGCGGGTCGTGCCGCCCGGGGGTGGAGATGGCTCAGGCCGAAGCCAGCAGCTCGGCAACCCGCGGAGCCACCTCGGTGCCGTAGAGCTCGATGCAGCGCATCATGGATTGGTGGGGCAACGTCCCGTTGCTGTACTTCAGGTCAAAGCGATCCACGCCCAGGTTCCGCTTGAGCAGGGCGATTTTCTGCGCCACGGTCTCCGGCGAGCCAACGTAGAGCGCACCTTCAGGGCCGCACATGGCATCAAATTCGCCACGGTTTCCCGGACCCCAACCACGCTCGGCTCCGATCCGGTTGCGCTGTTCGAGCCAGTGCGGAAAGAGCTCCTCGCGGGCGGCCTCGTCGGTATCGGCGATGAATCCCGGTGAGTGCGTCGCGATCTGGCGCATGGGGTGCCCGTACTTGGCCATGGCTTCGCGGTAGAGGTTGACCAAGGGCGCAAAGCGGCGCGGTTCTCCCCCGATGATCGCGAAGATGATGGGGTAACCGTATTCGGCGCAGCGCAACACTGATTCGGGGGTTCCACCTACGCCGATCCAGGCAGGCAGCAGGTGGTGCTGCAGCTTCGGGTACACCTGCAGCCCGTTGACGTTCGGCCTGGTGCGCCCTTCCCAGTGCACGGGCTTCTGCGCACGCACTTTGTCGAAGAGTTCCAGTTTCTCTTCGAAAAGGACCTCGTAGTCAGCCAGGTCCAGTCCGAACAACGGGAAGGACTCTATGAACGAGCCCCGCCCCAGCATCACTTCGGCCCGTCCGTTGGACAGCGCGTCAACAGTGGCGAATCGTTGGAACACGCGGATGGGGTCATCCGAACTGAGCACGGTCACGGCGGAGCCCAGCCGGATGCGTGAGGTCACCGCCGCTGCCGCGGCCAGGAAGACCTCGGGCGCGGACACCGCGAAATCGCGGCGGTGGTGTTCTCCCACGCCAAAGGCATGGATTCCGACGGCGTCAGCCAGCTTTGCTTCCTCCAGCAGTTCGCGCAGGACTTGGGCGTGCTCCTTGGGGTTCCCCTCGGCGTCGAGCCCCGCATCGCCGAAGGTGTTGACGCCGAGCAGTATCTGGTCCGCCGCAACCGGGGCCGTGGGATCGGAGGAAACGGATGTCATCAGGACTCCTTCAGCCAGCCTGCCAGTTCGGAGGCCCAATAAGTAAGGACGGTATCGGCTCCGGCACGCTTGATCCCGAGCACGGATTCGGTAATGGCGCCGCGCCTGTCGATCCAGCCGTTGGCCGCAGCCGCTTCGATCATGGCGTACTCGCCCGAGATTTGGTAGGCCGAGACCGGCACGGGGCTCATGGCAGCCACGTCAGCCAGGATGTCCAGGTAGCTCATGGCCGGCTTGACCATGACCATGTCCGCGCCTTCTTCGAGGTCCAGCTCCACTTCCAGGATGGCCTCCCGGCGGTTGGCGGCATCCATCTGGTAGGTCCGGCGGTCGCCCTTGAGCTGGGAATCGACAGCCTCACGGAACGGGCCGTAGAACGCGGATGCGTATTTGGCGGCGTAAGCCAGCACCGCCGTGTTCTTGTTGCCTGATTCCTCCAGAGCCTGGCGGATGACGGCGATTTGGCCGTCCATCATGCCCGACGGGCCCAGCACGTGCGCACCTGCTTCTGCCTGGGCTACGGCCATCCGGCCGTAGATCTCCAAGGTGGCGTCGTTGTCCACGTAGCCTTCGGCATCCAGCACGCCGCAGTGGCCGTGATCGGTGAATTCGTCCAGGCAGACATCGCCCATGATCACCAGGTCATCGCCGACTTCGGCTTTGACGTCGCGGATGGCTTTGTTCAGGACGCCGTCGGGATCGAGGGAGGCTGTGCCCCGGGCATCGCGGACCGCAGGTACGCCGAACAGCATGATGCCGCCCACGCCCAGTTCCACAGCTTCGGCAGCTGCGCGCTTCAACGAATCGGTGGTGTGCTGGACGACGCCGGGCATGGAGCTGATGGGGCTCGGTTCCGTGAGGCCTTCACGAATGAACGCCGGAAGGATCAGGTCGGCCGGAGCCAACCTGTTTTCTGCTGTGAGCCGGCGCATCGCGGCAGTGGTGCGCAAGCGGCGGGGACGATGGTTCGGAAAGCTCATTGCGGGTTCCCTTCGTTGGCGAAAACAGATTCGAGGGCGGCCACGATGCCGTCCGGGGTTGGTTCTTTGGCTGTAGCAGCCACGGTGAGGTGGAGCCGCGAGGCTTCTGCCGCCGTCGGGCGTCCGATCGCGATGAAACGGCACGTACCCATGGACGGAAACAAGGCGGCGATCCGCCGTGCGGCACTGGGCGAGGCAGCAACAACCGCGTCCACGGTCCCGGCGTCGATCGCCTTTCGGGCATCGGCGGGTTCCAGGACGGCCGCTATGACTCGGGTGGAGTGCACGGCGTCTGAATTCACGACGGCGGCAGGAACCTCCGCGGTCACGCGCACTTCTTCGCGGGCCGGATAGTCCACCGTGTGGTAGGCAACAACTGCGGTGACGTCCGCTCCTTTCGCGGCCAGACCCTCCCTCAGCCTTGGCGCTGCGATGTCGGCCTGTGGGAGGAAAACCCGCGACGACGCTGGTTCCCACACCTGCAACAGCCCCTCGGCGGACTGGACGTCAGTCGGCGCCAAGTCAACGACGATCCCTACGGACTCCAAAACCTGGCGGGATGAGTGGCCAATGGTGGCCACTTTGGTCCCGGCGGGCAGCAGCTCTGCGACGGCCATGCCGCGCCCGGCTGCCTTTTCCAGCAAGACCCGCACCGTGGTGATGCTGCTGATGACCAGCCAGTCGAAGCCACCGGCAGAAAGCCTGTCCAGACCGGCGTCGAGTTCGGATTGGTCACGTGCCTGTTCGAAATCGATCAACGGCAGCACCAGCGGCTCCGCGCCACGGTCGCCCAGGGCATCCGCCAGCGGCTGGGCCCGGTCCACGCTCCTGGTGATCAGGATGCGCCGACCGGCCAGCACTGTTGGTTTTCCCGGGCCTGGGTTTACCGGGTCCGGGATTTCGGGCCAGGGGTTTGCTGACTCAGGACGCTGCAAGATCCGCGATCTCCGCGGCACCCGCAGCCAGGAGAAGCTCAGCAACTTCAATGCCCAGCAACGTAGCTCCCACTTCGGTCAAGCCGTCGGTAGCCTTCTTCTCGCGGACCGTCTTGGTGCCGTCAACGGCGCATACCACGGCCTCCAGGTGCAGCATGCTGCCTTTTCGGAAGGCATAGGCGCCAACAGGAGCTGCGCAGCCGGCCTCGAGCCGGGCCAACACGGCACGTTCCGCTGTCACGGCAAGACGGGTGTCGTCGTCGTTCAGTGCTGCAAGGGCCCGTGCGAGCACGCCGTTGGAACCCTCGGTGTTGCCGGCCTGCCGGGGGGCGTCGTCCGTGCGGCATTCGATGGCCAGTGCGCCCTGTCCGGGTGCAGGCAGCATCACGTCCGTCTCGAAGAACTCGCTCACCGAGTCCAGCCGGTCGATGCGTTCCAGGCCGGCGGCCGCTAGCACGACGGCATCGAGGTCGCACGTTTTACCGGGGACAACCTCATCCGTCGGATTTCCGGGAAGCCCCGGCACGCGGCCCAGGCGGGTATCAACGTTACCGCGGATATCCAGCACCTCAATATCCGGGCGGGCGGCCCGGAGTTGCGCTGCGCGGCGGGGAGACCCGGTGCCTACTTTGGCGCCTCCAGGCAATTGAGCGAGCGTCATGCCATCGCGGGCACACAGGACATCCCGGACGTCCACGCGTTGCGGCGTGGCGGCGATGGTCAGGCCTACTGCAGCGCCAGTGGGCAGGTCCTTCAAGGAATGGACGGCAACATCGCAGCTGTCGGCCAGCAAAGCATCACGCAGCGCGGCAACAAAGACGCCGGTGCCACCCATTTGCGACAGGGACCCGGTCTTGACGTCGCCCTCGGTCCTGATGTGCACGAGCTCCACCGGGAAGCCGCCAACCGCAGCCAGTTTGTCGGCGGTTTGCTGCGTCTGCGTCAGGGCCAGCTTGCTCGCCCTGGTGCCGATGCGCACGGTCACTTGGCTGCCTCCGACGCTGGATAGGGGTCGTGGCGGGTTCCGATCGTGGTTCCGGCTTCGGAAATGACGGGCTTGGCCCCGCGGAAATTCTCGCAGCAGTTAGGCCGGCACACGTCGTACCAAGGGCCCAGGTCCGTGACATGCGGACGGTCTGCGATGTTGTTGTCCACGGTCCGTTCGCAGATGAGGTCCACGAGTCCCGAAACGAAGGCGGCGTGCGTGCCCGGTGTGGGAACACGGGTTGCCGCAATGTCCAGGTTCTTGCAGGTTTCCAGTGCTTCGGTGTCCAGGTCCCAGGCAACTTCCATGTGGTCGCTCACGAAACCGAGGGGAACAATGACTACACCGCGGACGCCCTGGGGCGCAATCTCCTCAAGGTGGTCGTTGATGTCCGGCTCCAACCACGGAATGTGCGGTGCACCGGAGCGTGACTGGTACACAAGATCCCAGGCGACGTTGGGTGCCACGACATCCATGATGGCCTTGGCGTTGGCCAGGTGCTGGGCGGCGTATGCGGAGCCCTCGGCGAATTCGCGGGGCTCGTCCTCGGAGCGGCCGGCGGCCTCAGCGTCACGCGTGGGGATGGAGTGCGTGGCGAAAAGGACGCGGATCTTCGAGTCCGGATCGGCTTCCCCGGCAGCGGCGAGCTTTCCCCGGATCTCTTCCAGGCCGGCGGCAGTCCCCTCAAGGAAGGGCTGGACCACGCCAGGGTGGTCGAAGTACTGGCGGATCTTGTCCACCTGGAGCTTGCCGTCCAAGCCTGTCTCCGTCAGCGCAATGCCGATGTCTTCACGGTACTGGCGGCAGCTGGAGTAGCAGGAGTAGATGCTGGTGGTGAGCATCAGGATACGGCGATGACCGGCGTCGTAGGCGTCCTGCAGGACCGGCGCGATGTACGGGTCCCAGTTGCGGTTCCCCCACAGGACCGGCAGTTCGATACCGCGGTTGGCCAGTTCAGCCTCGATGGCGGCTTTCAGCTCACGGTTCTGCTGGTTAATGGGGCTGATGCCACCGAAAGCGCGGTAGTGGTGGGAAACCTCTTCGAGCCGCTCGTCGGGGATTCCGCGTCCCCGGGTCACGTTGCGTAGGAAGGGAATGACATCTTCCTGGCCTTCGGGACCACCAAAGGATGCGAGCAATACGGCATCGTAGTTTCGGGGTTCCTGGCGACCACGTTCGGTCACTTCGTTCAGGTCGGTGGAGATAACGGGCGTGCTCATGCCAGGACCTCTGCAATCTCCGCTGCGGTGACGCGGCGGCCGGTGTAGAAGGGAATTTCTTCGCGGACGTGGTTGCGGGCGTCAGTTGCGCGGAGGTGGCGCATGAGGTCCACGAGGTCTACGAGTTCAGGTGCTTCGAGGCCGAGTATCCACTCCCAGTCACCCAGCGCGAAGGAGGAGACCGTGTTGGAGATGACCTGGGGGAATTCCCGGCCCAGCATGCCGTGCTCCCGCAGCATGGCGCCACGTTCCTCGGCGGGCAGGATGTACCACTCGTAGGAACGGACGAACGGGTAGACACAGAGCCAGGTGCTGGGCTCAACCCCGCGTGCGTAAGCGGGGACGTGGCTCTTGGAGAATTCGGCTTCGCGGTGCACGCCCATGGCGGACCAGACGATCTCGGTTCCGGCGAAGAGTTTGCTGCGGCGGATGGAGCGGACGGCGGCCTGCAGGTCCTCCGGCTTGGCTCCATGGAGCCACACCATGATGTCGGCGTCCGAGCGCATGGCCGAGACGTCGTAGCTGCCGCGCAGGACTACGCCGTCGGCGGCAAGCTTTTCGACCAGGGCTTCAAATTCCTGGGCAGCATCGCCGCTGCGCAGGACGTCGGCCGAGCGTTTGAATACAGTCCAGAGCGTAAAGAACTGCTCTTCGGTTTCAGCAGTTTTAGTGACAGATTCGACAGAAGTGTGGCTCATGGTTCAAGTTTGCCCCGTKCCAGCCGCTAAGTCGAAACGGATCAGTTCTACAAGCCGTAGAAGTGACGCAAATCACGGAAACGAAGGTTCTTCCGCGCTTCCTTGGGCGAGCTGGCGCCGCGTGTCCGCCACCACCGCAGCCAGGCCATTCCCGGCCAACCAACCGCCGACGACCACCAGGCCGTCGGCTGCGGCACAAGCCTCCCGGACCTGGGCTACGCGCTGTTTATGACCGACGGCGGCAAAAGACAACGCCCCAGCCCACCGCACGACATCCCAATCAACGACGTCTGCACTGGTCACCGGCACCGTCAGCAGGGCCGAGGCGTCCGCCAAGGCTGCAGCCAGGAGGGATTCGTCATCCAGAACAAGGTCCGCTCCCCCGCCGGCTTCCTCGCGCCGGCCATAGGAAAGACGCAGGACATGCGTGCCCGGCCCTGCTTCTTCGGCCAGCCAATCCCACTTTGCCGTGGCGTGGGTCAGCGCTTTGGCCTTGATCCCGGGGGTTTGCGGCGCCACGAGGATGCCGGTCCCGCGCGGACGACTATCAAGCTCAGGCAGATCCACAACCAGGGTCACCAGGCTCACCAGCGGTCCGGGAGCGGGACGCAAGGCGGCCAACTCAGGCAAGGACTTCTCCAAAAGCCCAACGGCGGCCGGACCGTCCAGCGCAACGACCAGGCGATCGGCGTCGTACGTCGAACCTCCGGCGGTGACCCGCCAGCCGGCGCGGGTTTTCATCACGTCCTCGGCGCGCTTGTCGAGCACCAGGTCCACATCCCGTTCCCGGAGGTCGGCTACCAGCGCGGTCACCAGGGTGTTCATGCCACCTATAAGGCCGGCGACGGCGGAGCCCGCCTTCGCCGGACCGCTACCGGACCGGCCGCTGCCGGTTTTCGCGATGCCGGATTTCCGCTGCGCGGCTACCGCTGCGGCAAGCGAACCGTGTTTGCGCAGGCCCGCCCGAAGTCCCGGCGCGACCATATCAACGTCCAGGAGAGCAGGATCGGCCGAATGGACACCGCCCACCACGGGCGAGACAAGCCGGTCAAGTACTTTTTTGCCCATCCGGGCGGCGACCAGCGAAGCGACGCTGGTGACCTCGGAGGATGTCCCCACCGATGCCGGCAGCCAACGGTCAAGGGAAGCTCGCACTGCTCCCACGAATCCCAGTGAACGCCGGACTTCCGGGTCCCACGGATTCGCGGGAATTCCCAGCACACCTGTTTTGGGCAGTTCCTGCGGACCGTCAGGCAGCTGTACCCAGGCCCCTCCCGGGTGGGGAGCCACGATCTGTTCCGCCAGGCCGAGTTCACGCGCGAGGTCGGCCACCGCCGGAGACCGCGTGGCGAAGGACTCCGCTCCGCTGTCCAGGTGCAGACCGGCGACTACGTGGCCCCCGACGCAGCCTCCCCACGCTCCGGTCGCTTCCAGCACGGTGACGGAAGTGCCGGCCATGGCCAGTTCCCGCGCTGCGAGGAGCCCCGAGATTCCGCCGCCCACCACCACTGCCCTGGCTTCCGGCGGGAGTTGTTTGGGCGTTGAGTGTCCGCCGCGCACGTGCCCTACTTGGCGGGGATCGAGTGGATGAGCTCCACAACGCGGGTAAGCACGGTGGGATCGGTTTCCGGCGGTACTCCATGGCCAAGGTTGAGCACGTGCCCAGGGGCGCCGGCGCCGGCAGCGATGACTTCCCGGACGTGCGCCTCCAGCACTTCCCAGGGTGCCGAAAGCAGCGCGGGATCGATGTTGCCCTGCAACGGAACCGTCCCGCCCAGGCGCCGGTTGGCTTCATCCAGGGGCAGTCGGTAATCGACGCCGACAACATCCACGCCGACATCGCGCATGGCGACCAGGAGCTCGGAGGTTCCGGTTCCGAAGTGGATCAACGGCGCACCAAGCCCGCGGACGTGGTCCAGCGCACGGGTCGAAGCCGGCGCAACGTACTTGGTGTAGTCGGCCAGACCCAAGGAACCGGCCCAGGAGTCGAAGAGCTGGCCTGCGGAAGCACCCGCTTCGAGCTGTGCCTGGAGGAACAGTCCGGACGCGTCGGCAGCCCAGTTGGCCAGCGCGGTCCAGGTCTCAGGGTCGGCGTGCATCATGGTCCGCGGGCCCAGGTGGTCGCGGGAAGGCTTGCCCTCAACCATGTAGGCGGCAAGCGTGAACGGGGCGCCGGCAAATCCGATGAGCGGCGTCGCGCCGAGCTCGGCAACAGTAAGGCGCACGGCTTCGCGGATGGGCTCCAGGGCTTCCCACGTCAGCTTGGGAAGAGCAGCGACATCCTCCGCGGTTCGCACCGGCTTGTCCAGGACCGGACCAACGCCCGGAACGATGTCCACGCCGACCCCTGCCAGCTTCAAGGGGATGACGATGTCCGAAAAGAAAATGGCGGCATCGACGTCGTGGCGACGAACGGGCTGAAGCGTGATTTCGGATGCCAGCTCCGGCCTCAAGCACGAATCAAGCATTGCAACGCCCTCGCGGACCTTGAGGTATTCGGGCAGCGAACGGCCCGCCTGGCGCATGAACCACACCGGCCTGCGTGAGGGCTTGCCGCCACGGTAGGCCGTGATCAACGGCGAGTCCGAGGTCCGGCCGTCCTTCAGCGGGTGGTTGGCGTCGAGGCTACCCGCCGGGGAGTTGGAGGCCGTACTCTTGGATGCTGCCGTGCTAGAAGTCATGCCTTTGATTGTGCCGAAAATCCGGGACAAAAGATAACGACAAACTGTCACGTCAGCCCGGAGAAGGCAGTTGTGTCGCGGATCACTGGCCTCCGTGGGGATCCCCACGGCGCCATATTGTTCTACCGGGCTACGAAAAAGCTATGATTGGGGTGCTGTGGTTCTTTTCTCATTGGTGGCTACACACGCCGACATCGACCTCGAAACCGTCGCTCAGTTGAGCAACGGTTCCTCTGGGCTTGCCTCGGCAGCCCTGACTGATTCCCCCGTGGTGTCCGGAGCGGTGGTACTCGCCACCTGCAACCGCTATGAGGTTTACGGCGAAACGGCCAACGGGGCTGACCTCGAAGCAGCCCGTTCCGCCCTCGTTTCCCAGATCAGCGAGCTCAGCGGACTCAACGAGCAACTCGTCTCGCGCTCCTTCGCTACCCACACAGGTCCCGAGGTCACCCGCCACCTCTTCGCTGTAAGCGCCGGGTTGGACTCTGCCGTGGTGGGCGAGCGTGAAATCGCCGGCCAAGTACGCCGGGCACTCATCACAGCCCAGCAGGAAGGGACAGCGAGCTCCGGGCTTGTTCGGCTCTTCCAGGCTGCATCCAAGACAGCCAAGGACGTTGGCGCACAGACCGCCCTCGGTTCTCGCGGCCTGTCCATCGTCTCCGTGGCCTTGGACCTCGCGACGGACCTTGCCGAGAATGACGACTGGTCCACCAAGAAAGTCGTGGTCTTCGGAACGGGCGCCTATGCCGGTGCCACCATGTCCCTCCTGCGGGAACGCGGCTGTACGGACATCTCCGTCTATTCTTCTTCCGGCCGCGCCGAAGCTTTCGTCGCCACCCGCGGCGGCAACGCGCTCGACGCCGACACGCTCCCCGCTGCTGTGGCCGCCGCCGACGTCATGATCGGCTGCAGTGGCTCTGACAACCGGGTCGAAGCCGCGGACCTTGAACGTGTCCGCGCCAACTCGGGCAAGCCGTTGATTGCCATCGACCTTGCCCTCACCCACGATTTTGATCCCGCAGTTGGTGAACTGGAAGGCGTCGAATTGCTGACCCTTGAGTCGGTTCGGCTCGCCGCTCCACAGGAGCAGGCGGAGTCGCTGTCCCAGGCCAGCGCAATCGTCACAGGCGCTGCCGCCTCCTTCGAGTCCGAACGCGAAGCCCGTTCCGTCGACACAGCCATTGTCGCGTTGCGCCGCCACACCATGAACGTCCTGGACGCCGAGATGGAGAAGGTACGCGCCCGGCACGGCTGCACCGCTGCCGCCGAGGAGGTGGAGTTCGCCCTTCGCCGCATGGTCAAGCAGCTCCTCCACATCCCCACGGTCCGAGCCCGCGAGCTCGCGGCCAACGGCCAGCAAGACGATTACGTCGCAGCCCTTGAGGCCCTCTACGGCATCCAGGTGGAGCAACCGCAGGCAGCGGCCGCGGCCACGGAATGCCCCGTAGACCACGACCAGCTCCGTTCTGAAAGCGCCTGAGCCACACCCGGCCTACGCGAAAGCGTTTATCCCCGTCAGCTCTGCCGACAACGCCCAAAGCTTCTTTGCGTCCGCCTTGTCTACGGCGTGGGCGTCCACTCCCTGGTAGCGGGCCAAGGGAGACTCCTTGTCAGTGGGTTTGGCAATATCGCAGTCTTCGCAGTAGACGCCACCCTTGCCGTTGAGGGCCTCCGAGGTGGCAGCCCACACGGACGTCGCCGCACCTTGTTCAGGGGTCTTGAATCCTTCGCGGACGTTGCCTTCTGCATCCATCCAGCCCGCTGCCACCATTTCTTCCTTGGGCAGGTGCCGCTGCAACTCGGTCATGATGCCACCGGGGTGGACCGCGAAGGCCCGCACGCCAGAGCCTCGGCCGAGGTGGTCGAGTTCCACCGCCAACAAGGAATTGGCAGTCTTGGCCTGGCCATAGGCCTGCCACTTGTCATAGGAAGTGCTGAAGTTGAAGTCGTCGAACCGGACGGGTGAGAGCTTGTGGCCTGTGGACGACAACGACACGACGCGCGCATCGCCTGAGGCCACCAACGCCGGCCACAACAAATTCACCAGCGTGTAGTGCCCCAGGTGGTTCGTCGCGAACTGGGCTTCCCATCCCGGCCCGACCCGTTGTTCCGGGCTGGCCATGATGGCAGCGTTGTTGATCAGGATGTCCAGCTTGTTGTGGTCAGCCAGGTATCGCGCGGCGAACTCCTTGACGCTGTCCTGGTCAGCAAGGTCCATGTGCTCCACCTGGACGTCCGCGGACAGGCCGGCGTCCGCCAGGACAGAACGGGCGTGCTCCAGGCGTCTGGCGGGTACTGTCACCTCTGCCCCTGCCGCGACCAAGGCACGCACAGTCTCCAGCCCAAGCCCGGAATAGCCACCCGTGACGATGGCGGACTTGCCGCGCAGGTTGATCCCGTCGATGACCTCCATGGCCGTGGTTCCGTGTCCAAACCCGGAGCCGAGGGGCCGCTGTTCTGTTTGTGTCCGTTCTTCGCTCATGCTTGAGCTTCCCAGAGAAGCCGGGATACGGGCAGTGGTCAGTACACGGGCTTGGCGGGCTCCACCTGCCGCACCCAGGCGAGAATTCCGCCGTCGAGGTGCTTGACGCGGCTGTAGCCGGCCTTCTGTGCGGCTTCCAGCACCGTTGCCGAGCGCGTGCCCGCCTTGCAGTGGAAAACGATGTCCTTGTCCTGCGGAAGTTCCACCCACGCCTCGCCGGACAGGATCCGGCCCTGCGGAATGAGCACCGAACCGTCGATGCTCACAATGCTGTGCTCTCCGGATTCACGGACGTCGACGAGCTCAAAGTCCCGCTCCCCCGCTTCGCGCTCGGCCAGCATCCGGGCAAGTTCGGTCGCGGTCACGGTGTGGTCCTGGTCCGTGGCGGCAGCGGGTGTCACACCACAGAATGCCTCGTAGTCGGTCAGTTCCGTGATGGGCTCGGCTTCCGGGTCCTTGGACACCTTGATCTCGCGCCAGCTGCCGCCAAGGGCGTCGAACAGCGCCACCCTGCCAAGCAAGGAACGTCCGACGCCGGTAATCAGCTTCACGGCTTCTGTCACCATGAGCGAGCCGACCGCCGCGCACAGCATGCCGAACACGCCGCCCTCGCCGCAGGACGGCACGGAGCCTGCCGGAGGCGCCTCGGGGTAAAGATCCCTGTAGCTGGGTCCGTGCTGGGCCCAGAAAACGCTGACCTGGCCATCGAAACGGAAGATGGAACCCCACACGTAGGGCTTGCCAAGGATCGCAGCAGCGTCATTGACCAGGTACCGGGTTGCGAAGTTGTCCGCGCCGTCAAGGATGAGGTCGTACTGCGCGAAGAGGTCCAATGCGTTGGAGGAGTCCAGACGGATGTTGTGAAGGACCACGTTGACCAGGGGGTTCAGCTCCGCGATTGCACGGCGGGCTGATTCGATCTTGGGGGTGCCTACATCCTTGACTCCGTGGATGACCTGGCGCTGGAGGTTGCTGAGGTCGACGTCGTCGTCGTCGACGATCCCCAGCGTTCCCACGCCGGCGGCGGCCAGGTAAAGCAGGGCGGGCGAGCCAAGGCCTCCTGCGCCAATGACAAGAACCTTCGCATTCTTGAGCCTGCGTTGGCCCACGGCTCCGATTTCCGGAATGATGAGATGCCGTGAGTACCGCTCAACCTCGGCCGGCGAGAGCTCGGCGGCCGGTTCGACAAGGGGCGGCAGGACGGTGGGCGCAGCGGAGTGGGCAGCAACAATTGAGGCCATACCCCAATGTATGCCTGCCGATGCCGCCCGGTCATATTACCCACCGGTAGAGTGGTCATAACTGCAAAGGAAAGGCGGCAGACTGTGGCTGACGGCACACGGGCAAACGATGGGGCACCCGCAAAGCAGGAACGGACCGGTTCACCTCGTTCACCAAGGTTGCCGCGTGACGAACGCCGGGCACAGTTGCTGAACGCCGCCTTGGAAGTCTTCGTCTCCAACGGCTTCCACGGCGCGGCAATGGACGAGATCGCAGAAACTGCGCACGTCAGCAAGCCGGTGCTCTACCAGCACTTCCCGTCCAAACGCGAGCTGTACATGGCGCTCCTGGACAGCCATCTGGCAACCCTGACGGATTTGATGCTCGGTGCACTGAACTCCACCACGGACAACAAGGAGCGCGTCAAGGCCGTCATGCGCGCCTATTACAGGTTCATTGCGGACGACGACCAAGCGCACCGCCTTGTGTTTGAGTCCGACCTCATCAACGATCCCGATGTCAGCTCCCGTCTGGAGACGTTCAACAAGACGTTCGCCGACGCCGTCGCCCATGTCATTGCCGAGGACACCAAACTCCCGCCCCTCGAAGCCCAGCTCCTGGGCCGCGGCCTGGCAGGAATGGCCCAGGTCAGCGCCCGTTATTGGCTTGAAACGGACGGAAACCTGGACCTCGATGTCGCCAGCGATCTGATCTATCGTTTAGCTTGGCGCGGAATCAGTCGATTCCCCAAAGAGTCCTAGGCTACAAATAGAGGACTGACTTAACACTTGATTGGCTTGGAGGCCTTGCTGTGGAAGTAAAGATCGGCATTCAGAACGTTGGCCGTGAAATTGTGCTCGAATCCGCCCTGGACGCTGACGCCGTAGCCAAGATCGTGGCCGAGGCCGTGTCCAAGGGCTCGGAACTGCGGCTGACCGATGAGAAGGGCCGCCAGGTCATCGTTCCGGGCAACGTGCTGGGATACGTGGAAATCGGCGCCGAGGAAGTCCGCCGGGTCGGCTTCGGCGCCCTCTAGCGTTCACCGTCCCGCCTTCGTCCGCTAAGGAGTCTCATGCTTTCACTTGTCATCGTGGTTCTGGCCACCGTTGCTGCCGGTTTCATCGTGTGGGCCACCGATAAGCGGCACAGCAGGTACGGGATTGCATTGCCCGCAGGCATTGCGGCCGCTGTTGGCACCCTGAGCTGGATTGCTTTCATCAGTGCCGGACTGGGCTACCAGCCGGGGGCGACGTGGATCCCCTGGGTCCTGCCAATCGTGCTCGGAAGTGCAGCGGCAGCGGGCATTGTGGTCTATCTGGGACGGACCCGCACCAAGCATGATACTGAGGCGCTGACCAAGGCCTTGCGGCTCTAGGCTCGAAAAACAGCAGTGACCATCACCCACGGGTGATGGTCACTGCTGTTTAAGGGCCCTCGGCGCCCGGATAGCGACCCGGCTCAGCGGGGGCACCCGTGGCCGATGCTGCCTCACTTACGGAGGCGGCAGCAGCAAGGTCGCGTTGGGTTACCTGTCCGCCGGCGTCATGGGACACGTAACGCAGGAAGACCCTGTTGTACCGCCAGTCAAGATCCGGATGGTGATTCTGCTCTTCGGCGACCTGTCCAATGGCCGCGATGAGGGCCAAAGCCTCGACCGCCGTCGACGTCTTGTAAACGGTTACGAGGCCGTTTTGGAGCTTCCAACCCGGGAGGTCCTTGAGCGCGGCTTCGACCGCTGCCGGGGGCACCGGTTCTTTCCTGTTAACCATGGTTGCTCCTTCGTTGCGGGGAACCCGGCCCGGGAGGAACCCGGCTTCAGAGGAACTCCGCCCGGCCTTCCATGGCCGAGGACGCCAAGGCGTGCTCACGACGCGGAATCCGGCCTGCCTGTCTGGCCAGCCTACCGGCGATGACGGCGTGTTTGAAGGCTTGGCCCATCTGCACAGGGTTCTGCGCGCGGGTCACGGCGGTCGCCAGCAGGACCGCGTCACAGCCCAGTTCCATGGCAAGTGCGGCGTCGGAAGCTGTTCCGATCCCGGCGTCCAGCACCACCGGCACGGAGGCCCGGGACACGATGAGTTCGATGTTGTGCGGGTTCAGGATGCCCAGGCCGGTCCCGATGGGCGAGCCCAGCGGCATGACTGCCGTGGCGCCGAGGTTCTCGAGGCGGAGGGCAAGCACGGGATCGTCGTTGGTGTAGGCGAACACTTTGAAGCCGCGGTTCACCAATTGCTCGGTGGCGTCCACCAGTTCAACAGCGTCAGGGAGCAGCGTGTGCTCGTCAGCGATGACTTCCAGCTTGACCCAGTCGGTCTCCAGCGCCTCGCGTGCCAGTTCCGCCGTCATCACGGCGTCCTTCGCCGTGAAACAGCCTGCGGTGTTCGGGAGGACCCGGATGTTGTTGTCCACCAGCAGCTGGAACAGCGAACCGGTTTCGGCCGGCGAATAGCGTCGCATGGCCACGGTGGTGAGCTCGGTTCCGGATGCCAGGAGCGCGGCTCCGAGCCCGTCCAGGCTCGGCGCACCTCCCGTTCCCATGATCAGGCGGGACCCGAATTCGACGCCGTCGATCACCAAGGCGTCAGTACGGATTTCGGTGCTTGCTGTGGTCATGGTTCAGCCTCCCTGTACTGCGGTAACGAGTTCGAGTTCATCGCCGTCGGCCAGCGGAGTAGCTGCCCACTGGCTGCGCGGCACCACCTCGGAATTGCGGGCGACGGCGACACCCAGCTTCCCGCCGTCGGCCGCCTGTCCACGGTGGTCGAGTACGCGGCCGGTGACGGCCGTGACGAGCGTGCTGACGGAGGCGTCGGCGGGCACCTGGTGGACGGCGCCGTTGAGTTTGATGTTCATACTGTTTCCTTGCTGTGGAGTTGAGAGCGACGCGCGGTTGCACTGAAACGGTCGGGCCGGAAGATGGACCAGCGGGGATCAGGGGAACCGGTGAGCAGCTCCCCCACGATCATGGCGGCCACGGGGGTCAGGAGGACGCCATGCCGGAAGAACCCGGTGGCCACCACCAGGCCTGCGATGTCCCCGCTTGAACCGGCTACGCGGCCCAGCAACGGAGCGTTATCCGGAGTCCCTGGCCTGGCGCGCGCAGTTGCTTCCAGGAGTTCAAGTTCGGCCACCGCGGGAACCAGTACCTGGGCGTCCCGAAGGAGCTGGTAAACCCCGCCGGCAGAGACTGCGTTGGAGGCCGCCGACAAGCCGTCCTCCCGTTGGGTAGCTCCGATGACTACGGTTCCGTCGTCCCTGGGAACGATGTAAACGGGCACCCCGCGGACCATGCCACGGACAGTGGCAGTGAGCAGCGGTTGGAGGTGCGCGGGGACCCGAAGCCTGAGGATGTCCCCGTAGACCGGCCTGACCGGAAGTTCAAGACCCTCAGGAAGGCCGGCGAGCGCGGGGGCGCCCAGCCCGTTGGCCACCACGGTTTCGCCGGCCATGACGGATTTGCCGGATTCGAGCTCCACTCCGGCTACCTGGTCCCCGTCCCACAACAGGCCGTGCGCGGACTCTGCAACGGCAAATCCTTCCCTGGCGCCGCCTACCCACGTGCCATCGCCGGATGAATGCGCGGCCAGCCCTGCCATGAGGCACTCCGCCAGCTTCCGGGGATCCACCTGGTGATCGGCGGGGATATCAAAGGCACAGGAAATTTGCGGGCTAAGGAGCGGTTCGCGTTCCCTGGCGGTCCGCAACGGCAACGGTTCGACCCCCAGGCCCGCCGCGAGCTGGACAGTGCGAAGGTCTGCGAGCGCGCGGCGGTCGGCGGCATCGGCACCCACGGCGAGGGTCGGCGTCGTGCGGTATCCGGTAGCTTCCACAGGCCGGTGAGGGCCGCCGGCAAACGAGGGCCACAACCGGGATGACTCGAGCATGAGCTCCAGGAGGTCTTCTTCCTGGTAGTGCAGCTCGCTCACGGGCGCCAACATTCCGGCAGCAGCAAATGTCGCACCGGTGGCGGGCGCCGGATCGATGAGTGCTACGGAGCGGCCCAGCTTCCGGGCCTGGTGGGCGATGCCCAGTCCGATGACGCCTCCGCCGATAACGGCAACATCCGCGTGAATGGCTTCTTCCATCTGTTTCCTTCCCTACGCCGGTACTAGCCGGATCAGGTCAAGCGGTCGGCTCTGAAGCCCTCTCAGCCGGACGGTCATAAAGACGTACGTCACGGCTCCCGCAGTACGTGCCCAGTTTAGAGGAACTACTGTGGATTCCATGACCCAGCACTCTGCCCTCGCCAGCGCCCGCCTCTACCTGTGCACTGATGCGCGCAAGCGCCAAGGCGATTTTGAAGACTTTGCCGACGCCGCGTTCCAGGGCGGGGTGGACATCATCCAACTCCGTGACAAGACGATCGAAGCCGCCGAGGAATTGGAATTGCTGGCGATCCTGCGTGGCGTCGCAGAACGGCACGGGCGGCTCTGGGCGGTCAACGACCGGGCCGATATTGCCAGTGTTTCCGGGGCTCCGGTGTTCCATGTGGGCCAGAAGGACCTCCCGCTGGAGATTGCCCGCACGTTCCTTCCCCGCCCCGCTTCGATTGGTCTCTCCACCCATACGCCTGAGCAGGTAAATGCCGCGATCACGGCTTCGCCGGGCGAGCCTGGGCTGGACTATTTCTGCGTTGGTCCCGTCTGGGCGACCCCCACCAAACCCGGCCGCGAAGCGGTGGGAACCGGCCTGGTCACATATGCCGCGGAAGCGATCAGGCGCGCGGAGGAGACCACCGGCGGCGCCGTGGAGGTGCCGTGGTTTGCGATCGGCGGAATCGATCTCGGCAACGTCGAGCAGGTGCTCGCTGCGGGCGCCAGCCGTATCGTCGTCGTTCGCGCCATTACCGAGGCGGAAGATCCGACGGCGGCAGCCAAGTCGCTGCTCGAAGCCCTGGACGCCGCCGCGTAACGGTTCTCCACACAACAGTCCCAGGCACGCAGACCGTCGGGGTATCGGCAGGTTGTGGCGACAGGGGTGAGTCGGGGCTTGCAGATGCCGCAGCCCACCCACCGGATCGGATCAGATTCAGGTGAGCCGATCRCGGTACTGGCGCATCTTGCTCCGCGCCCCGCACGTGTTCATGTCGCACCAGGTCCGGGTCCTGGACCGTGAACTGTCGTAGAACACCCACCTGCACGCTTCCGACGCGCAGGTCCTGAGCCGCTGCCCCGAGCCGGTCAAGCCGTGGAGCAGGAGCGCCCCGACCGCTGCTCCCGCCGGCGAGACCGGCAGGCCGGCCGACGGGGTCAGCGCGAGCCGCCCGTCGTCGTCGACGTGGGGGCCTGCCCAGTGCTCCTGAGCGAGCTGGTTCAGGGCGGATCGCGCTGCCGTGTCGGTACGGTCGGCCAGGAACGCGCGCATGACCTCGCGGGCGTCGCGCAACGAGATGAGATGCTCGAGCGTGGGCTCGCCGCCCCATCCATGCCGGACCAGCCACTCCCGCCCGTCACGGATGGTCGCCAGCGCGTCGGTGCCGTGCAGCAGTGTGGCGCTGTTGCAAAACTCCACGACGACACGCAGCTCCTCGGGCACGGCGGACTGCACGGCGTTCACGCGCTCAGCAGACTGAGGAGTTCGCCGGGCCGATCCTCCGGCACCATGTGCCCGGCTCCCTCGATGATCGAGAACCGCGCGTGATCCGGAAGTGCCGTGACGAGCCGATGGGCGTAGTCGACACCCAGCCACGCATCTTCCGAGCCCCAGACCACGTGGATCGGGATGTCCAACAGCCGGAGTCGATCCTGTAGCTCGTCGGTGTTCTCCTCGCCGCCTTGGGTGTACTGCCGGTAGAACGCCCGTGCCCCTTCCGCACCCGCCCACTGGCCCGTGTACGAAGCCAGGGCGTCTGCACGCAGACCCACGTGACTGCCGGACCGGATCTTGGCGTCGATCAGGGCAGCGCTAGCCCAGTCGGGGAGCGCCTCGAAGGCCTCGGGGTGCTGGTGGACGGTTTGGAAGAACCCGCCGGCGCCCCAACCACTCACCGTCGCGGCATCGATGAGCGTGAGCGACTCGAAGTTCACGTCGTGCAGGAGCGTCGCCCGCAGCGCGACCGCGCCGCCGACGTCGTGCGCCACGACCCGAGGCGCTGAGACCCCCCAGTGCTCGAGGAGTTCGACGAAGATCGTCGCCTGCTGCCGGAGGCTCACATCCGGCGCGGTGCGGGTCGACTGTCCGAATCCGAGCATGTCCCAGACGTAGACCCGGTGATCACGAGCAAGCACCGGGGCGATGTCTCGCCAGATGTACGACGAGAAGGGTGTGCCGTGCATCAGAACGAGAGCCGGGCCCTCGCCGACCGAGTTCCATCGCACCGTACCGTCGCCGACGTCGAACCGCTCGGGTAGCGACCAATCGCTCATAGCTTGCCCCTTCCTTGTTACCGTCTTTATACCTTAGACGGTAACAGGCCCAAATGGGCTACGGGGGTGTTGATGGCTGCCGTCGACCGCCCCACCGCCTGCCTCCCCGGGCCGCCAAGAAGCTAATGGCCAGCAACAGCTGGCCATCCGCCGCACTGACAGCGTCGCTTGGAGCCGGAAGCGTCCAAGACTATCTGCCGGTTTCGGGCTACCCTGATTTTCGTGTCACATCATCGGATAGCGCCCAACGTCGACGACTCATCGGACCAGCTCGCAGCGGCTTTCGCGGCCCTCCGGACGGAGCTGGAGCTGCCCGGCGACTATCCGGTTGATGCCGTCCGGGAGGCACGGGACGCCGTCGAATCCCTCCGCCTGCCCGATCGCGACCTCAAGCACGTCCCTTTCCTGACCATCGACCCCGCAACGTCAACGGACCTTGACCAAGCCCTGTTCATTGATCGCGCCGGCGAGGGGTACAAGGTTCTCTACGCGATCGCCGACGTGCCGTCTTTCGTGGCTCCCGGCGGGGCGCTGGATGCCGAAACCCGGCACCGCGGCCAGACGTTCTACGCTCCGGACGGCCGCATCCCCTTGCACCCGGAGATCATCAGCGAAAACGCAGGCAGCCTGCTCGCCGATCAGGACTGTGGTGCGTTCGTCTGGGATTTCGACCTCGATGCCAACGCGGAAGTGGTCAATGTTTCCGTCGCCCGTGCCACGGTCCGCAGCCGCGCCAAACTCAGCTATAAAGGAGCCCAGCAACAGATCGACGACGGCTCGGCACCGCCCGTACTGCAGCTCCTCAAGGAAGTCGGACTGAAACGGGTCGAACTTGAGAGGCTCCGTGGTGGGGCAAGCCTCAACATGCCCGAGCAGGAAATCGTCCAGGCGACCGACGGCGGCGGGTACAGGATCGTTGCAGCACCGTCACTACCGGTGGAGGACTGGAACGCGCAGATCTCCCTCATGACGGGCATGGCCGCGGCCCGGCTCATGCTGGACGGAAAAGTCGGCATCCTGCGGACCATGCCCGCCCCCGATGAGAGGTCCTTGCAACACTTCAAGCGGCAAACCGTGGCCTTGGGCAAACCGTGGGACGGCCAGGTCACCTACGGAGAGTACCTGCGGACCCTGGACGCCTCCGATCCCAAGCAGCTCGCCATCCTGCACTCCGCCGGGATGTTGTTCAGGGGTGCCGGATACACCCCGTTCGACGGCGAAGTGCCGGAGACGGTGATCCAGGCAGCCATCGGCGCGCCCTATGCCCACACCACGGCTCCGCTGCGGCGGCTCATCGACCGCTTCGTCCTGGTGATCTGCGATGCCCTGTGCAACAACAAGGAAATTCCGCGCTGGGTCCGCGAGGCGTTGCCTTCCTTGCCCGAGATCATGGGAGCCTCCGACCAATTGGCAGGCAGGCTTGAACGCGCTGCCTTGGACACGGTGGAAGCAGCACTGGTGGCCAACCACGTAGGCCAGGAGTTCGACGCCGTAGTGATTTCCGGTTCCAAGCCGCAGAACGGCAACGGAAACAGCAACAACGGCAATGGCACCGGCAAGGGCAACGGAAACGGCAGTGGACCGTCCGGTATCGTCCAGATCGCAGAACCTGCCGTCACCGCAAGGTGTGACGGCGAACTTGAGTCCGGCACCAAGGTCAGGGTGCGTCTCGTCAGGGCGGAAATCGCCAGCCGTGAAATCAGGTTCGAGCTTCTGAACTGACGCGCATCACGCGACGATCCGGGCTTTATGGCTCCCAGAGGATAGACTGGCCCTGTAGTAATGGATGCCCGGTCGTTGATTCAGTTAATTTTTGAACTCAACAAGCCCGCCCCTACGCGATCTTGAGATGTACCAACTGGTCACCAGTGCCAGTACTTAGATAGCCCGCGATCGGCTTCCACTGGACTTGCTTGCGCGCCCGTTCTGCTCCGGTACGGCTCCGCCGCCCCCGTTGAGCATGCAGCGCCAATGCCCAAATGAATAAGGAAACTCCCTGTGAGTGAATTGCACACCCATGAAGTCCTGACGGACTCCACCGGAACTGAATCCATCGAACCCGAGGAAACGATCATCTCGGATGAGACGCCCCATGAGATCGAGGAAAAGTCGTTTGCGGACTTCAACGTCCGCGCCGACATCGTCGAGTCCTTGGCCGACGCCGGTATCACGCACCCCTTCCCCATCCAGGCCATGACCCTCCCGGTCGCATTGAGCGGCCACGACATCATCGGCCAGGCAAAGACCGGCACCGGCAAGACGCTGGGCTTCGGTATCCCCGCCCTGCAGCGCGTTGTCGGCCGGGACGACGCAGGCTTTGAGAAGCTCGCTGTTCCAGGCGCTCCCCAGGCCCTGGTGATCGTTCCCACGCGTGAACTCGCCGTACAGGTTGCCAACGACCTCCAGGCAGCCTCGCGCAAGCGGAACGCCCGTATCGCCACCATTTACGGTGGACGCGCCTACGAGCCGCAGGTCGATGCGCTGCAGAAGGGCGTCGAAATCGTCGTGGGCACGCCCGGGCGCCTGATCGACCTCTACAAGCAAAAGCACCTGAGCCTCAAGAACGTCAAGATGGTCATTCTCGACGAAGCCGACGAAATGCTGGACCTGGGCTTCCTACCGGACGTCGAGACCCTGATCGCCGGCACCCCCGCAGTCCGTCAGACGCTGCTCTTCTCCGCCACCATGCCCGGCCCGGTTATCGCCATGGCCCGCCGGTACATGACGCAGCCCACCCACATCCGGGCAGCCGACCCGAACGATGAGGGCTTGACCAAGCGCGATATCCGCCAGCTCATCTACCGTGCTCACGCCATGGACAAAACCGAGGTAGTGGCACGCATCCTGCAGGCACGCGGCCGCGGCAGGACCATCATCTTCACCAAGACCAAGCGCACGGCAGCGAAGGTTGCCGAGGAACTGGTTGACCGCGGCTTCGCTGCCGCCGCCATCCACGGCGACCTCGGCCAAGGTGCACGCGAGCAGGCTCTGCGTGCGTTCCGCAACAACAAGGTGGACGTCCTCGTCGCCACCGACGTCGCGGCCCGCGGCATCGACGTCGACGACGTAACGCACGTGATCAACTACCAGTGCGTCGAAGACGAAAAGATCTACCTGCACCGCGTGGGCCGTACCGGCCGCGCCGGCAACAAGGGCACCGCCGTCACGTTCGTCGACTGGGACGACATGCCGCGCTGGGGCCTGATCAACAAGGCCCTGGGACTCAGTGTTCCGGAGCCCGTTGAGACCTACTCGTCCTCACCGCACCTCTACAGTGACCTCGACATCCCCGAGGGCACCAAGGGCCGTTTGCCCCGCAACAAGCGCGTCCTGGCAGGCGTTGACGCCGAGGTCCTTGAAGACCTGGGCGAGACCGGCAAGAAGAACGCACGTTCGGGCGGTTCCGGCCGCGACGGCGGACGTGACGGAAAGCGCGACGGCGGCCGCGGCCGCTCCGGTAAGTCCGGCGGCTCCAGCGAATCCCGTGGCTCCAGCGAATCCCGTGGCGAGGGCGGAAGCAACCGCACCCGTCGTCGTCGTACCTCTGAAGGCGACGCAGCTCCGGCCTCCGGCGCGGCAGACTCGCGCAACGCCCCCGCAGACAACGCCGATAAGCCTGCCCGCACTCGCCGCACCCGCACGCGCCGCCGCAACGGCGAAGTGGTGTCCGGCGAGACGGCTGCTGCCCAGCCAGGCAACACCGAGGCCTAAAACCGTCGATGACTGAAACTGTTTGGGCGCCGGACGGCGGCAACATGGTGGTGCACGCGGACAACGCGGAATTCCTTCCAACGCTGCCGGACGGCGCCTTCACACTCATTTACGTGGATCCGCCCTTCAACACGGGCCGGGTCCAGCGGCGGCAGGAAACCCGCATGGTCCGCAACGCCGACGGCGACGGCGACCGCGTCGGCTTCAAGGGCCGTTCGTATGACACCATCAAGGGCGCCCTCCACAGCTACGACGACGCGTTCAGCGATTACTGGTCCTTCCTGGAACCCAAACTCGTGGAAGCCTGGCGTCTCCTGGCCGATGACGGCACTTTGTACCTGCATTTGGACTACCGGGAAGTGCACTACGCCAAGGTGATGCTCGACGCCATCTTCGGCCGGGAATGCTTCCTCAACGAGATCATCTGGGCCTACGATTACGGTGCCCGCGCCAAGAACCGTTGGCCCACCAAGCACGACAACATCCTGGTGTACGTGAAGAACCCCGCCAAGTACCACTTCGACAACGCAGAAGTGGACCGGGAACCGTACATGGCACCGGGTCTGGTCACTCCCGCCAAACGCGAACGCGGCAAATTGCCGACGGACGTGTGGTGGCACACCATTGTCTCCCCCACCGGCCGCGAAAAGACCGGCTACCCCACCCAGAAGCCCGAAGGGCTGGTGCGCAGGATCGTCTCCGCATCGAGCCGCGAAGGCGACTGGTGCCTTGATTTCTTCGCAGGTTCCGGGACCCTGGGTGCAGTAGCTGCGAAGCTGGGCCGCAACTTTGTGTGCGTGGACCAGAACGAACAGGCCATCGAGGTCATGCGGAAACGCCTGGGCAGCAAAGCCGGATTCCACGAGCTGCTGCCAACCGGCCTCTAGGCCCGGCTTAGTGGCTGGTTGTCCTGAGCGATTCTCAGGCCACACCTTTCACGAATGCCGTCACGGAGTCGGCGATCATCTGCACAGCGATGGCTGAAAGCAACAGACCGGCGATCCTGGTCACCAGCTCAACCCCGTTCTCGCCCAGCACCCGCTGCACCACGCCCGCGAACCGCATGGCCAGGTACAGGGAGGCCAAAACCACCGCGATGCCCAGCCCAACAGCCAGATACTCCGCCAGCTGGCTGGACTGCTGAACGAACACCATCACGGCGACAATCGCGCCCGGGCCGGCCATGAGCGGCGTTCCCAGCGGCACGAAAGCCACGTTCTTGTATTTGGCAGCATTCTCTTCCCCGCTGGTGGAGCCTGTCAGCAACTGCAGGGCTATCAGCACCAGGAGCAGGCCACCGGCGCCCTGTAGTGCTGCCAGTGAGATGTGCATGTAGTTCAGGATGGACTGGCCGAAGATCGCGAACACCACGATCACGCCGGTGGCTACCAGAAGGGCTTGGAATGCCGAACGATTGCGGTCCTTCGCGGAAAGCCGGGCCGTCAACGACATGAAAATCGGCACGGTTCCCGGCGGATCCATGATCACGAACAGGGTGACGATCACGGAGGCGAGCAACTGCAGGTCCATCAGCGGGCCCCCTTCACCGAACCACCGTGCTGCCTGATGCCAACTCCTCTATCCGTGCCAAGACCTCCGGCGACGTCGTATTCTCCCCCAGCAAGTTCGGTTTGCCCGCTCCGTGGTAGTCCGAGGATCCGGTCATCAACAGCCCGTGCTCTGCGGCGAGGCCGCGCAGGAACGCCCTACCCTCCTCAGGGTTGTCCCGATGCTCCACTTCAAGTCCCAGCAATCCGGCGTCGATCATGTCCCGGTAGGTCCGCTCCCCCACGATGCGCCCCCTCGACGAGGCCACGGGATGCGCGAAGACAGGAACACCGCCTGCCGCCCGGACAAGCTCGACGGCGAGGGCCGGGTTGGGTGCATAGTGCTGCACGAAGTAGCGCGAATGAGACGTGAGGATGGAGGTGAAGGCCTCCGTCCGATCCGCAACAACTCCCGCCGCCACCAGGGCATCAGCGATGTGCGGGCGACCGACAGTCGCGCCCGGCGCCACGTGGTGGATGACGTCGTCCCACGTCAGCGGGTAATCCTCGGACAACAACGTCACCATATGTTCGGCCCGGGTCAGCCGGGCATCCTTGGACTTCGTAATTTCCTCGAGCAGTCCCTCGTGCGCGGGGTCGTGAAGGTAGCTGAGGAGGTGGACGCTGATCCCTTCCTCGGTCCGGCAGGAAATCTCCATGCCGGGAACGAACGCAACGCCATGTTCCCTGGCAGCGGCCGACGCAGATTCCCACCCGTCCGTTGAGTCGTGGTCCGTCAGGGCTACGGCGTCGAGACCGGCGGCCACGGCGGAAACGATCACGCCGGCCGGTGTCTCGGTTCCGTCGGAAACATTGGAGTGCGCATGCAGGTCTATCCTCACTTTCCCAGCCTATGGGATGCGGGGCCGCTTGGAGTGTTGCGCCGTTGGCCTCCTCAAGGAACTGGTGGGACGATGTAACGGTGAACGATGCCGAAAACACCCAAAACATGGACTCCACAACTTCCCAGCCGCTGCAGGAGCGCGTCAACAACCGCTCACAGAGGCCCACGTCCGATGCCTTCAAAGCATTCATGGCCAGCAACTGGGCGCCGGCCCCGCAGGTGACCCCTGCGCGGGACGCCGTTGCAGACCACGCTGCACGCCGCCGTCGTACCATCTCCGAACTGTTCAAAGGCGAACGGCTTGTCATCCCGGCCGGACCGCTGAAGGTCCGCTCGAATGACTGCGACTACCGCTTCCGCCCCCACTCCGGTTTCGCGCACCTGACCGGCCTGGGCGTGGACCACGAGCCGGACGCCGTCCTCATCCTTGAGCCGGTAGCCGAAGGAAAGGGCGACGACGGCGGTCACCACACTGCCACGCTCTACTTCCGTCCGTTGGCGGGCCGCGACACCGAACAGTTCTACGCCGACTCCCGAGCCGGTGAGTTCTGGATCGGTGCCCGCCCGACGCTTGCCGAGTTCGAAGCACGCCTGGGCCTTCCCACGGCACACATCGCCGAACTCGAAATGGCCATCACCAAGAACGTGGGCGCCCCGGAAATCGGCGGTATCTCCATCCGCCTCGTCCGCAAGGTGGACGAGAACATCGACGCCCTGGTGGATACTGCCCGTTACAACACGGCGAAGGATCCCGAAAACCTGGACCTCGGCGAACTGGATGCCTTGGACGAGAAGCTCAGCGAAGCCCTCTCCGAGCTGCGCCTCATCAAGGACGAATGGGAAATCGAGCAGATGAAGATCGCGGTGGCAGCCACCGTCGAAGGCTTCGCCGACGTCGTCCGCGCACTTCCCCGCGCCCTCACGCACAAGCGCGGCGAGCGCGTTGTTGAAGGTGCTTTCTTCGCCCGTGCCCGCGAAGAAGGCAACGAACTCGGTTACGACACCATTGCAGCGTCCGGCAACAACGCCACGGTGCTGCACTGGACCCGCAATTCGGGGACCGTGAACGCCGGCGAGCTCCTTCTCCTCGACGCAGGCGTGGAAGCTGATTCGCTGTACACCGCTGATGTCACCCGGACGATGCCGGCCACCGGCACCTTCACCGATGTCCAGCGCAAAGTCTACGAAGCAGTGCTCGATGCCGCCGACGCCGGCTTCGCAGCCGCGCAGCCCGGCGTGAAGTTCCGCGACATCCACACCGCGGCCACCACCGTCCTGGCCGAGCGCCTGGCCGAATGGGGCCTGCTGCCCGTATCCGTCGAGGAAGCCATCAGCCCCGAAGGCCAGCAGCACCGACGCTGGATGCCGCACGGCACCAGCCACCACCTGGGCCTGGACGTCCACGACTGCGCCCAGGCAAAAAGGGAGCTCTACCTCGATGGCGTCCTCACTGAGGGAATGGTCTTCACCATCGAACCGGGCCTTTACTTCAAGGAAGAGGACCTGGCCATCCCGGAGGAATACCGCGGGATCGGTGTCCGGATCGAAGACGACATCCTGATGACCGCCGACGGCCCCGTCAACCTCAGCGCCGCACTGCCGCGCAAGGCTGACGACGTCGAATCCTGGATGGCGGGCATCTATCAGGACGCGCAGGGCTAAAGCCCTTCCAAGACGAAACAAACAGGGAAGGCCACCGGTGATCCGGTGGCCTTCCCTGTTTGTAGGTGCCCTGTTGTTCAGTGCCCTGTCAGTGACTACTCCTTGGTGGAGCCTTCGTGGCCCGACTGCTGCGAGTCGTCCCGGGGTGCATTGTTCTGTCCCTCGGTGACCCTGACTCCGTACTGCGGACGGCCATCGGGCAGATCCGGATAACGGACAGCTGCCGGCTTCGGGTTCTGCGCAGCAGGGGCAGGACCTGCGGGGGTCCCTTCCGGGTTCCCGGGCTGACCCTGGGCTGCAGGCTGAGCTGCGTCGGGACCGCGCTGGCCGTAGGGGTCGTTCCACGTGGAGGGGCGCTCCGGGGCTTGGCCCGGCTGCTGGAACGGAGGATTCTGCGGGGTGTAGTTGCTGGTCTGGGCGGTGGCGGCCTGTGACGGATTCATGGGGAGCTGCTGAAGCAAGCGGCGTGCCTCGTGGGCTGCCTCCTGGGCCACAATGACGTCATAGTTCGTGGCCACCACCTGGCTGGTGGAGGTGAAGTCCCGCTTGCCGCGCTGCATGGCATAGGTGACGATGCCGAACAACATGAAGAAGGCCGCACCCATCAGCACTGAGGTAATGATGGAGAACGGACCACCGGCAGGAGTGAAGAAGGAGAGCATGACGCCAACGAACAGGCCGAACCACATTCCGCTCAGCGCACCGGACAACGCCACCCTCGGGTAGCTCAGGCGACCGGTCACCCGCTCCACCATTTTGAGGTCGTTGCCCACGATCGACACCAGCTGAACCGGGAACTGCTGGTCCGCAAGGTAGTCCACCGCCTTCTGGGCATCCAAATAAGAGGTATATGAACCCACGGTGTCGCCTTGGGGGACGCTGCGGGATTCCTCAATGGCTTTGGGGGCACCAAAAATGTTAGACATAGCCCCATTGTGTCCCATGGACATGTGAAGCGGCTGGAATTCAGCTAAAAGAGAGCAGACTCGGTAGCCTGTAAACATGAGCACACATCCTTCTCGCGTCTTCGTGGCGCGCCTTCTGGGCTTGGACGTCTTCGACCCCCTGGGCGATCGTCTGGGCCGGTTGCGGGACGTCGTGGTGCTCTCCCGCGGGACCCGCGGCGCACCCCACGTCGTCGGCATCGTCGTCGAGGTTCCCGGCAAGAAGCGGGTCTTCGTCCCCATGACGCGCATTACCTCCATCGACCAGACCCAGATCATCTGCACCGGGCTGGTGAACCTGCGGCGCTTCGAGCAGCGTGGTGCCGAAACACTCGTGGTGGCCGAGATGTTCGACCGCAGGGTGACGCTGGCCGATGGCAGTGGCGACGCCACCATTGAAGACATCGCCATGGACCAGCACCGCTCCAAGGACTGGTTCGTGAGCAAGCTGTTCGTACGCCGTGGTCACTCGCTCTCCCCCCTGAGCAGGCTCCGCCGGAACGAGACCCTGATCATCGATTGGGCCGACGCCCAAACCGGGGGCCACAACGAACCCCAGGCCGCCACCCAGTTCGTTGCCACGCACGAAGACCTCAAACCTGCTGACTTCGCCGAAGCCCTGCAGGAGATGAGTGATAAGCGGCGTTTTGAAGTCGCCAGTGAACTCCAGGACGAGCGGCTCGCCGACGTCCTCCAGGAGCTCCCGGAAGACGACCAGGTCACCATCCTCTCTGCGCTGGACGTGGAGCGGGCGGCCGACGTCCTTGAAGAGATGGACCCGGACGACGCCGCCGACCTCCTTGCCGAGCTCCCTTCCGCCCAAGCAGAAGAGCTGCTGCAGCTGATGGAACCCCAGGAAGCCGAAGACGTGCGCCGCCTCCTGGAATACGACGAAGACACCGCCGGTGGTTTGATGACTCCTGTTCCGGTCATCCTCCCCCCGGAAGCCACCGTGGCCGAAGCCCTTGCGCACGTCCGCCGCGAGGAACTGTCGCCGGCGCTGGCCTCCTCCATTTTCATTGCACGCCCGCCCCTGGAGACGCCCACCGGACGGTTCCTCGGTGTGGTGCATATACAGCAACTGCTGCGGTTCCCCCCGCCGGAGCCCCTGGGCAACCTCGTGGACAAGAACCTGGAACCTCTTTCGGACCAGGCCCACATCAGCGAGGTCGCCCGGACACTGGCAACGTACAACCTGAATTCGCTTCCAGTCGTAGACGACGACGGCCGCCTCGTGGGGGCGGTGACTGTTGATGACGTGCTGGATCACTTGTTACCGGATGATTGGCGCGCCCACGAGGACGATGCCCCGATAAGGAAACTTGGAGGCCGCATTGGCTGACAACAACGGCACCCGATCCCCCCGTGGCACGGCACGCCCGGGCAGCAGCCTGGATACGCCACTGAGTGGCCGTCAACGGATCCTCCCCAAGTTCTCCCCCAATCCTGACGCTTTCGGCAATGCAACAGAGGGTTTTGCCCGATTCATGGGTACGCCAACGTTCCTGGTGTACATGACCGTGTTTTGTGTGTTCTGGCTCGCTTGGAACTCGTTTGCGCCCACGGAGTGGCAATTCGACCGCATGGAGTTGGGCTTCACCCTGCTGACCCTGATGTTGTCGCTGCAGGCTTCCTATGCCGCACCACTGCTCCTGCTTGCCCAGAACCGGCAGGATGACCGCGACCGTGTCTCGCTCCAGCAGGACCGCCAGCGCGCTGAACGGAACCTCTCCGACACCGAGTACCTCACGAGGGAACTTGCCTCACTCCGCATCGCCTTGCGCGAGGTAGCCACCCGCGACTACGTCCGGGCCGAGCTCCGCAGCTTGCTTGAGGACATCATCGACGCCCAGGAAGAACTCCGCGAAAGCGAAGCCTCCGCCGACGGCACGGAGTCACCCGGGGAGAAGGTCAAGGAGAAGCTGAAGGAGAAGCGGGACAAGTCCCGTGGACCCCGCACCCAGCAGATCCCCAAGGTACGGCCTCCGCGGGCCGCCGGACCCCAGCATTCCACCGCCAAGCCATCCCCAGACACCCCTGAAAGCCGGGCCTGAACGTTATGAGCACCGCAACTGCCGAGGCGCTGCACGCTGCCCTGGCAACGGTTATTGATCCCGAGCTCCGGCGCCCCATCACGGAACTGGGAATGCTGGAATCAGTCTCTTCCGACGACGACGGGATGGTCCATGTTGCCGTCCTGCTGACGATTGCCGGATGCCCGCTGCGCGAAACCATCACCCAGGACGCGACCGACGCCCTGATGGGGGTGGATGGTGTTACCGGCGTAGACGTGGAACTGAAAGTCATGACTCCGGCCCAGCGTGAAGCCCTCAAGGAAAAGCTCCGCGGCCCGGGTGGCCAGCGCGGCATTCCGTTCGCCAAACCGGGTTCGTTGACCAAGGTGTACGCCGTGGCAAGTGGAAAAGGCGGGGTGGGCAAGTCCTCCGTCACCGTCAATCTTGCCTGTGCCCTGGCGGCCCAGGGCCTCCGGGTGGGAGTTGTGGACGCGGACGTCCATGGCTTCTCCGTGCCGGCCCTGATGGGTATCACCCAGAAGCCCACACAGGTGGATGACATGATCCTGCCTCCCGTGGCCTACGGCGTGAAGGTCATCTCGATCGGCATGTTCGTCGAAGGCAACCAGCCTGTGGCCTGGCGTGGTCCCATGCTGCACCGCGCCCTGGAACAGTTCCTCACCGACGTGTACTTCGGTGATCTCGATGCACTCTTCCTCGATTTGCCTCCGGGCACGGGCGATATCGCAATCTCTGTGGCACAGCTGCTGCCGAACGCGGAGATCCTGGTGGTCACCACGCCCCAGGCAGCGGCAGCCGATGTCGCCGAACGCGCCGGAACCATCGCCACGCAGACCGGGCAGAAAGTGGCCGGCGTGATCGAGAACATGTCGTTCCTGGAAATGCCCGACGGCGGTCGTATGGAACTGTTTGGAAGCGGCGGAGGCGCCATCCTAGCTGAGAGATTGAGCGCAGCCGTAGGCCACGACGTTCCCTTGCTGGGGCAGATACCGTTGGATATCCGTTTGCGCGAGGGTGGGGACGCAGGGAAGCCCGTCGTCCTGGCAGCGCCCGATACTGCCGCTGCCAAGGCCATGGAAGGAGTTGCCGCGGCCCTGGCCTCCCGGCCACGCGGGTTGTCGGGCATGTCGTTGGGAATCGAGCCCCGCTAGCATCTGTGGGCAGCAGGCACCACCACGGTGGTCCACGGGAAGCCGTGCAGGCTATTGCCTTAGGTTGCCTCAGTGTCGAAAGGAGCGGCTTCGCCTTCGGCGAGCCTCTCGATGACCCTTACAGGAGCCTTGGGCTTGGCCTCTTCGGCAATAGCGGAAGCAGCGGTGGCCGCGGCTGCCGGTCCTCCTGCGCTGACCGGTTTGGTGTCATCGTCCAGCAGGGCATCCTTGATGATGCGCCGGGGATCGTACTGACGGGGATCGTATTTCTTCCAGTCGACTTCATCGATGTCGATGCCGACTTCTTCTTTGATCTGCTCGCGGGCGCCGGAAGCCATCCGCCGCACTTCTTTGACCAGATTGGCCAGCTTTTGAGTGTATTCGGGCAAACGGCTGGGACCGATGACGAGTACGCCGATAATCAGAAGGAGTATGAACTCCGGGCCGTTGATTCCAAGCACGCTACGAAGATTACCTTGTCTGTGGTGCCGCTCATAAACCAGCGGGGCGAAGAAGGGTCTGAAGACCGCGAAGCAGCCTGGGGTACCAAGTCTCCGAGCCCCGTACGCGGGGAGCCTCCGATACGGAATCACCGGCCCGGACTATCTCCGGGACAGCGTCATCAGCACTCTCTGCCGGAAGGTCGGAAGCATAGCTGATCACAGCTGCCTGCGTGGAGTAGACGGCTTTCCATGGGGTTCCTTGCGTGACCGAGAGCTGCGCCGTCGTCGACTGTTCCTGCGGATCCTGCCCCGCGGGCCGGTGCTCCTCCACAATCGTGGCGAAATGACCGTTGTGCTCCAGCCTGATCTCCACGGCCGGATGGCCGTTGACCATGGTGGCCTGCGCGGACACGACGCTGAAGCCCATTCCGGCCAGCTCAGGGCATGCCCAACCTTCCTCCCTGAGGGCATCCAGTTGGGCGGAACTGAGGGTAACTGTGCTCCCGGCCCGGAATGCCGGCGCTACGGCGGACTCCATTTGCCCACCCGTCCACGCCCCGGCGAGTACGCCGGCGTCGTTGGTTTCCACGAACGCCTGCGGCTGCTCGTCCCCGGCCACGACAAAGGCCGAGGCGGCCAGGGCTGCAGCGGAGACCGTCAAGGTGCCGGCAGCAATGGCCGTGATCCTGAGACCCCGACGGATTCCATTCACCGGCGGGGTTGAGTCCAAGGTCTGCCCGGGATGGTTTGCGAGCCGTTCGGTGTGCTGGATCAACCTCGCTGCGAGGTCATGGCTGGCCTCGGGCACAGCAGCATCACGGAGGCGTTCAATGTACTGCCGCTCCTGGCGCTGCATGGCACGGCATTTCGCACATTCCTGCACATGCTCCGGGCTCCGGGAATGGCGCAGCGAAGCCAACTTTCGCCGGTACGAGGCTCCCGGGCGATGAGGACGTCGGGGCATCGACAACCTAGAGGATACTTGCGATGCGGGGCATCTTAAGGCGCGGCTTCCGGGCCTCGGCCGGACGGGGGTCCCGGTGGGCCAGTTTCTCCCGAAGCATGGTGCGGCCACGGTGGATACGGGACCTCACGGTGCCAAGCTTCACACCCAAGGCTTCTGCGACCTCGTCATAGGAAAGACCTTCAAGATCGCACAGCACGACGGCGGCGCGGAAGTCGGGCGGGAGTTCCTCCAGTGCCCGCTGGACGTCGAGGTCGAGGTTGTTGTGTTCGAAGCTCTGTTCGGGGCCCGGCTCTCGTCCGGGCAGCCGTGATTCCGCGTCCTCGGCAAGCGCGTCGAAGCGGATCCGGCTCTTGCGGCGGGCCTGGTCAAGGAACAGGTTGGTGGTGATGCGGTGCAGCCAACCATCCAGTGTTCCGGGCTTGAAGTTTTCGAGCGAGCGGAAGACCCTCACGAAGACCTCCTGGGTGAGGTCTTCGGCGTCGAACTTGTTGCCTGTCAGGCGGTAGGCAAGGCGGTACACTTTGGCGGAGTGGTTGGAAACCACTTCCTCCCAGCTGGGCATGACCCAGTCAGTGGCTGCCTCGAGGCCCTCCGATGTCAGGACTGGCGCAGCATTGGATGCCGGCATCGTCCACTCCCCTCAAACTGTGGTTCACCGATTATTCGGTGCCGCCCACCTCTTGGATGACCGGAGCAATATCATCCCAAGTTTGTCTGGGAATTTCCTGACTGGACATAGTTTTTCCCGCAAGGCTGAAAACATGGGCGGACACAGCGCCGGGGCGCTTGGCAACGGCGGTCCAGCGGGGGCAGACACAGTAGTCTGGTACAAACACCCCTACCCGCGGAAAGCGAATCCCTTCATGAGTGCCGACAAGTCAAGCAGCTGGTCCTACGCAGAAGATCTGCCGGCTGAGGATGACGTCATGTTGCGCGCCCGTGAGCGTTCCTTCGAGTTGGGGGTAACTCCCGTCAGTCCCGGTGTCGGCGCCGTACTGACGGTGCTCGCTGCGGCCTCCAAGGCGCAGACAGTGGTGGAGGTCGGCTCGGGAGCCGGAGTGTCCGGCGTCTGCCTGCTGCGTGGCCTGAGCCCCCAGGCCGTCCTGACCACCATCGACGTTGACGTCGAACACCTCAAGGCCGCCAGGGAAGCGTTCCTTGAGTCCGGCAGCCCGGCCAACCGCACCCGTACCATCTCAGGACGTGCCGCGGATGTCCTGCCGAGGTTGACCGACTCAGCGTACGACCTCGTGTTCATCGACGCCGACAAGCCGAACTTTCCCAAATATGTGGAGCAGGCGATCCGCTTGCTCAAATCCGGTGGCACGCTTGTCATCAACGACGCCCTGGATAAAGACCGCGTCTCCAATCCGGCTGCGCGGGACGCCACTACCGTGGTCCTGCGCCAGATCGGCAAGGCAATCCGCGACGACGAACGGCTGGCTTCGGCGATGCTRCCCACCGGCGATGGCCTTCTGGTGGCCGTCAAGAAGTAGACGCTTGTGAGGCGCCGGCACCCCGCAAGGTGACCGGCCCGCCCACAGGTTAAACAAAAAGCAGGGCTCCAGCTCACGCCGGGCCCTGCTTCGCAACTCTATTCGGTCACACCTACGAGGCATTCCTTGAGGTTTTCCGCTTCGGCGGCATTGAGCTCAACCACAAGCCGTCCGCCACCTTCGAGCGGCACACGCATGATGAGGCTGCGTCCCTCTTTGGTAACTTCCATAGGGCCGTCGCCAGTCCGTGGTTTCATAGCCGCCATTAGGAAAATCCCCTCCATTTGTCCCAAGTCACGCCCAACCCGGCCGGGCTGGATCCGCGTCGCAATTGCAGCCGGCGGCACCGCTTGGGAGGCCGCCATGGCCGGGCACTGTTAGGTGCTTTGTCCTTGCTCTTGGTCCATTATCCCGTACTTACCCGCCCGTAGCGAAATCAACGGCCTATTTGTCCGGGCTTTGTACATATTCGCGTTCGCGGGCAAAGGTCCACGTCAGGGCGGATAGTCGCCTCCTCCGGGCAGCGGGGCCCAAGCCCACAGCCACACCACCCAGACAATTTGGAGGAGGACGAACATCACCACTGCCGTCCCCCGGTATGCCTTCGACTTTGACAGCGCAGCTGCCGCCAGGGCCAGGGGGAACAATGGCAGGAGCATCCGGAAGGTGCTGGTCTGTGGGTGCAGGAAGACCAGGAGGTAGCCCATGTAGCAGGCACACCATAGCCGTAGTTCCGTCCCCAACGCCCGGACCGGAGCGGACATCATGACCAGCACGAACAGACCGGCGAAAACAAAGGGCGCCAGGACCCCAAGCACGGGACCGAACAGCATCCGGCCGGTGTCGAACCACGGCTTGAAAGGCACAAGATCGTGTCCCCGCCATGCCGTTTCCGTCCGCGTATAGGCTGCCGGGTCGCCGGTCGCCGCCCAGGCTATGGCCGGCCACGCGAGGGCGCCTATCCCCGTTGCCACCACCAACGCTGCCAGGGAAACCAGGCTGCGCGTGGAGGAAGCAGTGTCCGTCGATGGCCGCCTGAACCGCTCCCACAAACGCCACAGCAGGAGCAACCCCACCATGGCGGCAAAGGGCACGCCCGTAGGCCTGGACAGGCACATCAGAAGGACCACGGGAATCGCTGTCAGATAGCGGCGCCTGACCACCAGCAACAATGAAGCCGCTAGCAGCAGCAGATTCAACGATTCCGCATAGGGCACTTGCAGAATAGGCGACACCGGGAAGGTAGAGACGAAAACAACGCCCCACAAAGCCGTGCGCTTCCCTGCGAATTCACGGAAGAGCTTGAAGATCACCAGGGCAGCGCCCAGCCCCGAAGCCATCGCGATAACCGTCAGGGCCTGGAGCGTGCCAAGGCCGGTCATGGCGGAGAGGCCTCGTCCCAGGAGCGGGAAAAGAGCGTAGAACGCCCAGGCGTTCTCCTTGACTACCCCGTTGGCATCTACCGGCAGGACCGAGGGATAGCCGTCATCGGCAGCCCGTTGGTACCAGCGTCCGTCCCAGATCGTGATGAAGTTCCAGTAGTCGGGGGCCGGTGGGAACCACGGGTTGGTTCCCTGCTGGAGCGCGGCCGCCATGAAGATGCAGGCACTGACCAGGCGGGCAGCCACAAAGATCAGCGATACCTGCAACCACCAGGGCCAACCGGACATCCTTGCCCCAGCATCCGCCGCGGCCCTGGAGAGCCTCGCAGCGGGTCCTTCGCCGTGCCGGGCCGGCGTCTGGACGGTCACTGCCCGGTACGGCCGGAATCGCCGTCCCCGGGCCGCTCCCGTACGAGCGCGCTGAGCCTCTCGATTTCGAGGTCCTTGGCCCGCAGCTGGTCGCGAAGGTCATCGAGGACCTGGTCCACCTGGTCCATCCGGTAGCCGCGCAATCCCAACGCGAACCGCAGGGAGTCGACGTCGGACGGCCGCGCCTCGGCCGGTAACAGCACCGGGGGCAGGTTGGGAACGGGATCATCGAGGCCCGTACCGATCGTGCGCCCACGGACGATTCCGGCGCCGAGGTACAGCGCCGCACCAACCAGGACAATCGCGAGAAACACCAGGAAAAAGCTCACAGTGTCCATCGTGCCAGAAACACGCTGCTACTCGGGGCGCTGCTCGCCCGTAGGTGTGGGAAGCGGGGCACCGTGAAGCACCCGGTGAACGGCATCGGCCGGGTCGTCGACCAACTGGATCAGGTCGAGGTCCTTTTCGGACACCATGCCCTCTGCCACCAAGGTCTCCCGGATCCATTCGATCATGGGTCCCCAGAACCGAACACCCAGGAGGACAATCGGGAACGAGGTCACTTTGCGGGTCTGGACGAGGACCATGGCTTCAAAGAGTTCATCGAGGGTTCCGAGTCCGCCGGGCAGCACCACAAAGCCCTGCGCATATTTGACGAACATCGTCTTCCGGGCGAAGAAGTACCTGAAGTTGATCCCCAGGTCCACCCACTGGTTGAGTCCCTGTTCGAACGGCAGCTCGATACCCAGGCCTACGGAGACTCCGTTGCCCTCGACAGCGCCCTTGTTCGCAGCCTCCATGGAACCGGGACCGCCGCCGGTGATGACTGCGACCCCGGACTCTGCAAGTTTGCGCCCGACATCCACTGCCATCTCGTAGTACTCGGTCCCGGGCTTGGTGCGTGCGGAACCAAAAACACTTACTGCGGGGCCCAGGTCGGCCAGGGCACCGAAACCTTCCACGAACTCGCTTTGGATCCGGAGAACGCGCCAGGGATCGGTATGGATGAACTGTCCGGCACCGCTCGTATCCAGCAAATGCTGGTCCGACATTCCCGTATCCGCCTGTTTGCGCCGAAGCTCCAAAGAGCCTTTGTGCTTGGCGGGCGCAATCTCCGAAGGCAGGGGCACGTGGGTGGTCCTGTCGTGGCCGTTGGCATCCGGGTTGGGAATTGAGTGCTGGCTGATGCTCATTGCCCAAGGCTAGCGCTTATGGACGCCAGCTCCATCGCAGCGACCCGCGGCTTGCATTGCAGTCTGGTATATGGCTGGGGAGGAGGTTTCTGTTCAGTCACGATCTTCAGGAACTTGCCGTGACCGTGGTCATATTTGCTTCTTTGTTCGCTAGATTCTTCGTATGACTACTCAAGCGTCCGGCGATGCCCTCGTCTCCCTGAACGGCGTCAACAAGCACTACGGTCAATTGCACGTCCTGAAAGACATCAACCTCCAGGTCCGGAAGGGCGAGGTCGTGGTTGTTATCGGACCTTCCGGGTCGGGTAAGTCCACGCTGTGCCGTGCGATCAACCGTTTGGAAACGATCGACGACGGCGATATCGCCATCGACGGGAAGAAGCTTCCCGAAGAAGGCAAGGACCTCGCCCACCTGCGGGCCGACGTCGGAATGGTTTTCCAGTCCTTCAACCTGTTCGCCCACAAGACGATTCTTGAGAACGTCACTCTTGGGCCGATCAAGGTCAAGAAGGTCGCCAAGGGCACCGCGGACAAGGAAGCCATGGCCCTCCTTGAGCGTGTAGGTGTCGGGCATCAGGCTCCGAAGCTGCCGGCACAGCTTTCGGGCGGACAGCAGCAGCGTGTGGCCATAGCCCGCGCCCTTGCCATGAAGCCCAAGGTGATGCTGTTCGACGAGCCGACGTCCGCGTTGGACCCCGAAATGATCAATGAAGTCCTGGACGTCATGATCCAACTGGCCAAGGAAGGCATGACCATGATCGTGGTGACCCACGAGATGGGCTTTGCCCGCAAGGCTGCCGACCGTGTGGTGTTCATGGCCGACGGCCAGATCGTGGAAGACGCAACCCCTGAGGAGTTCTTCACCAACCCGAAGAGCGACCGCGCCAAGGACTTCCTGTCCAAGCTACTGACCCACTAGCTCCTTACAGCCCGCACCCCCGGCCGTAAGGCGGCCATCCAATGAAAGGAACACCATGAAGTCTCTTATTACCCGGAGGAAGTCGCTCCTGGTGGCCGCTTCTGCTGCTCTTGCCCTCACGCTGAGCGCGTGTGGCGGCAGCAGCACCACCACTCCCCCTGTCGCCTCGGCGAGCTTCGAAGCCGGTACCACCATGGACAAGCTGAACAAGGCACAGAAGATCACCATCGGCACCAAGTTCGACCAGCCGCTCTTCGGCCAGAAGGGCCTGGACGGCAAGCCTGTCGGTTTCGACGTTGAAATGGGCAAGGCAATCGCCGCCAAGCTGGGCATCGCCGCTGACAAGATCGAATGGGTGGAGACCGTGTCGGCCAACCGCGAACCATTCATCGAACAAGGCCGCGTAGACCTTGTCATAGCGACTTACACCATCAATGACTCCCGCAAGGAAAAGGTTTCCTTCGCGGGCCCGTACTACGAAGCCGGCCAGGCTCTCCTGGTAAACAAGGACGACAACTCCATTACCAAGCCAGAGGACGTCAAGGGCAAGAAGGTCTGCTCCGTCACGGGCTCCACCCCTGCCAAAACCATCGTCGACAAGTACGGCGCCGAACTCGTTCCGGCAGCCAACTACACTGCTTGCCTGGAACCGCTCCGCAATAAGCAGGTTGTCGCTGTTACAACGGACAATGTGATCCTTGCGGGCTACGTCGACAAGGAACCGGATGCCTTCAAACTGGCATCCGAAGAAACCTTCACAAAAGAGCCCTACGGCATCGGCCTGAAGAAGGACGACACTGTCTTCCGCAACTGGATCAACGACCAGCTGGAGGAATTCGCCAAGGACGACACGTACAAGAAGGCCTGGGAAGCAACCGCGGGCAAGGTCATCAAGACAGTCCCCGACCTGCCGAAGATCGACCGCTACTAAAAGAACCGGTGGCTGTCGCCGTCCCCTGCCGGGGCGGCGACAGCCTTTCATCTTTAGGATTCAGTCCTTTTTCCGCCACAGACGAAGGAAGCCATGGACGCCATCTTCGAGAGCCTTCCCCAATATTGGGACGGATTTCTCCGAACCCTGTTCCTAGCTGTTGTTTCGGGCGTCATTGCCCTAATCATTGGCACCCTCCTGGCAGCAATGCGCGTGTCGCCCGTTGCCGCCCTGCGCGGTTTCAGCACGTTCTACGTTGAAGTCGCCAGGAACACTCCCCTCACTATTATTTTCTTCTTTTCCGCCATTGTGCTGCCCCGTCTCGGCGTCAAATTTGAACAGTTCGAAGTCGCGGCAATCATTGCTCTCAGCAGCTACACCGCCGCATTTGTCGCAGAAGCCGTGCGCTCGGGCGTCAACAGTGTTCCCGTGGGCCAGGCGGAAGCCGCACGCAGCGTCGGGATGACGTTCACCCAGGTCCTGGGGCTGGTTGTCCTGCCCCAGGCGCTCCGCACCGTTGTACCCCCCTTGATCAACATCATGATCGCGTTGGTCAAGAACTCATCCGTTGCCGGCGCGTTCTTCGTACTCGAACTTTTCGGCTATGGCCTTCAGCTGTCCAATAGCCGGGGCGACGCAGTCATGTGGATCCTGATCGGTGTGGCCTTCTTCTACCTCCTGATCACTGTGCCGCTCGGACTTCTTGCCCACTTCGTCGAGAAAAAGGTGGCGATTGCCCGATGACTTCCGTTCTCTATGACGTACCCGGCCCCAAGGCCAGGCGCATGTCCCTCGTCGCCTCGGTAATTGGCGCGCTCATTATCCTCGGTGGAGTGATCGGCGCCATCGTCATCCTGTCCTCGCAGGGCATCTTCAATGCCTCGCGATGGGAGGTCTTCGTCAACGAATCCGCCAAGGACGTCTGGACGCAGCTGGGCTTGGGTCTGCTGGCCACCCTGCAGGCCGCAGGTGTCGCCGCGGTGATCGCTTTTCCGTTGGGCGTCGCCTTGTGCCTGCTCCGAATATCACTGATTCCGTGGATACGTATTCCCACACAAGTGGTTCTCGAGTTCCTCCGCGGCATGCCGGTGGTTCTCATGATCTTGTTCGTACTGCTGGTGTTTGCCACGAGCCCGTTCGTGGCCGTTGTCAGCGGCCTCGTGTTGTATAACGCAGCCATATTCGCTGAGATCCTGCGAGCCGGCATTCAGTCCCTCCCGAAGGGGCAACGTGAAGCGGGCCTGGCGATTGGTCTTCGCAGCTTTCAATCGCGAATGAGCATCGAGTTTCCGCAGGCTATCCGGCGCATGCTGCCCTCGTTGGTGGCACAGCTGGTAGTTCTCCTTAAGGACACTTCCCTCGGGTACATCGTGGCCTACGAGGAACTCCTGCGTAAGGTGAAGCTCATTTCGGACCTCGAGCCCAGCCTCCTGTTCTCCGCCTTCTTTGTCGGAGCAGCCATCTACATCCTGATAAACCTCTCCGTTTCGCGCTTGGCCATTTGGATCGAACGCCGCGGATCCAGGAAGGCAGCCGGCGGCATGGCCTCCGCCATCAAGACGGTGGATCTCCAAGTCAACGCAGCGGGCACGGACAAGAAGTAGTCTCACGCACCTCGAACTCTCTCAAGAACGAAAAACCCGGGATGCCGATTCTTTCCAGAATCGGCATCCCGGGTTTTTCACGCTGATGAATCGGATATCAGATAGTTACGCACGGCCTCGAGCTTATGCTTTCAGGACCGAGCCCACTGGACACGTAGATATTGATCTGACCGCAATATGTCCCTGCACCATTCATCGGCGCAAGCGGTGGCTTGAACGCCAATGCAACGAGGTCCCACGGCGGCAGCTGGGAAGTCTTGCACTCCCCTGCGAAGAAGGCCCGCAGCCAAACTGGCTGCGGGCCTCCTTCGCGTCATGGGCAGGTTATGCCGACGGCGCCAACCACGTCCTCAGTGCACGGAGGCACTCACGGATGGCGTCGGCGTCGACGTGTTCGTTGTCCTTATGCGCCAGCAGCGGATCGCCGGGGCCGAAATTCACCGCCGGGATTCCCAGCTCGCTGAACCGCGCGACGTCGGTCCATCCGTATTTGGGTTTCGGCTCGGCGCCCACCGCGGCAACAAAGGAAGCAGCCGCTGGGTGGTTCAGTCCCGGTCGCGCGCCGGCAGCAGCGTCCGTGCGGACTACGTCGAAGCCTTCCAGGAGTTCGCGGACATGGGCCTCGGCCTCATCCGGGGTCTTGTCCGGGGCGAAGCGGTAGTTGATTTCCACCACGCAACGGTCCGGGATCACGTTGCCGGCGGTTCCACCGTTGATCTTCACCGCGTTGAGGCTCTCACGGTAGTCCAGGCCGTCCACGTTGATGGTCCTGGGCTCGTAGGCAGCCAGGCGTTCAAGAATCGGGGCTGCAGCGTGGATGGCGTTGACTCCCATCCAGGCCCGTGCGGAATGGGCCGTCTCACCGAGCGTGGTGGCCTCGAAACGGCTGGTTCCATTGCAGCCGCCTTCCACCGTGCCGTGGGTTGGCTCCAAAAGGATGGCGAAGTCACCCTTCAGCAGGTCTCCGTGGTTGCGGACCAACCTGCCAAGGCCGCTCTTGACCGCTTCCACTTCCTCGTGGTCGTAGAAGACGAAGGTGACGTCCTTGTCCGGCTGCGCTCCGTCTTCGAACAGTGTTGCCGCAAGGGCGAGTTGAACTGCGACGCCGCCCTTCATGTCAGTGGTGCCGCGGCCGTACAGGACACCCTCCCCCGGCGTGCCCGATTCCCAGGTTGCCGGTACAGTGCCGAGCGATCCCTCGACGGTGGGCAGGGGAACAGTGTCCAGGTGGCCGGCAAGGATCACCCGTTCAGCTCGCCCGAGTTCGGTCCGGGCAATAATGGCATCGCCATCGCGGACCACCGTGTAGGCAGGGATGGCGCGAAGGGCAGCCTCCACGGCATCGGCCAGTTCGGTCTCGTTGCCGGAGACGGAGTTGAAGTCGATGATCGCGGCCGTCAGCAGGGCAACATCCTGGCGCAGGTCAAGAAGGGCGGGAGCAGGGTTCAGGGTCACCCGTCCAGCTTAATGCCAACAAATGCGACTTCACCGGCATGAGACGCGTTTCAGCCGACCTCCGCCTGCTGGATAGACTTGGCCCATGACTGAAACTGCTTCCTCCGCTGCGCCCGCAAACGCGCCCACCAACGATCGATCAGCTTACGGATTCGGCCTCGCCACCATAGCCACTTCGGCATCAGGGGAAGCAACCGTTCTGGACGTCTGGTTCCCGGCACCGTCACTGGGCGTTGCCGCAGAGACCCTGCGTGACGTCGACAACGCCGACCCCGCACTCACAGCACTGGCAGAAGAGGGCAAGGACGCCGACCGCGGCACCGAGCAGAAAGTGGTCTTCGCGCAGATCGACCTCGACGCCGCCCCCGCGGACACGGCCGACGCCTACCTCCGGCTGCACCTCCTGTCGCACCGCCTGGTCAAGCCGAACAGCATCAACCTGGACGGCATCTTCGGAAAGCTCCCCAACGTGGTCTGGACCAACTTCGGTCCGGCCGCCGTTGACGGTTTCGAGCTGACCCGCGCCCGCCTGCGCAAGCGCGGCAACGTCGTGGTCTACGGCGTGGACAAGTTCCCCCGCATGGTTGACTACGTCGTCCCCACCGGCGTGCGGATCGCCGACGCCGACCGCGTCCGCTTGGGTGCCCACCTTGCCGAGGGCACCACGGTGATGCACGAAGGCTTCGTGAACTTCAACGCCGGAACCCTGGGCACCTCCATGGTGGAAGGCCGCATCTCCGCAGGCGTCGTGGCCGGTGACGGTACGGACGTCGGTGGCGGCGCATCCATCATGGGCACCCTCTCCGGTGGCGGCAAGGAAAAGATTGCCTTGGGTGAGCGTGTTCTCCTCGGTGCCAACTCCGGCGTGGGCATCAGCATCGGAGATGATTCCGTTGTTGAAGCCGGTCTGTACGTCACCGCGGGCACCCGCGTCCGCATCCCGGGCCCCAAAGACGAAAACGGCGAAGACACCAGCCAGATCATCAAGGCTGTGGAACTCTCCGGCGTCCCCAACTTGCTGTTCCGTCGCAACTCCACCACCGGCGGCGTGGAAGTCCTCCCCCGCAAGGGTCAGACGGTGGAGCTGAACGAAGCGCTTCACGCCAACTAGCAGGAGGATATCCGTGCGCCGGTTCCGCCGCGCCATCGTAGCGGTGCTGGCTCTGGCCCTGGTGGCAGGCGCCATCTACGCGATCGTCGCTGTACTGCAGCGCTCCGAGACCCTGGTCACGGAGCGCTGCACCGCCGTCGTCGGCTCCGAAAGCCACGAGCTCGCCACGGACCAGGCTGCGAATGCTTCGCTCATCACTGCCATCTCGGTCAAACGTGGCCTGCCGCCCAGGGCCGCGAGCATTGCCTTGGCCACTGCCATGCAGGAATCCAGGCTGCGCAACATCAATTACGGTGACGACGCCGGCCCTGATTCCCGCGGCCTGTTCCAGCAGAGGCCCTCACAGGGTTGGGGCACCGAGGCGCAGATCATGGATCCGGTCTACGCGAGCAACGCGTTCTACGACGGCCTGGTCAAGGTGCCCGGCTACGAGACCATGGAAATCACCCAGGCCGCCCAGGCAGTCCAACGCTCGGCCTTTCCCCGCGCCTACGCCCAGCATGAGCCCATGGGCCGGGCCTTCGCATCCGCACTGACCGGACATTCGGCGTCGTCACTGAACTGCGAACTGCGCATGCCGGAAGCGGCAGGCGACCCTGCCGCCGTCGTGGATGAACTCACGACGGCGTTCGGCACCCAGGCGGCCACCGTCCAGGGCCGCACGGTACAACTGAAGCTGACGGGCACCCAAGCCTGGGCTGTAGCCCACTGGGCCGTTGCGAATGCAAAGGCGTTGTCCATCACGCAGGTGGATGTCGCAGGCCAGACCTGGAACCGCGAAAAACGCGATGGTTGGCAAGCTGGCGCTGCATTTTCGGATGCTGTCACCATCACAGTGTCAGCTCCCACCACGTGAGTTTTTGTACAGCTAATGCCCTTAAGAGCGCTCCTTAAGGGCATTAGCTGTACAAAAACTCCGTCAGGCGAGCATCTCAACCACGGGCTGGACGTAGCTTCGGAAGGCATCCGGCTGGGACATGAGCCGGTGGCTCATGATCATCGTGTCAGGCTCCAGGTACCACGCCCGGGGCTCGTTGAGCGGCAATTCGATGATGGTGAGGTCGAAATCCCGGGAGCTGCGGCCCACCTCCAACAGCCGGTCTTCCACCATTTCGCTGAGGACCTGGTTCAGGCCGCTTGCCGCGCGTTCGGCTTCAAGCCGGGCGTACTCGTCAATCCTGTCCGTGGCCCATCCCAAGGCCGAGCCGAAATGGGCTTGGAGGACCCTCTGGAGCGCCGGCGAGTTACCGAAAGCCTTGAAACTTGGAGGCTCGAGTTCGGACACCGGCTTGGGGTAGGACTTCACCAGGCTTTCCCACCAGGCTTCCCATTCGGTTTTGAGGGCGTTGATGCCGCCCACGTCGGAGGTGAGATGGCTATGGTCTGCGTGTCGGACTTTGGGGTCCGCGTGGGAGAGGCTCGGCTTTCCCGCGCCGTCCAGGCCGGCAACATCGCGCAAATACAGTGCGATGAGCATCGGTCCGGACGTGTCCATGGTGATGCGCCACCCTTGGCCGTCTGATACGTGCATCCCAAGACCTCCATCAGCAGGATACCGACATCACCCAGTCTATTCCTGATGGGCTGCCCTGTCCCATGCCGATAGCAGGGCTTTGGCGTACCGGCACTAGGACTCTGCAGGCTCCGCCAACGTCTTCAAGTGCGATGCCAGGACGTCACTGCATACCTCGGCCGTCATCCACTCAGGCTGAAGCAAGGCGTGCATACAGAGCCCGTCCAAGGTGGCCAAAAGGCGCTCTGCCTCCGTCACCAGGGTTTGCCTGGCATCGGCCTTGCCGGGGTTCAGAAGCAGGATCAGCCGCCCAATGGCGGCTGCCACGGTCCTGTGGCTCCGCTCAGCTTCCGGGGCGAGGACGGGCTTGATACGGGCGGCATGCCTGAAGGCCATCCAGACACAGGCGTCTACGGCGAGTTCCTCGTCCAAAGGCAGGAACTGGCCGAGGAGATTCAGGACGGCTGCTTGGTGTCCCGGACTGCCGGCGACTTCCAATTCAACGTCGGACAGCGCCGTCTCGAGGCGCCCGGCGATGCGGTCAATGACGACCCCAAAGGAGAAGACCAGTAGTTCGTCGCTGCTGGCAAAGTAATGACGTACCGAGCCCACGGCCAGTCCGGCTTCGTCGGCTACTTCCCGGAGGGATGCCCGTTCCAAGCCATCGCTGGCAATGATCCGGAATACAGCTTGGACGACTTCCTGGCGCCGGGCTTCGGCATCAACAATTTTGGGCACCAGTCGTTTTTAGCACGAACGTGCTTCAACACCGCTCAATACGAAGCGGCGTGGCTCCGATTTCCGATAGCGTAGGGACCATGAAAATTCTTGTCACGGGTGGCACCGGCTACATCGGGTCCCACACCGTCTTGTCCCTTCAGGAAGCCGGCCATGACGTCGTCGTGCTGGATAATCTGGTGAACTCCAGCGAGGAATCCCTGCGTCGGGTGTCCGAGCTCACCGGCAAGAACGCGGCCTTCCACAAGGTTGACCTGGTGGATGAGCCCGCCGTCGAGGCCGTGTTCGACCAGCACCAGATCGATGCCGTGATCCACTTCGCGGGTCTGAAGGCTGTAGGCGAATCCGTCCAGGAGCCGCTGGCCTACTACTACAACAACATCGTGGGCACCCTCAACCTGCTCCGCGCCATGGACAAGCACAATGTGCGCTCCATCGTCTTCAGTTCGTCGGCCACCGTCTACGGCGAGCACAACCCGATCCCCTACATCGAAAAGATGGAAATCGGCGCCAACAACCCGTACGGCCGCACCAAGGAACAAATCGAGGACATCCTCTCGGACCTCGGCAACGCGGACGACCGCTGGCATATCGCACTGCTGCGCTATTTCAATCCAGTGGGCGCCCACCCGTCCGGCCGCATCGGCGAAGACCCGCAGGGCATTCCGAACAATCTCGTCCCCTTCATCGCCCAGGTAGCGGTTGGACGCCGAGAGAAGCTGATGGTGTTCGGCGGCGACTACGACACCCCGGACGGCACGGCCCAGCGCGACTACATCCACGTGGTGGACCTGGCAGAGGGCCACGTAGCAGCCCTGAACTACATTGCCGACCGTGCCGGCGTCCGGCGCTGGAACCTCGGCTCCGGCCGTGGGTCTTCCGTCCTGGAGGTCCTGCGGTCCTTCGAGAAGGCCGTGGGCCAGCCGATCCCCTATGAGATCACCGGCCGCCGTGCAGGCGACCTCCCCGCCTTCTGGGCCGACGCATCCTCTGCGCTGGCGGACCTCGGATGGTCCACCACCAAGACCGTGGACCAGATGTGTGAAGACCACTGGCGCTGGCAGAAGAACAACCCCTTCGGCTACAACGCTTCCTGAAGCAACGCGGGGTCACTTATGGCCCCCTGGAGGCCCCAACATGGGCCATAAGTGACCCCGCGTTGCTTTTAGGGGCGGGAATAACGACGGCGGCCGTCCCACCTCGCGTGAGGTGGGACTGGTCTGGGGGTCGTTGATCATTTCGCGCCACTGGGCAATCCAGCCCGGGAGGCGTCCAATGGCGAACAGAACGGTGAACATCTTCTCCGGGAAACCCATGGCCTTGTAGATCAGGCCGGTGTAGAAGTCGACGTTCGGGTACAGCTTGCGCTGGATGAAGTAATCGTCGGCCAGGGCCTTCTCTTCGAGGCGCATGGCGATATCCAGCAGTTCGTCGTTGCCGCCGAGCTTGCCCAGGACTTCGTGTGCCGTTGCCTTGATGATCTTGGCGCGGGGATCGTAGTTCTTGTAGACACGGTGTCCGAAGCCCATGAGGCGGACGCCGTCTTCCTTGTTCTTGACCTTCTCCATGTAGTCCTCGGGCTTGATGCCGTCGGCTTGGATCTGGCGGAGCATCTTCAGGACGGCCTCGTTGGCGCCACCGTGGGCGGGTCCGAAGAGGGCGTTGATGCCGGCGGACACCGAAGCAAAGAGGTTCGCGTTGGACGAACCCACCAGGCGGACGGTGGAGGTTGAACAGTTCTGCTCGTGGTCTGCGTGCAGAATGAGCAGGAGGTCCAGCGCCTTGACGACAACCGGGTCCATTTCGTACTGCTCAGCCGGGAGGCCGAAGCTCAGGCGCAGGAAGTTCTCCACGAGGTTCATGGAGTTGTCCGGGTACAGCATGGGCTGGCCGATGGACTTCTTGTGTGCGTAAGCGGCGATGACGGGCAGCTTGGCCATGAGGCGGATGGTGGAAACTTCCACGTGCTCCGCGTTGAAGGGATCCAGCGAGTCCTGGTAGAACGTGGACAGCGCCGAAACGGCCGAGGAAAGCACCGGCATAGGGTGGGCGTCGCGCGGGAACCCGCCAAAGAAGCCCTTGAGTTCCTCGTGCAGGAGCGTGTGGCGACGGATGCGCTGATCGAACTCTTCCAACTCCGTGGGGGTGGGAAGGTTGCCGTAGATCAGCAGGTAGGAAACTTCGAGGAAGCTCGAGTGCTGCGCGAGCTGCTCAATGGGGTAACCGCGGTACCGCAGGATGCCTGCGTCGCCGTCGATGTATGTGATGGCCGAGGTGGTGGCCGCTGTGTTCATGAAGCCGGGGTCATAGGCAACGGCGCCCGTCTGCTTCAGCAGCTTGGAAACGTCGTAGCCTTCGTTTCCTTCTACAACCTTGATGCGCGGCAGTTCGAGTTCGCCGCCGGCATGGCGCAGTGTCGCGCTGGTGGTCTCAGTCATGGAGTCCCCTTCATGAGGCCTTTGGGCCTCTATCGAACGCTTGTCCAACCACCTTCTGGTGCCGCCGCCTTCGGCCCCGCTGTCGCAGGGCTCCAACGGCCGGAGTGCATTCTTAGAGAAGGCCACCATTGATAGTCAGTTAAAAAGCTACCGCCAGTAACCCCGCGGAACTAATCCGCAGCCTCCGGTTACTGGCAGAATGGCGCTAAAAGTGGCGCAAGTCACAGCATTGTTATGCGTTGGCGACAAGCCTCTCAACGGCGGCATCGATCCGCTCGTCACTGCCGGTCAGAGCGACGCGGACGAAACCGTTACCGGCGTCTCCGTAGAAAACTCCCGGCCCCACCACAATGCCCAGTTCCGCGAACCTCGCCACCGTGTCCCAGGTGGCCTCGCCGGCTGTGGACCACAGGTAAAGCCCGGCCTTGGACTGGTGGATCTGCAGCCCGAATTTCTCCAGGGCGGGCACGATCCTCTCGCGCCTCCCCCTGTACAGATCTTTCTGGGCGAGGACATGGCCGGCATCGCCCAACGCCACGCGCATGGCCTCCTGGACGGGGAACGGCACGATCATGCCGGCATGCTTGCGGCTGTTGACCAGGTTGGCGATGATCGCGGAATCACCGGCGACGAAGGCTGCCCGGTAACCGGCAAGGTTGGATTGCTTACTCAACGAGTAGACGCACAGCAGGCCATCGGTGGAGCCGTCTGTGACCCTGGGATCCAGGATGCTGGGGACAGCCTCTCCCCCGCGCTGGGCATCCCATTCGCCCCATCCCAGTTCTGCGTAGCACTCGTCCGAGGCCACCACTGCGCCCATTTCGCGGGCCTGGGCTACGATCCGACGAAGCGACTCGACATCCCGGACACTTCCTGTGGGGTTGCCCGGAGAGTTGATCCAGACCAACCGGACCTTTGCACGGGTTGCCGGATCCAGCTCATCCAGGTCATCGGCAGCAACGGCCGTGGCACCTGCCAATGAGGCGCCAATGTCATAGGTCGGGTAGGCGACCGTGGGCCGGACCACCACGTCACCGGCGCTCAATCCCAACAGGAACGGCAGCCAGGCCACCAGTTCCTTGGAGCCCACCGTAGGCATGACGTCCTTCGGGTCCAGCCCGGGCACCCCGCGCCTGGCGGCGAACCAGTCGACGACAGCCTGGCGCAGTGCCTCGGTGCCGTGCACCGTCGGATAGCCGTGGGCGTCCGCTGCGTTGGCCAACGCGTCCCGGATCAGTCCGGGCGTGGGATCCACCGGGGTGCCGATGGAAAGGTTCACCGCGCCGCCCGGGTGTTTGGCAGCCGTGGCGACATACGGCGCCATGGCTTCCCAAGGGTAGTCAGGCAGGTTCAGGCCGAAAGCCGGTGCCGCTGAGATCAACCTAGCTACCGCCCTTAGTGGTCTTGGTTCTGCGGGGGCAGGGCAGCGATGAACGGGTGGTCCTTGCCCGTGTTGCCGATCTTGGCAGCCCCACCCGGAGAACCGAGGTCATCAAAGAACTCGACGTTGGCCTTGTAGTAGTCGGCCCACTCTTCCGGGGTGTCATCCTCGTAGTAGATGGCCTCTACCGGGCATACGGGTTCGCAGGCACCACAGTCGACGCACTCGTCGGGGTGGATGTAGAGGGAACGCTCACCTTCGTAAATGCAGTCGACAGGGCATTCTTCAATACATGCCTTGTCCTTGACATCCACACACGGCTGCGCGATTACGTACGTCACGTCCCAGACCTCTCCACGGTTTGTCCCGGCGATGGCCGGGTAATACTGCCGGCATGATGCCGGGCACTCAACTTCTGAGCCTATTATCCAACAGTGCGATCACGCCAACCTAGCCCGCGTCTTAGTATGAAACGGTGAATCCGCCACACTTGCCTCCCCGCCAGTTCCTGCTCAACGCAACGCCGGGCATCCGGGTGGTGGTGCGGTACAAGATCGAGGAAGGCCTCACCGACGCCCTGGGCTACTTGCTGGGCAGCAACGACACCGTTTGCACGGTACGGACCCGCACCGCCGACGTCGAAATTCCCTTGGCGTTGGTCATCGCGGCGAAAGAGGTTCCGCCGCCACCGCCGCGGCGACAGGCGTCCTAGTTCGAAGGCGGCTGGCCGCCACGAGCATGACCAGTGTCACAGCGCCGATCCCAAAAACCCAGACGTTTCCGACGGCGTCGCCCAGCACCAACTGTTTGGACGGCCCCGCCGACGACAAAACGCCGACGGCGGCATAACCCACCACGCCTGCCACCGCCGTCGGGACGACCGAGCGTGACCAGGCGGCGAGCCACAGCTGAACCGAGGCGAGAAGCAGCAAGGCGGCGGCTACGCCCCAAGGGATCCCGACGCCGGCCCACTGGATGGCATGRCGGTGCAGTGCCGTTCCTGCCGCAGCAACGAAAAGAGCCGCCGGTACGGCCGCGGCTATGCCACGGACCGTACCGGCGACTCCCTTCTTCATGCAGCTGTCCTTGACCGGTTCAGAACCAGCGGGTGTTAGGACTTGGCGCGGGCGCGGTTGGCCTTTGCGCGCTCGTTGGAGTCCAGGATGACCTTCCGGATACGGATTGCATCCGGGGTTACCTCAACACACTCGTCTTCTCGGGCGAATTCGAGGGACTCTTCGAGGGTCAGATCGCGCGGCGGCGTCAGGTTCTCGAAGGTGTCGGAGGAAGCTGCACGCATGTTGGTGAGCTTCTTTTCCTTGGTGATGTTGACGTCCATGTCGTCGGCGCGGGAGTTCTCGCCAACGATCATGCCCTCGTAAACCTCGGACGTGGGCTTGACGAAGAAGGAGCCGCGTTCCTGCAGGTTGATCATCGCGAACGGGGTCACAACACCGGCGCGGTCGGCGATCATCGAACCGTTGGTGCGGTATTCGATGGGGCCGGCCCACGGCTCGTAGCCCTCGGAGATGGAAGCTGCGATACCGGCGCCACGGGTGTCCGTGAGGAACTTCGTGCGGAAGCCGATCAGGCCTCGGGCCGGAACGATGAATTCCATGCGGCACCAGCCGGTGCCGTGGTTGGCCATGTTGGTCATGCGGCCCTTGCGGGCTGCCATGAGCTGCGTTACGGCGCCGAGGTACTCTTCGGGGACGTCGATGGTCATGTGCTCCATCGGCTCGTGGATCTTGCCGTCGATGGTCTTGGTAACAACCTGCGGCTTGCCAACGGTCAGCTCGAAGCCTTCGCGACGCATCTGCTCCACCAGGATGGCGAGGGCGAGCTCGCCACGGCCCTGGACTTCCCAGGCGTCAGGACGCTCGGTGGGGAGAACCTTGATGGAGACGTTACCGATGAGTTCCTTGTCCAGGCGGTCCTTCACCTGGCGGGCGGTGACCTTGGCGCCCTTGACCTTGCCGGCCAGCGGCGAGGTGTTGATACCGATGGTCATGGAGATCGCGGGATCATCCACGGTGATCAGCGGCAACGGCTGCGGGTTCTCGGCGTCCGTGAGGGTTTCACCAATGGTGATGTCCTCGATGCCGGCAACTGCAACGATTTCACCGGGACCGGCTTCTTCGGCAGGAACACGGGTCAGGGCCTTGGTGGCCAGCAGTTCGGTGATCTTGACGTTCTTGAGTTCGCCGTTGGCGCGTGCCCAGGCAACGGTCTGGCCCTTGCGGAGCGTGCCGTTGTAGATGCGGAGCAGGGCGAGGCGGCCAAGGAACGGCGATGCGTCCAGGTTGGTCACGTGAGCCTGCAGCACGCCGTCCGGGTTGTACGTCGGAGCCGGGATGTGCTCGATGATGGTCTTGAAGAGGGGCTCAAGGTCCTCGTTGTCCGGGGCCGAGCCGTTGGCCGGCTGGTCCAGGGATGCGCGGCCGACCTTGGCGGCGGCGTAGACAACCGGAACCTCGAGTACCTTGTCCAGATCCAGGTCCGGAACTTCGTCCGCGAGGTCGGAGGCGAGGCCCAGGAGCAGGTCCATGGACTCGTGGACAACCTCGTCGATACGGGCGTCAGGGCGGTCGGTCTTGTTGACCAGGAGGATGACCGGCAAGTGCGCAGCAAGGGCCTTGCGGAGCACGAAGCGGGTCTGCGGGAGGGGACCCTCGGAAGAGTCAACCAGCAGGACAACGCCGTCAACCATGGACAGACCGCGCTCCACCTCGCCACCGAAGTCGGCGTGGCCAGGGGTGTCGATCACGTTGATGGTGATGGTCTCGCCGTTGGACGACGGGCCGTTGTAGGCAACCGTGGTGTTCTTGGCGAGGATGGTGATGCCCTTTTCGCGCTCCAGGTCACCGGAGTCCATGACGCGGTCCTCAACCTCACCGTGGGAAGCGAAGGAGTTGGTCTGCTTGAGCATGGCGTCGACCAGGGTGGTCTTACCGTGGTCAACGTGTGCGACGATCGCGACGTTGCGCAGATCGCTCCGCGACGCAGTGTTGGTGATGGTTTCAGACATGCGTTAATGACTCGATTCAGTGGTGAAGTCAGCTGTTTGTATCCGCGCGCATACCTGATCGACTTGATCGGAACACACAGCGAAAAGACCCCGGGACACAGGGCACCTGCATCAAGTCTAAACGCAGATGCATTTCTGAGCCTAAAAAGCAAGCCATCGGGCCATGAATTGTGGCGTCAGTCACAGCAGGTCACGTGTTCGTAAACACAAGTCAAGATGCTGGATTTTCACGCTCCCGTGCCCCATGATTGCAGCAGAACCAGTGCCCCACGGAGACCAATCAATGCGCCAATCTTCGGCCGTGTTTCGCATGATCGCACCTTTGATCGCCGTTGGCGTCCTTACGGTCGGTTGCGGACCAAGCCCAGTGCCAACCAGTGCCCCCTCACGATCCGCTGCGCCCGCGCCCGCCCAGACGGCCGCCGCTGACAAACCACTCAGGGTTGCCCCGCAACCCAGCGCCCTGAATCTCCCGGCAGGTTCCCTGTACAAGAATCCGACGAACAACCGCAACGAACTGGTGCTGGCCGATGTCCGCCACACCGCCGTACTGATCGGTGATTCCCAAGCCATGCCGGCGGGTTCCTGGCCGCAGCAAGGCATCGCAGCCCTCGGCTACAAACTGCATGTGGTGGGCATGGGCGGTACCGGATACGTCGCCACCAACGGCAAGACCGGCAACTACATTGACGCCTTGCAACGCGGCGACTGGGTTCTCCCCTATGGCGAGCCACCGTTGATCGTGGTGGAGGGCGGCGGAAACGACGCCACGCAGCGCGCCACGGATGCTCAGATCACCGGCAACGCCGAGCGGCTGCTGGCCGCCTTGAAGACCCGCTACCCGGGCTCACGCCTGGCCATGATCGGCACCCTGGCCCGCGGCGTCAGCAACGGAGGCGGACGACGCACGGAAGTGGACGCCCTCCTGGGCCGGATCGCCGCCAAGCACGGCATTCCTTTCGTCAGTGCCGGCGATTGGCTCACCCGATACGACGCCATCAGTGACCTTCAGGACGGCGTTCATTTGAGGGCGACCGGACACGCGAAGCTTGGTGTCGCCCTGGCGCGCGAGCTCACGGCCCTGGGCCTCACTGCCCGCCCGGACAACCCGCAGCCGGCAAAGTAGGCGACCGTACTAAACGGCAAGAGCCGGTGGTTCCCTTTCCAGGGAACCACCGGCTCTTCTGCTGTACGGCAGCGGGATTACGACGCCGGTCAGGCCACTTCAGGGGGCAGGAGCAAGGATCCACCCGGGATGGCATCCAGGAGGGCCTGTGTATAGGCCTCGCGGGGATTGTCGAAGACCTCGTCCGTGCTTCCCGTTTCCACGAGCTTGCCTTTTTGCATCACACAGACGTGGTCGGCAATTTGACGGACCACAGCGAGGTCGTGGGTGATGAAGAGATAGGTCAAACCGAGGTTGTCCTGCAGCTCCGCCAACAGGTTCAGGACCTGGGCCTGCACCAGGACGTCCAAAGCGGAAACGGCCTCGTCACAGATAATGACTTCCGGGTCCAAAGCCAGAGCACGCGCGATGGCGATACGCTGACGCTGGCCACCCGAAAGCTCGTTCGGGTATCTGCGCATGGTCGACTGCGGAAGCGCCACCTGATCCAACAGCTCACGAACCTTCTTTTCGCGGCTGGCCTTGGTGCCGATTTTGTGAGTGCGCAGCGGCTCTTCGATGGTTCGGAAGATGTTGTACATCGGATCCAAGGAACCGTAAGGGTCCTGGAAGATCGGCTGCACCCTGCGGCGGAACTTAAACAAGTCCTTGCTGTTCAACGTTGATGTGTCAACGCCGTCGAAAATGATCTTCCCCGAGGTGGGTTCCAACAGGTTAAGCACCATCTGCGCCACAGTCGACTTACCGGAGCCGGACTCGCCCACAATGGCTGTGGTAGTCCCTCGACGAACGGAGAATGACACTGCGTCCACAGCCTTGAAGTCCGTGGTTTTGCCGATGCCGCCACGAAGTTTGAAAACCTTGGTCAGGTCTTCAACCTTCAGGACCTCTTCAGGCAGCGCGGATTCAACGACCACAGGTTCGCTGGGCGCCAACAGTTCGTCGGACTCAACGCCCTGTTCCTTGGCAACCTGAATACGCCGGGAGGCCAAGGACGGGGCCGAGGAGACCAAGCGCTTGGTGTACGGGTGCTTCGGGTTACGCAGCAACTCGAGGGACGGACCGGATTCCACAACCTGTCCCTTGTACATCACCACCACCTTGTCCGCCCGCTCGGCAGCCAGCCCGAGGTCGTGGGTGATGAGGAGTACAGCGGTCCCCAATTCGGACGTCATCTTGTCCAAGTGGTCCAGAATCTGTCGCTGGACGGTCACGTCGAGTGCCGACGTGGGCTCATCCGCGATCAGCAAACGCGGCTGGCAGGAAAGGCCAATGGCAATAAGCGCGCGCTGGCGCATTCCGCCCGAAAACTCATGCGGATATTGCTTGGCACGACGCGCCGCATCGGGAAGACCAGCTTCGGACAAGACCTTGGCGACATCCTCCGGCCCGGACGGAAGGCCGTTGGCTTTCAGCGTTTCCTTGACCTGGAAACCGATCTTCCACACCGGGTTGAGGTTGGACATCGGGTCCTGCGGCACCATTCCAATGGAGTTGCCACGAAGCTCAATCATCCGCTTTTCGCTCGCATGGGCAATGTCTTCGCCGTCAAAAAGGATCTCTCCGGCAGCCACCCGCCCATTGCCCGGAAGCAAACCAATGGCTGCCAGGGCGGAGGTGGACTTTCCGGATCCGGACTCGCCCACAATCGCCACGGTCTCACCCGGCATGACAGTGAAGTGCGCGTTCCTGACGGCGTTAACCTCGCCGTTGCTTGTCGCGAAGTTGATTGCCAGGTCCCTGATCTCCAGCAACGGACGTTCGAGGCCAGCGGATTCTTCTTTGATGTGAACGGAAGGGTTCATGGCTTGGCCTTTCATCGTTTACGCGCTTTCGGGTCCAGAGCATCACGAAGGGCGTCACCCAACATGATGAAACTCAGAACGGTGATGGAAAGGGCGATAGCCGGGTAGAGCAAAGGCATGGGATTGGATCGCAACGATGCCTGCGCTGCCTGGATGTCGTTGCCCCAAGACATCACGCTTGGTGGTAATCCGATGCCGAGGAACGACAGGGTGGATTCCGCCACGATAAATGTGCCCAGCGAGATGGTGGCAACAACAATGATCGGAGCCAGAGAGTTGGGCAGCACGTGGCGAAGCAAGGAGCGGAAGCGCGAAACACCCAATGACCTTGCAGCCATGACGAAGTCCGCATTCCGCACCTCAATGACGGCGCCTCTGGTGATTCGGGCAATCTGCGGCCATCCGAAGGTAATCAGAATCAGGATGAGCGTCCACACCGTGCGGTTGGCCCGGAAGACGGGAAGCTGCATCATGACGATTGCGCCAAGGATGAGGGGCAGAGCAAAGAAGATATCAGTGAGCCGAGCCAGGAGTGCGTCAGCCCAGCCACCGTAGTAACCGGCGAGGGCACCCACTGTGCCGCCGAAAATGACAACTCCAAGCGTGGTGAAGAGGCCAACTGTCACAGACGAGCGCGTTCCGAAGATGACGCGTGCGTAGACATCGCAGCCCTGTTTGTTAAAGCCGAGCGGGTGGCCGCTGACAGGTCCGCCGTTCGAGTTGGCCAACTGGCAAGCTTCGCCAGAGGGATCGATCGGTGAGAAAAGGCCCGGGAACAGAGAGACGACGACTACGACCAGGATCATGAAGGCCGAAATGATGAACAGAGGCTGCTTACGCAGATTCTTCCAGGCCTCTCCCCAAAGACTGGAAGGGGCTTGGTCTTCTTTTACCTTGTCAGTGGCTTGCAGTGGCGTCTCTTCGAGGTCCGCAACGAAGTGCTCGATGTGACGCGGGGCTGTGTCCTGCCCCGTCAGGTTGTTATCAGGCGTCATAGCGGATCCTCGGGTCAAGCCAGGCGTACAAAAGGTCAACAATCAGGTTCGAGACACAGTAGACAAGCACCAGAACTGTGACGATCGATACCACGGTAGGTCCTTCGCCGGACAGGACTGCCCGGTACAACCTGTTGCCTACGCCAGGTACGTTGAAGATACCTTCGGTGACGATCGCGCCACCCATGAGGGCGCCAAGGTCAGCACCCAGGAACGTGACAACGGGGATCAGCGAGTTGCGCAGAATGTGCACGTTGACCACACGGAAACGGGAAAGCCCCTTGGCAGTGGCCGTCCGAACGTAGTCGGCGTTCATGTTCTCGATAACACTGGTTCTGGTCAGTCTCAAAACGTAGGCGAAAGAGGCCAGCCCCAGGACGATCGCCGGAAGAATAAGGTCCGGTATGGTCGCAGCCGAACTCACGGTAGGTTTAGCCCACCCCAGCTGGACGCCGATAAAGAACTGCAAAAGGAAACCGAGCACGAAAATCGGGATACCGATGACGATCAACGAAGCGATCAGGACAGTGCCGTCAAAAAGCTTGCCCTTGCGCAGACCTGCGATGAGACCAAACGCAATGCCAAAAACACCTTCAAAGATCAGTGCCATGACAGCCAGGCGGGCCGTAACCGGGAACACTTCGCCAAGGACGGCAGCGATGGGACGCCCGGAGAAGTCCTGGCCCAGATCAAACGTAAAAATGCTCTTTAGGTAGAGCAAGTATTGAACGATAAACGGCTGGTCCAGGTTGTATTGCGCCCTGAGCTTTGCCGCGACGGCTTCATTGACAGGCTTGTCCCCAAAAAGTGCCGCAATGGGGTCGCCCGGGAGGCTGAAGACCAGGAAATACACAAGGAGGGTGGCCCCCAGGAAGACAGGAATCAGCTGGAGGAATCTTTTCAGGATGTATGTGGCCATTAGCGCAATACACCCCGAACAGCAGGCACCCGGTCCAGGGGTGCAGCGGAGTTGTTCATCGAAGAACCTTTTCGTTCGATGTGCAGGAGTTCAGGGCCGACGGTCCAAGTATGCCTGCACAAGGACGCCCAACCGGAGTTGGGCGTCATTGATTTGCAACGCGATACGGCGGCGGTAGCGCCTCTAGAGCGCCCCCGCCGCCGATCGTTATTTACTTGCCAGTGATGTTGTAGTACAGCGGGACGCCGTCCCATCCGTAGTCAACATTCGAGACGCCGGTGCTCCAGCCACCCTGCGATACCTGGTACCACAGCGGGATAGCCGGGAGGTCCTGCAGAAGGATCTCCTGGGCCTTGTTCATGGCCTTGTTGCCTTCTGCAACCGAGGGGGCCGAGAGTCCGTCAGAGATGGCCTTGTCAAAGGCGGGGTTCTCGTAGCGGGCATCGTTCGAGCCTGCGCCGGTCTTGTAGATCGGTCCCAGGAAGTTGTACAGCGACGGGTAGTCTGCCTGCCAACCTGCACGGATCGAACCGGTCAACTTACCGGACGTTGCAAGGTCGCGGGCTTCCTTGAAGGTAGCGAACGGAAGACCCTCAGCCTTGATACCAAGGTTGTTCTTCAGCTGGTTGGTAACGGCCTCAACCCAAGCCTTGTGGCCGCCCTTGTCAGCGTTGTACGCAATGGTGAAGACCGTGTTCGGGTCCCACTTCTGAATGGCGTCGGCCTTGGCCCACAGATCCTTGGCCTTGGCAGCATCGAACTTGAGGTTGTCGGAGCCCGGGATGCTGTCGCTGTAGCCGTCCAGAACCGGTGCCGTGAAGTCCTTGGCGGGCTGACGGCCACCGCTGAAGATTACCTTGGTGATCTCTTCACGGTTCATGGCCATGGAGATTGCCTGGCGGCGCAGCTTGCCCGCTTCTCCGCTCCACTCGGGGAGGTACTCGGGAATGGCGATGGTCTGGTTACCGGCATACGGCTTCTCGATGAAGCGATCGCCGAGGTCGGTCTTGAAGTTCGCGAGGGCGCTCGTGGGGATCGTCTGGAGGATGTCCAGGTTGTTGCCCAGGAGATCCTGGTAGGCGGCGTCATCGTTCTGGAAGATCTTGAACGTCACGCCACCGTTCTTGGCCTTACGGGGACCGTTGTAGTCGGCGTTCGGAACGAGCTGGATCTGCACGTTGTGCTGCCAACCGTTCTCAGCCATCTTGTACGGACCGTTGCCTACCGGCTTCTCGCCGTACGTCTTCGGGTCCGCGAGTGCTGCGGCAGGGACCGGCATGAAGGCGGTGTAGCCGAGTCGCAACGGCCAGTCCGACTCAGGCTGCTTGAGTTCGACCGTGAAGGTGGTGTCATCCACAACTTTCAAGCCGGACATGGTGTCGACGGTGGAACCCTTGGCACTGGTTTCGTCGTAGCCCTTGATGCTTTCGAAGAAGGTTGCGCTCAGCTGAGCGTTCTTCGCTGCTGCACCATAGTTCCAGGAGTCAACAAACGTCTTGGCCGTGATGGCGTCGCCGTTGGTGAACTTCTGATCCTTCTTGATCTTGATGGTGAAGTTCTGCGCGTCAGGTGCCTCAATGGACTCGGCCAGTTCATTGACCGGCTTGCCGGAGGGGTCGTAGCTAACGAGCCCGGAGAAGATCAGCGTTGCGATCTTTCCGCCGCCGACCTCGTTGATATCTGCCGGCATCAGCGGCCGCTGCGGTTCTGAACCGTCAGCGATGATGACCTTGTTGGGGTTACCGCCGGATGCGCCGGAGTCGTTGTTGCCGCCGCCGCCGCAACCGGTCATTGCGAGGGCGATGACCGCCGCTACGCCTAGAGCTTTGGAAGTGCGCGAGAAACGCATTCCGCCTCCTATGAGTCGGGAAGTTGATCAGGGGAATTTTGGTAGGTTCCCCCAAGGCAAGGCACAGATTCCTACTGTGACGTTGCCTACATGTGAGTGTAAGCCTACCCACATTGCGTCCGAATGTTGGAACATGCTGGCCAAACTGTAACCGTTCCGCAACCTCCACATGCCTAAAACGGCGGGAATTTCAAGTCAAACACTACCCGGTGGTAGCATTCGCTGTCTGACAGCAGGACAGGACGTTTTTCAGGCGCAGAAACAACCCCGTCTCGGCTTCATCTTTCGCCCGATGGATGGGCTGGGTCAATGGCAACGGCAGCTCCGTGCCAGCTGTTCCCGTTGGCTTTCCCTGAACCTAAAAGCTCTTCATACTTTTGAGGCCCCTCCCGGCGAACCGGGAAGGGCCTCAATTTATGGATCCTAGTAGTCGTTGAACGACACCTTTACCTTGCCGCCATCCAGGCTGATGTTGGCGCTCAGTGATACTGAGGTGGTGTCCGTTGTGGTCTTCCAGTCCGGCGTCCCGAAACCATATGAGTTGTCCTTCTCATAAGTGACGGTCGCTTTCCCCGGATTCGACGTGCGTACACGCCACGGGGTTTCGCCGTAGCCCTTGCTGACAACGAACGTGGGCTTGGTGGTGAGTGCCCAGCGGAAGTTCTTTGTGTAGCGCGAGGAACTGTAGCTGTTCAAGGGGCAGTTGGCCGGCCGGGCCTCGGTGGACTTCACACATTCAGCCAGATAGGCATCGATTTGGGCCATTGCCTCTGACTTCAATGCTTCTGAAGCTTCCACCTTTAGGCTGGCCGTTGAAGAAGTCGACACGGTGCCGATGGTCACCATCGTGGTCAGCTTCGGAGCTGACAGATACTTCTCCGAGGACGGCAACTCTACCGTGTACTCGCCAGGCAAGGCGGGATACGTCACGGAGCGGCTGTCAGAGAGGTTGACATCAACTGACTGTCCATTGATCAGGAGGGTTTTCACCGGGGTGTCGGACGAAATGCGCAAAGTCCGTGGAGACGCGGAGTCCATGACCCAGTGATCATCCAAGAACTCCGGGTTGGACTTATGCAAACGGTAGGTCGTTTGCTGTTTCCGGCCGTCCTGGTACATGGCGGCAACCACGGTGGCTGTGTCGTTTGAGACATTCGTAGACACGATCTCAAACCTGTCGATGCGCTTGCCCGCCTTGGAATAGACCTCATCGGTCAGCAGAATTCGCTGGTCAGTGGCGACGCCGGGATCGGCGATGGCCATCGCCTTGGACGCCTCGCCATTCTGTAGCGCCTGGAGGTAGCCGGCGACGGCCTTGTCTGGTCCGTTGTTGCCCTTGATCACATCGACGGCGATGAATGCCCCGACGACCAGTACGACGACCAGACCGGCTGCTCCCAGGATCAGACCAAGCTTGCGCTTCGCTTGGGCAGTCATGGGCTCTCTCGGTGCCAGGGCCGGGTGAGCCGCAGCGGGAGCCGGCACGGATTGACCGTCACCAGGTGCGGTGGCAGCCTGTTCAGCAACGACAGGCTTGGCGGGAGCGATCCTGCCCGCCAGGGACAAGGGCACATACCTGCTCAACTGTGGCGCCAGGAAACGTGCTGAAACTTCCGTTGCGCCGCCCCAAAGCAGCAAGATGAACGGCGTCCACCACGCCAGCGTCATACTGACGGCCCCCGAAGCCAGTGACCCGGCGTCGAACGTTCCTGTTACGCCACTGAGCCACGTCATCAACGTCCCGGCCACCAGGAAAGAAGCGGGAAGCAGGACCCAGTCGGTGATCTTGTTGCTGACCACCGGCCCCCGGCGCAGGTACCAGAAAACAGAAGCCACCACGACGGAGACCAATGCCAGGAGAAGCATCAGCCACCCGGCCCAGCCCGGCACGCCGAATTGGGTGAGCGCATTGCCGAATCCAAAGCTGATATCCGAGCCTGATGAATTAGACGACGAAGACATGCTGGAACCGGAATTCCAGGTGCGGCTAACGGCACTCAGGTGGCCCAATCCGAACATGAAAAAGCCTGCGGTGGGCGCCCACAAAGGTGAAGAGAGCGAGGCCTGCCATCCGGACTTAATGCCGATGGCAATTACCAGGACGGGAATCGCAATGGCAAGAAATACACCATAATGAACGGCCACAGCTTCGAAGGCCCGACCGATTGCGGCACCCGGCCCACTAAGGGCCGGGACGCGCGGTTTACCCGACATCCGCCCCAAATATGCGGCGAGGGTTCCGAGGATCAGCGCAAAAATCACAGAGCCAAAGGTCACGGCCCCGATCGAGCTGACCTTCACATTGGGAATGGGCAGGTTCACGGCAAATATCGCACCGAAGGCGTTGACCAAGAGGGTGAAGACGAGGCCGGCTGTTGCTGCCTCGATCCAGATTCCGGCTGTGGTGTGGGCTTCGGACCGCTTTGCGGCAATCCGTGCGGCAAGGAACAGGACTGCAACTGAGATGGCAGTCAACAACAGTGGAACGGCAAAGAATGATGCCGAACCCTGGACGCTTCCGACTAACGGAAATGTTGCGTCGATGCTCGTGCCGAGCGCCCCAAGCTGGCTCATGACTACCAATTGAACGGCCAACTGACCCATCAGGGACCACGGGGACGGCATGCTGCTGCTATTACCGCCGGAAACCATCGAATTGGACGGGAGATCGGTGTTGCCGCCGTTGCTGATGGCCACACCTATAAGAGCCAGAATCAGGAAGAGAAATGCGGTGATGAGAACGGCTGCATAGGAAATGGCCCCCACCAGGGCCCCCGGAATCAGCGACTTTGCGTCAAAAGAACTGACGACGCTGGACACCGGCCCAGTTTTGAGGCCGGCGTTGGTAGGGCCAATATTTTTAGTGCCGCTTTCTGCACCGATGGCTGAATGGCTGTCCGGTGCCGCATTGTGCGGGACTGTATTCGGCGACGGCCCGTCCGGAGCGGCAGTCGGTTGATGTGGTTCGGTCATAACAATTTCCCCCTATTGTTTTCTCTACTGCTCATGGTGCCATAGCCAGACATAATTCATGGGGTCGTCATAACCGGCGGACCGCTCCGGCAGACACCACGAAAAATATGCCGCCCTCCGATTCACGGGGGGCGGCATATTTCCATCAATTAAAATCTAGACGTTGAAGCGGAACTCCACCACGTCGCCGTCGGCCATCACATACTCTTTGCCTTCGATGCGGACCTTGCCACGGGACTTTGCTTCGGCCATGGAGCCCGCCTCGATGAGGTCATCGAAGGAGACCACCTCGGCCTTGATGAAACCGCGCTGGAAGTCTGAGTGGATCACACCTGCTGCCTGGGGCGCGGTGTCGCCCTGGCGGATGGTCCATGCACGGGTTTCCTTGGGACCGGCGGTGAGGTAGGTCTGCAGGCCGAGCGTGTGGAAACCGACGCGAGCCAGTTGGTCAAGGCCGGATTCGGACTGGCCGTTCATTTCCAGCATCTCTCGGGCTTCTTCCTCGTCCAGTTCGACGAGGTCGGATTCGAGCTTCGCGTCAAGGAACACGGCGTCGGCCGGGGCAACCATGGCGCGCAGTTCTTCCTGCTTGGCGGGATCGCCAAGGATGCCTTCGTCGGCGTTGAAGACGTAGATGAACGGCTTGGCCGTCAGGAGTCCAAGCTCCTTGAGGTGGCCCATTTCGAGCTTGTCGCTCTTGATGGAGGAGAAGATGGTGTCGCCACGTTCCAGCACCGTCTGGGCGGCCTTGATGGCTGCCAGCTCAGCGGCATCGCGCTTCTTGATCTTGACTTCTTTTTCGATGCGCGGAATGGCGTTTTCGATGGTCTGAAGGTCAGCGAGGATCAGCTCGGTGTTGATGGTCTCCATATCGGAGCGCGGGTCGACCTTGCCGTCGACGTGGATGACATCGGGGTCGTCAAAAACGCGGACGACCTGCGCGATGGCTTCAGCCTCGCGGATGTTGGCCAGGAATTTGTTGCCCAGGCCTTCGCCTTCGGACGCGCCCTTCACGATGCCTGCGATGTCCACGAAAGACACGGGAGCGGGCAGCAATTTCTGCGAACCGAAGATTTCGGCCAGCTTCGCCAGACGGGGGTCAGGCAGGTTCACGACGCCTACGTTGGGCTCGATCGTGGCGAACGGGTAGTTCGCAGCGAGCACCTGATTGCGGGTCAGTGCGTTGAAAAGGGTTGATTTGCCGACGTTGGGCAGTCCGACGATGCCAATAGTAAGAGCCACGAGCATTGATTCTACCCGTAGGAAGCCCGTCCCCGCTTGCCCTGCACGGTCAGCACGCGTACTGCCGGTCCGCCTCGCTAAAACTGTCGCACCCCTGTGACAGGGTTGCCTTATGGATGGATTTGGATTGGTTTTGGCCTTGCTGATGCTGCTGGTTGGCGCTGCGGTTGGTCTCGCTGCCGGCTACGTTGCCTTCCGACGCCGGGGCGCTGGCTTGGAAGAGGACTTCGACGCCGTCTCGTCGCGGCTTTCGGAGGTGACGGCGCAGTTGGCAGCGGCCGACGCCGAGCGGCGGCTTTTGTTTACGCAGAACCGCGAGTTGAGCGCGGCCAGGAACTCCGACGGCAGTGTTCTGCGGGCGTTGGCTCCCGTAGCCGAGAAACTTACGGCGGTACAGCAGCAGGTGTCATTGCTGGAGCGCGACCGCGTGGAGCAGTACGGACAGCTTGCCCAACAGCTTCAGGACGCACGCCTCTCCGATGAACAACTCCTCAGGTCGACACACGCGCTGGCTTCCGCCCTTCGTTCCAACAGCGCGCGTGGCCAGTGGGGCGAGGTGCAACTTCGGCGCGTAGTGGAGGCGTCAGGGATGCTGCGGCACGTCGACTTCCACGAACAGGTGCATTCGGGCAGAACCGAGAATACGTTGCGGCCGGACCTCGTGGTTCAGCTGCCTGGCGGCAAGCAACTTGTGGTGGACGCCAAGGTACCGCTGGCCTCCTACCTCGCTGCCCAGGAGCAGTTGCATGGAGACGGGGCCTTCGGTGAATCGGTAGCCCCTGCCAGCAACCAGGACTCGAAGACACTCCTTGCACAGCACGCCAAAGCGCTCAAGGCCCACATCGATGCACTGGCAACCAAGAAGTACTGGGACATTCCGGGTAACTCCCCCGAGCTGGTGATCTGCTTCCTTCCGGCGGAGTCGATCCTGGCATCCGCCCTTGAGGCCGACCCGGCCTTGCTGGAGCACGCTCTGTCCCGGAACGTCGTACTTGCCTCCCCCGGCACGCTGCTGGCAGTCCTCAAATCAGTGGCCTTTACTTGGCGGCAGGATGTCCTCACGGACAGCGCCCACGAGCTGTTTGAGCTCTCCAAGCAGTTGTACGAACGGATGGGCACACTGGGCGAGAACGTCAGCAAGCTGGGAAGCTCTCTCAAGACCTCGGTTGATCGCTACAACGCCATGGTAGGCACCTTGGAAGCGCGGGTGCTCCCCACGGCCCGCAAGCTCAACACCATGGACGATGCCGGACTTACGGCCCCGCCGTCGGTGGAAGCCGTTCCCAGGGCGCTGGCTGCACCTGAGCTCCTTGAAAACAGGGAAGATCGGGATTCAGCAGCCTGACTGAAAAGACCCGTTGCGGGCCGTTCGTAGACGGCCCGCAACGGGTCAAAATGTCCGGATCCCAGTGTCTGGGTTTGAGACCTAGGATGAGGGGCGGTTTCCGCGCCCGCCCAGGGCACGCGTGACGTCGCCCGCCTTCTTCAAGGTTGCACGCAATTCCTTGGGCAGCGAGAAGAGGAGGTCTTCCTCTGCCGTGACAACTTCCTGGACTTCGCCATAACCATAGTCCGCGAGCAGTCGCAGGACGTCCTGCACCAGGACTTCAGGAACGGAGGCCCCGGAGGTCACGCCTACGGTAGCCACGCCTTCGAACCAGGATTCGTCCACTTCGTTCGCGAAGTCGACGCGATATGAACTCTTGGCCCCGTATTCGAGAGCAACTTCAACCAGGCGTACTGAGTTGGAGGAGTTTGCTGAACCCACAACGATCACGAGGTCGGCCTGCGGAGCGATCTTCTTGATGGCTACCTGGCGGTTGGTGGTGGCGTAGCAGATATCGTCGCTGGGCGGATCCTGCAACGTCGGGAAGCGGTCCTTCAGCAGACGGACCGTTTCCATGGTCTCGTCCACACTCAGCGTGGTCTGCGAAAGCCAGATGGTCTTCTCTGGGTCACGGACGGTGACCTTGTCTACCTCGTGGGGGCCGTTGATGATCTGGATGTGCTCGGGAGCTTCACCGGCCGTACCTTCGACTTCCTCGTGGCCCTCGTGGCCGATGAGCAGGATGTCGTAGTCTTCCTTGGCGAAGCGCACAGCCTCTTTATGGACTTTGGTGACCAAGGGGCAGGTGGCATCGATGGTGCGCAGGCCACGGTCCTCAGCCGACTGGACAACAGCGGGGGAAACGCCGTGTGCCGAGAAGATCACCAAGGCGCCCTCGGGAACTTCGTCGGTTTCCTCCACGAAAATGGCACCCTGTTCTTCCAGGGAGCTGACCACATGGACATTGTGGACGATCTGTTTCCGGACATAGACAGGCGGCCCGTAGTGCTCCAGGGCCTTCTCAACAGCGATGACAGCCCTGTCGACACCGGCACAGTAGCCGCGCGGAGCTGCCAGCAGGACCTTCTTGGGACCCGTAACGGGAGCCGCTGCCTGTACCTCTTCCGGAGATCGCCGTCTGCGGGGCACCGTTGGCATCGGGATGGAAACTGCTGTGCTGGTCATGCCTCCATGCTACCGGCCCGGCCTTTAGCTCAGGGCAGAACGTGACCGTTGTCGCCCTGAGACCACAGCTGCTATGACGCCCACCACAAGGACAACGCCGGAGACGACCGCTGCCATCACAACCCATTGCCCGAAGCCGGCGCGGGCCGCAGTGAGGAACTCATCCTTGAACAGCTCCGCCACACCGTTGGCGCTGTCGAGGTTCCCCACCACTCCCCCGGCAAGATCAGCCCCGGCAGTCCAAAGGGCTGCAAGGGCGAGCCCGCCAAGTCCGAGGAACACCAGAACCAGGGAACGGCGTCGAGAGGCAACGAGCGCCAGAAGGGCCGAAACTACAGCGCCAAGGGCCGCCACCCACCACAAGGGAGCGAACGTCGCGACCCGCTCGACGAGTTGTCGGTGGGAAGGCTGCCCCAGCGACACCAGGCTCTCGGCCGGAACATCAATGCGAATAGTGGTGGCCTCGGCGAAGTGGTCGCGAACAAGCCTGACCATCGGACCGATGTCCAGGACAAGTGCGGTACTGCCACGGGCTTCCTCGGCTTGGTCCACCGTGCCGAAGTTGAGTTTGTGGCTGTTCCTGACAGTGTCCTCCCAGGCCTTCGGATAGTCGCTCCACGACTGCATGCCCGAGGCAGCTTTCCGCAGGGCATCGGCGGCCAGCGACTGAATGGGATCGGGGAGATCCACTGAGGACTCAAAGGTCCCTACAGCGGCCGCAGCCAGCCTGCCCTGGAATCCGAGGTCATTTCCCAGGGATCCGGCGATACGGACAAACCCTTCTTCCTTGACGATGTTCTGGTCCACCCACGCGGTGGGAACGGCGACGGCCGTGAGGAGCACGGCGAGGACCACTCCAACTGCAGAGACAAAAGTACGCAAGGTCATCCTTGGGGTTGGGGGCAGTGCCACCATCCTAGGTCTGTCCACATGATAGGAAAAATGTCGGAGCCGGCGGTAAAGCTATGGATAGAGTTGGAAGGCGGCCGGCATCCAAGGACGCACCCCTGAATGAGGACGACAAGAATGCAGCCACAACCGCAGCGACCGGGACAGGCACGGATCAGCCATGTCCGCTGAAGCGACGCCGGAATCAACCCTACCCGGGACCGCTGCCGAAACCAGCCCGGATAATCCCTGGCCTCTGCAACTGCTGTCCCGGAAACTCAAAGCCCACATTGAGCGTGCACCGGCGGCGTGGATCGAGGGCCAGGTCATTGAAATGAACCGCAGGGGCGGCAACGCCTTCCTCACTCTCCGCGACGTCGACGCCGAGATTTCCCTGCCGGCCTCCGTATGGTCCACCGTGCTGGACCGGCAAAAAATTCCGTTGGAGCGCGGTTCACGGGTGGTGGCGCTGGTGAAGGCGGACTTCTGGGTCAAAACCGGGCGCCTGAACATGTCGGTCAAGGACATCAGACCGGTAGGCCTCGGTGACTTGCTCGCGAGAATTGAAAGGCTGCGCCAAGCCTTGGCAGCTGAAGGCCTTTTTGCCGATTCCCGGAAGAGGAAGCTGCCGCTGCTCCCCCACCGCATTGGCCTGATCACCGGCAGGGACTCGGACGCCAAGAAAGATGTCATGCGTAATGCCGCCCTGCGGTGGCCCGCAGTGGAGTTCGATGTCAGGGAGGTGGCCGTCCAGGGCAACACCGCTGTTTCCCAGATCATTGCCGCTTTGAAGAAACTTGATGCCGATCCCCAGGTGGACGTCATCGTACTGGCCCGTGGTGGCGGCGCATTGGAAGACCTCCTGCCGTTCAGCAACGAGGACCTTATTCGCGCGGTCTCGGCGGCAAGCACCCCGGTGGTCAGTGCCATCGGCCATGAAGCCGACAGGCCAATCCTCGACGATGTTGCGGACCTCCGCGCTTCCACGCCCACGGATGCCGCCAAGCGGATCGTTCCGGACGTCGCAGAAGAACTGGCCATGGTCCGGCAAGCGAGGGAGCACCTGCGCCGCGGCATCAGCCGCATGGTGGACCGCGAAATGGACAGGCTTCATTCCCTGAAATCACGCCCCGTCCTTGCCTCCCCGGCAACCATGGTGGACGCCCGCGCCGAGGATATCCATCGGCTCCAGCGCAGAACACATTCAGCGGTCAGCACGGCCGTTGTGAGGGCACTGGACCAAGTGCATCACCTGCGGGCCCAGGTCCGGGCACTGTCACCCCAGAAAACCTTGGACCGCGGTTACGCCGTTGTCCAGCTCCTTGGAGAGGACCAGGCAGGGCACCATGTGGTCAGCGCTCCCGATGAAGCTCCGGACGGGACTGCACTCGCCATTCGGGTAGCCCACGGACGATTCAAGGCCGTCTCCGCCGGCCACGGGGAAATCCTGGAACCCTGATTTCCCCACAGCCCTGCAAACCCACGCAAAGGACATCATGACCGACAACAATCCATCAGCTCCCGGGACCGATCCCCTGGACTCACTGAGCTACGAAGAAGCCCGCGAGCAACTGGTCGCCGTCGTCAGTCGGCTCGAGGCCGGAGGGGCCAGCCTCGAAGAGTCCCTGGCCCTCTGGGAACGCGGCGAGGCCCTTGCAAAACGCTGCGAGGACTGGCTGGAAGGCGCCCGCAAGCGCCTGGCTACCGCCCGCGACGCAGGGAACGACGCCGGAGCTGCCGCCGGCTCCGACTGACGCCAGCAGGAACGGAAGCCCTAGGAGGCTGCCACCAGAGCGCGTTCGGCGGCGACGTCGAAGTCGGCCTTGGGCCAGTCCAGTTCCAGGCCTCCGAGGGCGTCCAGCAGCAGCTGTTGAACAGCGATCCTGGCGTACCACTTCTTGTTTGCCGGCACGACGTGCCAGGGAGCAACTTCCGTTGATGTCTTCTCAAAAGCGATGTCGTAGGCCGCCATGTAGTCGTCCCAGTAGGCGCGCTCGGCGAGGTCGCCCCGGCTGTACTTCCAGTGCTTGGCGGGATCGTCAAGCCGGGCGATGAGACGCTCTTTCTGTTCGTCCTTGCTGATGTTCAGCATGACCTTGACGATAGTGGTGCCCTGCTCTGCAAGGCGTGCCTCAAAATCGTTGATTGCCGCATACCGCCGCTCCAGTTCCTCGCCATCCGCCCAGGCGTGAACGCGGTGGATCAAGACGTCCTCGTAATGCGAACGGTCGAAAACGCCCACCATGCCCGCAGCAGGTGCCTGCTTCTCAATCCGCCACAGGAAGTCGTGGGACTTTTCCTCTTCCGTGGGTGCCTTGAAAGCGGCCAGGTGTACGCCCTGTGGGTCCATGGCGCCCACCACATGGCTCACAATCCCGCCCTTGCCCGCAGTATCCATGGCCTGCAGGATCAGCAGGAGCCGTTTGGAGCTGCCGAACTTGCCCTCGGCGAAGAGTTGCTCCTGCAGCCCGGCCAACCGGTCGTCCTGGGCGGCAAGCAGCGCCTTGCCGTCAGCCTTGGCCCCCGGGTAGCCGGGAGTGGATTGGGGGTCAACGCCAGCCAGCGAAAAGCCCGGGCCAACCTTCAGAACTTCGGCCGGACTCTTGGCGAACTCAACTGCAGCAGCCATGTGGCGGTACCCTTCTGTCCGGCCGCGCCCCGATGGCGCGGCTATGCACCTCAGGCTAGTTGCCCGGGTACCTCGACAGGAAGTCCGCCATGCGGCCAATCGCTTCTTCGATGTCCTTGACGTTGGGCAAGGTCACCATCCGGAAGTGGTCCGGACGAACCCAATTGAAGGCACGCCCGTGGGAAACCAGGATCTTTTGTTCCTTCAGGAGGTCAAGGACAAACTTTTCGTCGTCCCTGATGTGGTACACCTCAGGATCCAGTTTCGGGAACAGGTACAAGGCACCCCGGGCCTGCTGGGTGCTGACTCCCGGGATGGCATTGAGGAGGTCGTAGGCTTTGTTGCGCTGTTCCAGCAGCCTGCCGCCGGGCAGGATGAGGTCGTTGATGCTCTGGTAGCCGCCCAGCGCAGTCTGGATGGCGTGCTGCGCAGGGACGTTGGCACACAGGCGCATGTTGGCCAGGAGGTTGATGCCTTCGAGGTAATCCGCAGCGTCCTTCTTCGGCCCGGAAATAGCCATCCACCCGGCACGGTAACCGCACACACGGTAAGCCTTTGACAGGCCGCTGAACGTCAGGCACAGGACGTCGTCACCGGTCAGTCCAGCCAAATTCACATGCACGGCGTCTTCGTACAAGATCTTTTCGTAGATCTCATCGGCGAAAAGCACCAGGCCGTGCTTCTCCGCCACGGCCACAATCTTCTTGAGCGTCTCCTCCGGGTAAACGGCACCCGTGGGGTTGTTCGGGTTGATCACCACGATTCCCTTGGTCCGTGGAGTGATCTTCGATTCGAGATCGTCAAGATCGGGCTGCCAGCCGGACTCCTCATCGCAGAGATAGTGCACCGGGCGGCCACCGGCCAGTGCAACCGAGGCCGTCCACAGCGGGTAGTCCGGGGTGGGGATCAGAACCTCGTCGCCGTCCTCGAGCAAAGCCATGAGGGACATGGTGATGAGTTCACTGACTCCGTTGCCCAGGTAAATGTCGTCGACGTGGATGTTTTGGATGCCACGGGTCTGGTAGTACTGCGATACCGCTGTCCGGGCCGAGAAGATACCGCGGGAATCGCTGTAGCCCTGGGCGTTCGGGAGGTGGCGGATCATGTCCACCAAGATGGCGTCAGGCGCTTCAAAACCAAACGGGGCCGGGTTTCCGATGTTCAGTTTGAGGATTCTGTGACCCTCCGCCTCCATCTGCTGGGCGGCCTGAAGAATCGGTCCACGGATGTCGTAGAGGACATTATGAAGCTTGGTGGACTGCTTGAATTTCGCCATTCCTCAAATATGCCACACGGGTGATGCAGTTCAGCTGAGACTTAACTCACATATACGACGACGGCGGTGACGGAGCCGCGCGGGTCCGTCACCGCCGTCGTACGCGGTTTTATGCGGATGCTACTTAACGATGCCCTTGTCCTTCAGCCAAGCGGCTGCGGCGTCCTTGGGTGCCTGCTTCTGGTCGCCACTGACGGCCCTGTTCAGGTTGATCAGATCGTCGGTGGTGAGGATTTTGGAGACGTTGTTGAGTGCTTCCTTGGCCTTGTCCGTCATCTTTGCCTTGTTGTAGAGCGGCAGGACCTGCTGGGCCTTGAAGTTGTTCTTGGGATCTTCAAGAACAACGAGGTCGTTGTCAACGATGGACGGCGTGGTGGTGTAGATGTCGGCCACCTGGACCTTGTCCTCCAGCAATGCCTGCAAGGTCAGGTTTCCGCCGCCGTCACTGAACGGCTGCAGGCCCTTGAGTTCGCAGTTGTAGTTCTTCTTCAGACCGGGGAAACCGTACGAGCGGGTCTCGAACGTGGCCGGGGCAGCCATGGTGAAGTCCTTGCACACCTTGGCCAGGTCCTCGATGGACTTCAGCTGGTACTTCTCGGCCGTCGCCTTGGTAACTACCATCGCGTCCTTATCCTCGGCTTTGGAAGCCTCCAGGACACCCAGGCCCTCGGGAAGCTTGCCGGGGAGCGCCTTGTAGACATCATCGGCCGAGACCTCCGCGGCCTCTGTGTCGACGAAGGAAAGGAGGTTCCCGGAGTAGTCCGGAACGAGGTCAATGGACCCGTCCTGCACGGCCTTGAAGTAGATCTCGCGCGAACCGATGTTCGGCTTGGACGTAGCCGTGAGGCCTGCGGCGTTGAGGGCGCCAACATAGATCTCGGCAATGACCTGGCTCTCGGGGAAGTCAGCGGAGCCCACTACCAGGGAGCCTCCGGCAGAGCCACTGGGCGCCGCCGAGGAAGGGGTAGCCAAGGGGCTGCCACCGCAGGCGCTCAAGGCGAGGGCCAAACCCACACCGGCTGCGAGGCCGCCAAGACCACGGCGTGTAAGGGTCATTGGGACGGGGTTCTTCATGGTGTACCTCCTTGAACGGCAGCCCCGGCTGGCGCCGTGGCTGTGAGATCTTCGGCCGCCTTGTGGCTGCCTTTTGCTTTTGAGTCGAGGGTCAGTCCCGGTGAGAGGACAAGCCGTTGCACACCGGCGAGGATCAGGTCCACGGCGATCGCAAGTCCGGCGATAAGCAACGAGCCGCCCAGCATCCTGGGGAAGTCCTGAAGGACAAGGCCGTCGAACAGGTACCGGCCCAGCCCTCCCAGCGGCAGATAGGCAACCACGGAAACAGTGGCAATGACCTGCAACACCGCGGTGCGGATACCGCCGAACATCACTTGCAGTCCGTTGGGCAATTCCACTCGGAACAGGATTTGCAGTTCGGTCATGCCAACGGCCCTCGCAGCGTCAACGACGTTGGCGTCAACACTGGAAATACCGGCATAGGTACCTGCCAGGAGTGGCGGCACGGTGAGGATCACCAGCGCCCAGACCGGCGGCATCAGGCCGCTGCCGGCGAGTAAGGCGAACAGGACCAGCAATCCGAGGGTAGGCAACGCCCGGAGCGCGCCGGCCACAGCGACAGCCACAACCCGGCCACGTCCTGTGTGCCCGATGAAGAGGCCCACCGGGATAGCGATCACGGCCGCAATGAGCAACACCAGGGCGCTGTACTGCAGGTGTTCGAAGAGCCGGGTGGGAATCCCGCCGGTTCCGGTCCAGTGCTTGGGGTCGAGCAGCCAGGCAATGGTTTCAGCGAAAATATTCATCCGGACGCCCCCGTATCGGGCCGAAGGCTTGCACGCGGCAGGCCAGGACCGGACTTGGGTTCAGTGATCAAGGTGGTGGCGTCAGCTCCCGAAGACTTGCCACCTGCCGCACGGGTCCAAGGCGTCAGGAGTCGTTCCAACACCACAAGAACAGCATCCATCAGCAAGGCCAGGACCAGGATGGCAAGGATTCCCACCACCACTTCAGTGATGAAGGTCCGCTGCAGTCCGTCGGTGAAGAGGAATCCAAGGTTCCCTACACCCAGCAATGCCGCAACGCTGACCAGGGAGATATTGCTGACCGACACCACGCGAAGACCGGCGAACATGACCGGGAGGGACAACGGGAGGTCTACCTGGAAGAAACGGGCCATGGGTTTGAAGCCCATGGCAACGGCGGCGTTCCGGAGATCGTCGTCCACCGAGTCGAACGCATCCATCGCTGCGCGGACCAGCAAGGCCACGGCGTAGATGGTCAGCGCCACCACCACATTCAGGGGGTCCAGAATCCTGGTCCCCAGAATGGTGGGCAGGATGATGAACAGGGCAAGCGAAGGAATGGTGTAAAGCAGTGACGTAGCAGTAGCCACTACCGAACGGAGTGTGCTGTTCCGCCGGGCCAGCTGGGCCAGGGGAATGGAAATCAGCAGTCCAAGGACCATCGGAATGATCGCGAGAACCAGGTGCTGGCCGGCCAGGCCCAGGACCATGCCGCTGTTGGCAAGGAACCACTCCATCAGGTGGCGTCCTCCCTGTGGTGCCGGACTTCCTCGATCAAGGCCAGGACCTCCGGCGCCTTCAGGACTCCGGCAACCCGGCCGTCGTCGTCTACCGCCACGCCAAGACCCGACGGTGACGACAACGCCGCATCCAGGGCGCGACGCAGCGTGTCCCCCTTGCGGAAGAGCGATCCGCCGGGGATCAGGCCGGCGCCGTCACGCGGCGAGGACCACCCCAGCGGACGGGTATCTTCGTCGACCACGAGCGCCCATTCCCCCGAGCGACGCCCGGCACTGTGGCCGTCGTTGGCGCTGACCATGGTCACCGGGTGCAGGGTCACGGCGTCCGCGGCGTTGAAGGCGAGGTGCCGGAAACCGCGGTCGCGGCCCACGAAGGAGGCAACGAAGTCGTTTGCCGGTGCCCTGAGGATTTCCTCCGGCGCGGCGTACTGGGCCAGCTTGCCACCGACGGCGAACACCGCAACTTTGTCGCCGAGCACGGTGGCTTCGTCGATGTCGTGCGTGACGAACACGATGGTCTTGGCAAGTTCACGTTGCAGGCGCAGCAACTCCTGCTGGAGTTCGTCGCGCACCACAGGATCCACTGCGCTGAACGGTTCGTCCATGAGCAGGATGGGCGGATCAGCAGCGAGCGCCCGGGCAACCCCGACACGCTGCTGCTGCCCACCTGAGAGTTGGCTCGGGTAACGCTTCCCGAGAACCGATGCCAGGCCGACGACGTCAAGCAGTTCCGCCGCGCGTTTCCGCGCCGCTGACTTGGATACGCCATTAAGCCGCGGGACGGTGGCGATGTTGTCCAGCACGGAGCGGTGCGGCAAGAGGCCCGACGACTGCATGACGTACCCCATGGAGCGGCGCAGCTTTGCCGCCGGAACCTGGGACACATCCTCTCCGGCCACGGTGATGGTCCCGCTGGTGGGCTCCACCATGCGGTTGATCATGCGCAGGGACGTGGTTTTACCGCAGCCCGAGGGCCCCACGAACACGGTAATGGCACCTTTGTCGATGGACATGGTGAGATCGTCCACCGCCGGTTGCCCGCCCTGGTATCGCTTGGTGACGCTCTGGAACTCAATCATGGCTTCGGCCATACCCGGGCTTACCTATCTGTGGTCGAGAACATCGGTAGAGCCTGATGATCATATGCACTCTTATTACTTGGCTGCAAAGCAATCTTCACCCAGCGTAGCCAGCACCACCGACGATGTCAGCGGCGGCACGATTTCCGTAATCAATCGGCAATGTTTACCGCTTCCTTCGTTTGGCTCCCCTGCCGGACCGTTCCTGGGCCTGGTCATGTTTGTAACGTTCGACGGCGCGTTGGCCCCTGTCTGCCGACATCACCTTTTGGTGCCATTCGCGCTGGTAGGCGCGGCGGGCCGCGGCATCATGTTTGCGGTTCAGGGCAGCGAGCTCGCGTTGCAGTTTCAAGTAGCTGGCCCATCGCCGGGGATCCAGGGCCTCCTCGGCGAGCGCTTGCTGCACGGCGCAGCCGGGCTCCGCCTGGTGGGCGCAGTCGGCAAAACGGCACTGGGCGAAGAGTTCGTCAAGGTCACCGAACATCTCCTCCATCCCGTCCTCCGCGTCGAAGAGCCCGAACCCGCGCACCCCGGGAGTGTCCATCAGGACAGCTCCGCCGCCGAGGGGCACCAGTTCCCGGGCCGTCGTGGTGTGTTTGCCCTTGCCGTCGCCGGCGCGGACGGCACCGGTCTGCTGGACGTCGCGGCCTGCCAGGGCGTTGATGAGCGTTGATTTCCCCGCTCCTGAGGGACCCAGCAGAACCAGGGTGGCGCCGTCGGGGATGTGCTGCATGAGTTCGTCGAGCCCATCGCCGTGCTCGGCGGACGTGGTGACCACCTCCACGCCCGCAGCCTGCAGGATGACCTCCCCCACGACGTCATCCGCGAGGTCCGCCAGGTCGGCTTTGGTAATGACCACCAGCGGTGTGGCCCCTGAGTCCCAAGCAGCCACCAGGGTGCGCTCCAGGCGGTTGTGCGTGAGGGGCCGGTCCACAGGGACCACCACTGCGACGATGTCGATGTTGCTGCCCAGGATTTGTTCCTCCGAGGAAGCCTCGAAGGCCCGCTTGCGGCTCAGCGCGGAATAGCGTGGAAGGACGGCGACGACGGCCGGCTCGCCTGCACTGTTCCGGCCGACCCAGACCCAGTCCCCCGTGGCGGGCACCAGTCCTTGGGTGGGATAGGGCAAATGCAGCAGGCCTTCACCGGAGACAACGAGAACGCGGTTGCGGTCCAAGCGGACCACCCTTCCGGGGCTGGCTGCGTCCTGGTTGTCCGCCGGAAGATTGGCGCTGAAGAGCGCTGCTGTCTTGGCTGTAAAGCCGTATTCCGCAGGTCCGCGGAATGGCATGGTGCTGCTCAATGACGGGTCGCTTGAAGAAGCGTAAGTGTTCGCGTAGTTATTCGCGTAAGTATTCAATGGGATGCCTCTGCTGAGGCCCGGTTGCCTGCTACTGGCGGGCAGATGCCGGGACAGGGTGAGTGGTGTGATGACGGTGCGCCGCCGCGTGCGGGGCGCGCGAAGTTATGGCAATCATCAAAATCCACCTCCTTGGGCATCAGGGCCGGCATGGAAGGCCGGCAACGATGCCAAGCCTAGCCAACCGTTGGGCAGCTTGGCTAGCCCTCCGTGCCGGGCTTTCCGTCTGCCGGGCGCTCACTGTGGAGGCGCAGTGCCGTGTCGACCAGGGAAACCCTGTTCAGCTTCCCGACGTCATGCAAAGGAATCCACGCGGCATGGGTAGTACTGCCATCCACCTCGTAGGTCAGTTCTCCGCCCACCACGGTGGCCTCGTAGACAATACGCAGGGCCTCGAAGCCCCGAACGGAGCCGTCCGCCTGCGTCTCCCCGGGCCAGTGTCCGACGTCGATCCCCAACATCCGGTCAACCCTGGCCTCGTAGCCGGTTTCCTCCCGGACTTCGCGCCGGCACCCATCAACCGGGTGCTCGGCGAAATCCAAGCCTCCGCCGGGCAGAGTCCACCCCTCCTTGTCATCCTGCTTCCAGTAGGCCAGCAGGATCCGTTCCTCCTTGACGATGACGGCGTAGGCTGCGGGGCGGGTGTCGAACTGCGGGCTCATCGTGCCAGCATAATTCGCTTTGCCTGATCCCTAGGGCAGTTCGGCGGCGGCGATGGGGCCGGGCTCTTCGGGGCCAAGGTCCGGCTGCTCACGAAGCTCGACGACGGTCCCCGGCTTGCCGAGTTCAAGAACCTTGATGCGGTTGAGGCCAACGTTCAGCAACGGTGCGGGCGCGTACAGGGTGACCTGTGGTCCTTTTTCCCAGTACCGTCCGAGAAGGAAACCATTGAGCCAGACGAAGCCCTTCCCGGAATCGGGCAAGGCAACGTAAGTATCAGCCGGTTCCCGCAGGTCAAAGTCGGCCCCGGCGAGGTCTTCCAACTCCTCGCTGCCCCACTCGGAGAGTGCCACCGGAACCTGTGTCCAGTGGAACGTGTAGCGCTGGTTGATGAGGACTCCGCCCAGGATTCCCTTGCCCTGCCCGGTGAGGGGCCCGTAGTTGATGCGGCCCAGGTTCTCCACCAGAATGTCCAGCTTGGCGGAGGCACCAGTCCCTGTCAGGGGCAAGCCTTCTGCGCCGCTCGTATCGTCCAGCACTCCGGCAAAAGCGCCGTCCACCCAGATGTAGGCGCGGTCGTTCAGGCCAGTGATCTTCAACCGGCACTCGCTGGGAGAGTCGGCGCGGCCCGGCAAGATGGCGTCGGCGGAGTACAGGACCATACCGGCGTCAAGCCCCAACTGTTCGAAGCTGAGGGGCTTGACACTGCTGACGGGCTTGCCGGAGCTGCGTGCAAGCTCCAGCACGTCCGGTCCGGCCGACAATGGCAGCGACTGCGCCGGGACCACCGGAGGGTCCGCCAGCAATTCGGCGGGGAGCCCGGGCATCTCCTCAATGCCTTGCGCACGGAAGAATTCTGCCCGGAAGGCATGGAACTTAGGCGTCAGGGCACCGTTCTCCGCGATGGGCGCGTCGGAGTCGTAGCTCGTGACCGTCGGCTGCAGGCGGGAGCCATCGTGGTTGCTTCCGGATCCGAGGCCGAAGTTGGTCCCGCCGTGGGCCATATAGACGCAAACGGAGCCGCCAAGATCAAGCATCTTGCGGGCTTCATGCGCTGCATCGGCGGCATCGCGCCGGTGGTGGTGTTCGCCCCAATGGTCAAACCAGCCGCCCCAGAACTCGACATTGAAGAACGGCTCACCTGGGCGACGCCGCTTCCACGTCTCCACGGCTTCATCTCCCCGGCTTCCCAGCGTCGCTGTAGCCCACGTTCCCGCGACAGAGCCGCCGTCCAGAAAGTAGTCCGTGCCGCCGTCGGCCGTGAACAGCAGCTCCGTGATGCCGCGCTCTTCAAGGACCCGGCGGTTCCAGCGGATGTATTCATGGTCATCGCCGTAGCTGCCGTACTCGTTCTCGATCTGCACGGCCACCACCGGCCCGCCCAAGGAGGCCTGCCGGGAAGCAACGATCGGCAGTAGGTGGTCGAACCATTCCTCAATGGCGGTGGTGAATACCGGGTCCATGCACCGCAGCCCGATGCCCGGGATGCCGGTCAACCATGACGGGAAGCCCCCGTTGTCCCATTCTGCGCAAATGTAGGGACCCGGGCGGACGATGACGTCCAGACCTTCCTCTGCTGCGAGGTCGATGAAGTGGCCAACATCCCGCCAGCCAGTGAAGTCCGGTGCCGCATCACGCTGCGGCTGATGGAAGTTCCAGGCAACGTAGGTGTCAACAGTGTTGGCCCCCATGGCCTTGAGCCGACGCAAGCGGTCCCGCCACAGATCGGGGTGAACCCGGAAGTAGTGGATGGCTCCAGCGAGGATGCGGTACGGTTCACCCGAACGGTAAAGGACAGCGTCGTGGTAGCTCAAAAGGGCGTTGTTCACACGGAACAGATTAGCTCAATTTCCAACATTTATGCACAGGTGATGAACACGTGACCAATCTTGATACTTCCCCTGCACAGGAAGTTTGCCCTGCCGCGCCCGAAGGGCAGGGTCCATGCGTTCAACTGTGGCCCGAACGCGAAGTCCCCCTGGGCGGCGTCCGCGCGATGAACGTCATGAGGACGCTGCCGCAGCGTGGACTGCCCACCGTAGGGGCCTGGTGCTTCCTGGACAGCTTCGGCCCGGACCGGGTGGCGATGAGCGTCCTTCCCCACCCCCACTGTGGTCTGCAGACAGTCACCTGGCCATTGGAAGGTGCCGTGCGGCACCGTGACAGCGTCGGGAGCGACGTTGTGGTGCGGCCCGGCGAGCTGAACATCATGACCGCCGGCAACGGCATTTCGCATTCCGAGTTCTCGGTCCTTCCGGCCACCACCGAAGACGGTTCCAGCCCCCTCGTCGAGGAATTGCCGGTGTCACGGGGACTTCAGCTCTGGGTTGCCCTTCCGGATGAGCATCGCCACCGCGCGCCGTCGTTCGAGCAAGTCCGGGATCTGCCGGTGGCCGTGGGAGACGGCTTCTCCGCCACGGTGATGGTAGGCGAGTTCGCCGGACAGCGGTCCCCTGCCACCATGTTCAGCCCCATCGTTGGCGCCGACATCGTGGGATCGGGCCTGCTGGAACTTCCGTTGCGGCCCGACTTCGAGCACGCTGTACTGGTCCTGGACGGCCGCCTCGTCATTGACGGCCAGGAGGTGCAGGCCGGTCCCCTGGCCTATCTTGGCGCCGGCCGGAGCAGCCTCGCCGTGGAAGCGCAACCCGACACCCGCTTCATGCTCCTGGGCGGCGAGCCTTTCGGTGAAGACCTCCTCATGTGGTGGAACTTCGTTGGGCGGACGCACGAGGAAGTAGAACAGGCCCGCGAAGAATGGGAGGCCGAAGGATTGCTCGACGCCGATGCTGCCGCGGCCTCGCGCTTCGGCCATGTCCATGGCCACGGACCAGATGCCGGTCCCGAAGCCGGCCGCATTCCGGCTCCCCCTCTTCCCGGCGTCAAGCTGCGTCCCCGTACGCGCGGCTGAGCCTTATTTCCGGCTTGATGTCCGCTGCTCGGCAATCAGACGGGGAACGCCAAAGACGGGATCCTGCCGCAGGATCCGCACATCCGTGATGCCTTGTTCGGCGAGTGCCGCCGTGAACGCTTCCTGCAAACGTGGAACATTCATTCCCAGTCCGCTGCCCAGGATGACCGGACCGTTCAGGCCCAGCTGGCGGGTGGCCTGTCCGGCGAGGTCGGCGAGGTCACGCCCGGCCTGCACCACCATTGCCTGGCTGGCCTCGTCACCGGCGTCGGCGGCTTCCACCACAAGCCGGGCCTGTTGTGCCCAGTAGCGGCGGCCGGTGTCAGGTGAATGGAACAGGGCTATGAGCTTCCCCGGCTCATCCACTCCGCAGGAATCCAGGAGCGCGCGGCTCAGCCGGTCAGGCTCCAAGCCCTGATTCATCCGCCGCAAACTGTGCCGGACGGCTTCCCTTCCGAGCCAGTACCCGCTTCCTTCATCCCCCAGGAGGTAGCCCCAGCCACCCGCCCGGGCTTCCTCACCGGCGTCGTTCTTTCCCCACGCCGCCGAACCGGTCCCGGCAATGACGGCCACACCGGTGCCAGCTCCCCCGGCCGCCAGCAGCAGCCTCGAATCGTGGACCACGGTGATGCGCGCCCCCGGCGCGTGGGGGGCGATCAGGTCTGCGAGCGCCTGGGCATCTTCTTGCGTATCGATTCCGCCGGCACCTGCGTATACCTGGTCGATCCGGCCACCACCGATTTTTCCGAACAATTCGGCCAGGTTCGCCGCAGCCTTCTCCCGGCTGACATTCTGGACGTTGGCACTGCCTGACGTTTCATCCCGGACCGGTTCGTCGTCCTGAAACCTCACACCGCGGGTCTTGGTGCCGCCGATGTCGAGCCCGATAACGGTGCCGCTCGCGGCCGCGGAGGGGGCAGGGGAATGCAGTGCGGAGTCATGATTGTTCACCGTGAAAGACTAGCTTGGAGCGTCCTGAGGAGGAACCGACCATGCCTCAATTCCTGTTTGGCACACCATTTATTGCGGCCCCGATGGCAGGAGGGACATCAACAACGAAGTTGGTACACGCTGTCCATGAGGCCGGCGGGCTGGGCTTCCTCGCTGCCGGGTACAAGAGTCCCGGGTCCATGGCTGCGGAGATCTCCGCTGCGAGGGCGCTGGGGATCAGGTTCGGCATGAACGTCTTTGTTCCGGACCCGGACGCACTGTCGCCGGGGCCCAAGGAGCGGGCACGGCTGGAAGCCTACCGCGCCGAGCTGGAACCAGAGGCTGCGCGCTACGGTGTCACTTTGCCCCCGCTTCGCCTCGATGACGATGACGCCTGGCAGGAGAAGATCGACATCCTCGTGACGGACCCGGTGGAAGTGGTGAGTTTCGCTTTCGGCCTCCCTGGGCGCGAAGTGGTCGGGTCCCTGCAGAAGGCCGGAACACTCGTTGTCACCAGTGTGACCAGTGTTCAGGAAGCCCTCGCCGCTGCCGAGGAGGGCCCTGACGCACTGGTCGTCCAGCACGCCTCCGCAGGGGCACATACTGCGGCCTTCCTGGCCGGCAGTCCGGATACGTCGCCGGCCAGTACGACGGCGGACCTGGTCGCCCGGGTGCGGGCCGCCGTCGGGCTTCCGCTGATAGCTGCCGGCGCGATCATGGACGGCAATGCGCTCCGCGGGGTCCTGGCTGCCGGTGCAGCAGCCGCCCAGGTTGGCACCGCCCTGCTCCGCACGGACGAAAGCGGCGCGCGCCAATCGCACAAGGACGCGTTGGGGAATCCTGAGTTCACTGAAACCGCCATGACCCAGGCTTTCACGGGACGTCCGGCACGTTCTCTGGTTAACGAGTTCGTGCAGGATCATCAGGACGCCCCCAAGGGCTACCCGGCCATCCACCACCTCACTGCCCCGGTCCGTGCGGCGGCGTCCGCGGCGGGCGATCCGCACCGCCTCAACTTGTGGGCTGGAACGGGCTGGAAGCATGCGCGGACAGGATCAGCGAGGGATGTTGTCAGGGAGTTCCTGAACGGGCTCTAACGAGTTCGGCCAACAGTTCGCCGCCTTCGGTCACCACCAGTTCGCGAAAAAGCCGAACCGCGTCCGGCTCGAAAGTCCGCTCCCGCCAGGCGATGCCAATCTGCCGGAACGCCAGATCGGATTCAATGGGCACCTCGACGAGCCCGAGTTCCGTCTTGGGCAGATATTGTCCGGTGCCGGAGCCGGGCCCGGCGGGCGGGAGGATGCTGAACCCCAACCCTGCCGAGACCAGCCCTCGGGCGGATGTGGACTCCTGGACCTCAAAGGCAATGCGTGGCCGGAATCCTGCTTCACGGAACAGTGCCTCCCCCAGTGCCCGCAAGCCGACTCCGGCCGGCAGCGTCACGTAGGGGTCGTGCCGCAGCTCCGAGAGGTTGACGCTGGGCCGCCCGGCCAAGGGGTGCCGGTAGTGCAGCACAGCCCTCAGCGGCTCCCGGTACAGCGGATGGGAGCGGATGCCCCGGCCCTCCGGCGCTATGGGCGCCGTCAAGGCGAAGTCCATCTCCCCACTGGCCAACTGTTGCAGGCAATCGTCGCCGGGTCCCTGCCAGAGTTCGAACGCTGCGTGGGGATGGCGGCCGCGGAACGCACTGATCAGGAGAGGGAGGGTGGCTTCGCCGAACGTGTGCTGGAACGAGACTCCGATCCTCCCCCGCACGACGTCCGATTCGTGGCGTACCCGGTCCAGGCCTGCCTGGAAATCCTCCAGCGCAGCGTCGATGTACGGGAGGAGGGCCTTCGCGGCGGAGGTGAGACGTATACCGCGTCCGTCCCGAACCAACAGGTCCATCCCAACGATCGCACTGGCCCGAGCCGCGGCCCTGCTGACCGTGGACTGCGGCACCCCGAGCAATTCCGCGGTTTCCGTCATATGTTCGGTGCGGCCCAGTTCTGCAAGAACCGGCAGGAGCGGGAGGAGTTGGACAAGCTGCTGGTAATCCGGTTCCACGACGTTCCCTTTCAGCAACACAACTCATGCATATCTGCATCAATTATAAGTAACCCATGCATTGGAATGGGTAGTCGAGGTCGTCCTACTCTGGGCCGGTGAACAGAACGAGCATTGAGGCTGAAACCGAAAGCTGGGACGGGCACGCCAAGGGGTCCCGCGGCTACAGCCGTGTTCTGGCGGCATTGGCCCTGGCCGGCGTCGCGACGTTCGCACAGCTGTATTCCACCCAGGCCGTGCTGCCCCTCATGGCAGCGGACCTCCGGATCACTGCAGCGGAAGCCGCACTCAGCATTTCACTGGCCACGGTTGGTCTCGCCGCCACCGTGCTTCCGTGGTCGTTTGTGGCCGACAGGATCGGCAGGGTCCGTGCCATGGCCATCGGCATCGCTGCCGCTACGATCCTGGGGCTGCTTGTTCCGCTGGCCCCGAATGTGCCCATGCTGCTGGGTCTGCGGATGCTGGAAGGCATGGCCCTGGGCGGTATACCCGCAATCGCCATCGCGTACCTCAATGAGGAAGTCACCAAGATCCATACCGCCCTGGCCGCCGGGAGCTACGTAGCCGGCACCACCCTGGGCGGCCTTGCCGGGCGACTCGTGGCGGGTCCCGCCGGCGAACTGTGGGGCTGGCGTGCAGCGACCCTTGCCGTGTCCCTGCTGGCCACCGTGTCCGCCGTCCTGTTCCTGGTGCTTGTTCCCAAACAGCGCCGCTTCACGCCAGCCCCGGCCGCAGGGTTCCGTGGCGCCATCAGTACGTTGGGCGGACATTCACGCAATCCAAAACTCCTGTCCTTGTACCTGCAGGCGTTCCTCCTCATGGGTGGCTTCGTAGCGGTCTACAACTACCTGGGTTTCCGGTTGCATGCCGAGCCTTTTGGGCTGCCAGCCACCCTGGTCAGCCTCATATTCCTTGCCTACTTGTCGGGCACGGTAAGTTCCCGCTGGGCGGCCGGGCTCACCACCAGGTTCGGACGGCGGAACGTCCTGGTAGCCGGCATCGCCGTTTTGTCGGCCGGGTTGGCATTGACCCTGGTGGATAACCTTGTGGCCATCCTTGCCGGGCTGGTAGTTTTCACCGGCGGCTTCTTCGCGGCCCACAGCGTGGGCTCAGGCTGGACCGGCGCCATTGCCACTACCGGCCGGGCACAGGCAGCGTCCCTGTACAACCTGTCCTATTACCTCGGTTCCAGCGTGATCGGATGGGCCGGAGGCCTGGTCTTCCAGCACTTCGGCTGGACCGCTTTGGCGGTGGGGGTCATCGCCCTTTCCTGCACGACGGCGGCAGTCACCTTGGCAGTGCACCGTTCACCACGGATTTCCCGCTGATTCGGGCCGTGTTGGTCCTACAATCGGAGGCATGACACAGCTCGCGAGTACACGGGTACTGTCGTCGCCGGAACGTTTGCAGGCGTTTACCGATGCCGTGGTGGCGATTGCTTTGACCCTGCTGATCCTTCCCCTCATGGAGAGCGTGGGGGAACTGGCCGATCATCACGGAACCACGGCGGAATGGCTCGTCGAGGAACAATACGCTTTGCTGGGCTTTGCCCTCAGCTTCATCCTCATTGCCGTGTTCTGGACGCATCATCACCGCATGTTCCGCAAGGTCCGGCAGATCGATTCGGGTTTGTTGTGGCTGACGGTAGCCTGGATGTTCTTCATTGTGGTCATGCCCGTGTCCACGTCGCTCTCCACCCAGATGGACGCCGATTGGGCCCAACCCCTGGTGTACATCGGGACATTGTTTGCCACCAGCCTCACGCTTCTCCTGGCACGCATCTATCTCCGTTCACATCCCGAGCTTCACGAAATGGACGCGGTGGAGGCTCGCTCCGGAATCCGGGCAGGGGCGATAGTGGCCGGGCTTTTCCTCGCCGCCCTCGTGCTGGCCATTGTGATTCCATCCGCGGGAAATCTTCCGTTGCTCCTGATGTTGCTCAGCGAGCCACTCCAGCGCTTGGACCGCCGGAGGGACCGCAGCAAGCCCGCGCAACGATAGTCACCTGAAGAATTCACCGCTTAGGATGGGTGGAAGGCAATTTCAGGAGGATCCGTGAGCAACCCCACGAAGAATGTTCGGTCGAGCACGGGCAGCGCAGAGCCGTTGGACGCGATCGATGAGCGGATCCTCGCTGCCTTGGTAGATGACGCCCGCATTTCCAACAAGCAGTTGGCAGAACTCGTGGGGATCGCACCGTCCACGGCCCTGATGCGTACCAGGGCCCTGTCCGAGCGCGGCATTATTGAAGGCTTCGAGGCGGTGCTGAGCCTGCCGGCCATTGGCCGCTCGGTACAGGCTTTGATCGCTGTCCGCCTCCGCGCCCACGACCGCGACCAGATCGACCGTTTCACGGCGCGCGTGCCCAAGCTCCCGGCCGTCATCTCAACGTTCCACACCACCGGTTCGGTGGACTATCTGCTGCACATCGCCGTCGCAAATACCGACGACCTCCGCAACTGGCTCCTGGACAACCTAGCCACCGACCCCGTGGTCGGCCACACGGAAACCACCATGGTGTTCCAGCACATCCCGGGCAACCGGGGACCACTCCCCGAGTAACACCGGATCCCTGCCAACACCGGCCCCCGTAGCGTCAGATCCGCAGGGCACTCTTCATGGACACGGCGGCCAGCGTCAGCGCGGCGAGGCCACATAGCGCGGTGAAGCCCACGACGGCGGCCTGCAGGCCAAGTGCCGTCACGGCAAGTCCCAGCCCAATCACCGGAACAGCGCTTCCAAGGTAGGTAATGACGTACACCGTGCTGATGACTTGTGCGTGCCGGGCCGCCTCTACCTTTCCGGCGACCTCGTTGAATACCTGCCGGAAGGCAATTCCCTGGCCCATGCCGGCCGAGATGCTCGCTGCCACCAGCAGCCAAGGACTTGACCACGCGGCGGCAGCTCCCACGAGGACCACGGAAACACCCAGTACTGCGAGCGCCGCAGGAACAACGAAACTCCCACGGACACCCAGCAATTGACTGAGTGCTGATGCGCCAAGGGTGACTCCGGCAAGCACTCCGATCAAGGGCCGGGAGTCTGCGTGAACCACTGTGGCGAAGTATCCGGGCGCGAGCGACAAGCAGAAACCGAAGACCGCAAAGCTCAGGAATCCAGTGGCGGCCGCCATCCAGAAAGCTCCCCTGGCCTCGTGTGAAATGGACGGTTTCCGGGGTGCCAGCACCCTATGGGCTTTTGGGCCTTCTGCTGGGGCGATCGCGGGCCTGGCTTTCAGCAGCCACAGGGGAATGAGGGCGGCCAGCAGCACGGCCGAGTGGACGTAGTACGGCGTGCGGGTGGGCTCCGGGAGGAGCGACAAAAGACCGCCAATGGCAGGACCTGCAGCCACGCCACCTGCCGAAGAAAGCAGCGTGAAGCGAGAAGCCCAGTCCGGGCGTTGGGGCAGCAACTCCCGCAGCGCCGCGGAACTCGCTCCGGTAGCGAGGCCGACGGCGACCCCCTGGAGCGCCCTGCCGACAGACAGGGTAAGGAGGGAATCTGCGTTGGCGAAGATCACCCCGCCCGCCAGGCCCACCAGGACCGCGAGCACCAGTGCCGCCCGTCGGCCGATGTGATCCGACCAGTGCCCTGCCACCATGAGGACAGCCACCAACGCCAGCACATAGCTGGAAAAGGCCACGGTCACGTCAAGCGATGACAAGCCGATCCTGGCCTGGAGCAAGGGGTACAGGGGTGTGGCGAGGTTCGCGCCAACCAGCAACGTGAAGATCACGACCCCTGCCAGGACCAGCCTGGCCGTGGTGGAGGCATCCCATCCCCAGCGCTCGGCGGTGGCCGGACGCATGCGGAGTTCGCTCAAGACAGTCATTTCCATGCCTTCGGACTCGGTTGCCGGTTTTGGCCTCCTTGTGGGAAACGCAGGCCGGCTAAGTATTGATGGCAATAGAATGCAGGAGGACTGAACTTTGGGAGCTGTAAACATGCAGGGATTGAGCAAAATACTCAAAGACCTAGCAGCCGAGTGATCTGGAGTGACCATTTGAACACCCTCGACCCCATGGACCTGCGGATCCTCCTGGAACTGATCAAGGATCCGCGCATCCAGATCGCCRAACTAAGCGACGGTCTGGGCATCGCGAGGAACACCGCCCAAAGCCGCCTTAAGCGTCTGCTCCGCACCGGCGTCCTTCAGGCCGCGGGACGGGAGGTCGACCTGGAGAAGGTGGGATACGACGTCGTCGCTTTCGTCACGATCGAGGTCACCCACCGCGAACTCGACGGCGTCATCGGCGCCCTGCGCCTCATCCCCCAGGTCCTCGAAGTGCACGAGATCTCCGGGCGGGGAGATTTGTGGTGCCGGGTGGTGGCAACCGACACCCATAATCTGCAGTCCGCGCTGCGCTCGGTCCTCCGCACGAAAGGAGTGATCAGGACGGAAACGGTGCTGGCGCTCCACACGCACATCCCTTACCGCACGGAACCGCTCATCGGCCGGATGGCCTCAGTACCAACACGCAGCAGGAACGAGAACCAGAGCCCGGGCGCGGAGGCCTGAACGAACTAGGATCTTAGGCATGGATTGGCTCTCACATATCTCCCAGATCAACTGGCTCGCCGTTCTCCTGGCCTTCGTTTCAAGCATGGTGATCGGCTTTGTCTGGTACATGCCGGCCGTTCTTGGACGCAGGTGGATGCAGGCCATCGGCAAGACCGAGGACGATCTGAAGAACATCGACGGCGGAGCCGGGATCTGGGTACCCATGATGCTCGCAGCGGCCGTGACCAGCATCCTCCTGGCGATCCTGCTCAGCGCGCTTGACATCAACACTTTCTGGGCAGGCGCCGTCTTCGCCCTGATCATCGCCGTGGTCATCCGTGCCGGTGGCCACGTGATCCACAACGGCTTTGCGGGACGCCCCTCGACGGTTACCGTGATCGATTCCGGCCACGACATTCTTGCCATGACTGTTGCCGGGGCGATCATCGGGGCCATGCAGTAGCGTTCAACCTGTGACCATTATCGACAACGCCGTGTACGTGGACGGCGTCCGCACTGCCACCCCCCACAGCCTCGAGCAAACCTTTGAGACATTGGCCAAGCACGGCGGCATGGCCTGGATCGGCCTCTACCGCCCCACGCAGGAAGAAATGGCCGCGGTGGCCCGGGAGTTCGGCCTCCACCGGCTGGCTGTGGAGGATGCCGTCTCGGCGCACCAGCGGCCCAAGATTGAGCGCTACGACAGCAACCTCTTCACGGTTCTCCGACCGGCGAGGTATCTGGATGACTCCGAGTCCGTGGAGTTCGGGGAACTCCATATCTTTACCGGCGTCAACTTTGTGGTGACCATCCGCCATGCCGAAACCGGCGGGGTTGCCCGTGTCCGCCACCGCCTGGAAGCACGGCCGGATCTTCTCTGCCACGGCCCGGAAGCGGTGCTGTACGCGCTGCTGGACCAGGTGGTGGATGATTATGCGCCCGTGGTCGCCGGCCTGGAGAACGACATCGATGAAATCGAAGACCAGCTCTTCAGCGGTGACAGCGCCGTTTCCCGGAGGATCTACGAACTCGCCCGCGAAGTGATCCAGTTCCAGAGGGCGATCCAACCCCTGCCGGACATCATGTCGCTTCTGGAGAAGGGTTTTGAGAAATATGGCGTGGACATCGAGCTGCAGCGTTCCCTCCGGGACGTCGAAGACCACGTGCAACGCGTCATTTCCCGTGTGAACTCGTTCCGGGACCTCCTCCAGAACGCGTTGACCCTGGACGGCACACTGACCGCAAACCGGCAGAACGAGGCCAGCGCGGCCCAGAACGAGCAGGTCAAGAAGATCTCCTCCTGGGCTGCCATCCTCTTCGCGCCATCGTTCGTGGCAGGAATCTACGGAATGAACTTCGACCACATGCCCGAGCTCCACTGGGACCTTGGTTACCCCATGGCGATCGGCCTCATGGTGGGCGTGGCACTGCTCATGTACGTCATCTTCAAGCGCAAAGGATGGCTGTGACGCCACTCTTGAGGCCAACTCCACGAGCAACCCGGGACATCGCCCGGAGGTTGCTCGAAGGAATAAACCTCGACGCCGGACAGTCCGGCTTTGCGCTCGAAGACAGCCAGCAGCGTGCAGCCGGGCGGTTGGCGGCCATGGGCGCGGAGGTGACGGTCCGGCGTCGGACTCTTTCGCGGAAGATGCCACGGAGTCTTTACCTGCACGGACCTGTGGGACGGGGAAAGACCTGGCTGATGGACAGCTTCTTTGGGCAGCTCGATGTGCGCAAACGGCGGGTGCATTTCCACGACTTCTTCCGCAGCCTCCACGCCGGAACCCACGGTTCCCATGCCGGCAGCTCGACGGCCATCCAGCATTCGGTGGACTCGTTGCTGGATGACATTGAGGTGCTCTTCTTTGACGAATTTCACGTCCACGACGTCGGCGATGGCATGTTCATTGCGCGTCTGCTGCGAACTGCCGCGCAGCGCCGCATCCCCTTGGCGGTCACGTCCAACTACGCGCCGGACGAGTTGCTGCCCAACCCTCTTTGGCACGACCATTTCCTGCCCACCATTGAGGCCATCAAGGAGATGATGGACATAGTGACAATCGATGGTTCTTCAGATTTTCGACGCTTCCCCGCAGCCGGGTCCGCAGAGCCCCAAGGCAGGGAGTCCTTCCGGGCAGGACGCATCGTGACACCCGGTACGTCCCGCCAGCTGGGCCGGCTGGGCCTGTTCGTCCCGTCACCGTCGCAGAGCCGGGTGCTGACCCCCACCACCCAGCCGATCGTCGTCAAGAACTCCGATCCCGACCTCCTGTGGGTTGGATTCGAGGAGTTGTGCGGCGGGTTGACCTCCACGTCCGACTATCTGGCACTGGCCGAAACGTTCACCACCTGGGTGATCGACGGCGTCCCCTCACCTGCGGACGCCGATGCGGCATCCGCGCCGGCCTGGCAAAGGTTCAGCAACGTGGTGGACGTGCTGCACGATCAGGACATCACGTTGTTCCTGATCGGCCCCGGCCCGCTGGACTGGGACGTCGGGGCCGGCCGCAGCGGCCTTCCGATGGACTTCGCCCGCATCGCGAGCCGCCTGTCCTTGCTCGGACGGTCCCACGCGGACGACGACGCTGCACGCGAAGAGGCCGCCGGAAGCTGAGATTCCGGCGACCTTCCCCGTCATGCGCGTTGCGTCGGGCTGTTGCCGGTTCCTAAAGGGCGCCACCGGCAGCGGAGGGGGCGCTGGCGTCGTGACCGCCGTCGCCCACTGCTTCGCGGGCGACGTAGTTCTCAATGTCGAAGAGATTCTCGGCGCGTTCTGTGATGTTGAGCAGCGTGGTCATCGATGCGACCTCTTCAACCTGTTCCTTGAGGAACCACAACATGAACTGCTCGCCCAGGGCGTCGCCTTCGGCACGGGCAGCACGGAACATCTCCTCAATGTTGCGGGTGACTTCCCTCTCCTGTTCCAGGGCAAGGGCGATGGGTTCCTTGGCGTTGGTGAAGTTGTTCCGCACGGGGGCAATGCCCGGAATCTCGACGTGGACGTTACGGTCCAGCATGTACTGGACCATCATCATGGCGTGGTTGCGTTCTTCCAGGGACTGGCGGTAGAAATGCCGGGCAAGCTGTGGCAAATCCTCACCGTCGAAGTACACAGCCACAGCGATGTACTGCTGGGAGGCTGCAAACTCATTGGCAACCTGGGCGGACAACAGTTCATTGAAAGTCTTGTTAGCCATGGCTAGATCCTACAGCCGCGCGACTGCGTCCTAGACGGGCGGACACACACGGCTTAGGGCAGGAGAAAAGTGAGTCCGACACCGGCCGCGGCAGCCAGGACACAGGCGGCCATGGAGCCCACACCGTTGATCAGGGCCAGCCCTGCCCTGCCGCTCTGGATAAGCCTGATGGTCTCCAGGCTTGCCGTGCTGAATGTCGTATAGCCTCCCAGGAAACCAGTGCCCAGGACAAGGTACAGGGTCTCGGACGCCTCGCCGCGCATCATCAACCCAGCTAAAAATCCGAGCACTAAAGAGCCCGAAACGTTGATCAGGATGGTGCCCCAGGGAAGGGCGGTCTTCAGCCTTGCGCGAATGAGGCCATCGACCATGAATCTGGCGACTGCGCCCACTCCTCCAGCCAAGCCAAGCAGAAGGACCGTCATGATCGGGCCCGCTCCGTCAGTCTGTGATGCCAGGCGCCGAGCCATATTCCCGCAGTCGTAGCGGCAGCCCCGCCCAGCAGGCTTGCCGTCAGGTAGCCCGCAGCTGCGGAAACTGCGTCAGCGTTCAGCAAATGCACGGCGTCCACGGCCAGGGTGCTGTAGGTGGTGTAGGCGCCTAAGAACCCCGTTCCCAGCGCAAGCCGCAAGACCCGGCGGTTTCCGACGTCGGGACCCCTGCGGGAGAGCCCCTCCAGAAGGGCACCAAGGGCCAAAGCCCCGGAAAGGTTGATGATCAGGGTGGGAAGGGGCCAAGCTCCGGGCGCGGGGATCACCATTCCCAGGCCATAGCGTGTCACTGCCCCCAGTACCCCTCCGGCGGCCACTATCCCCATGAACCGCCAGTGCAGATGTACCGGGCGTGTGGCTTTACTCGTCGTCATCGTCGTCCGGGACCCGCGGGTTCACAGGCACCACCAGCACAGGGCGGTTCTGCCGGTGAGACAGATGGCGGGCCACGGAACCGGCAGTTGCGTCCTTGAGTGCCGCGGTCAGGCGGTGTTCGCGTGTACCCACCACAATCATCGACGCTCCAATGGCCTCCGCCTCGCGGGCCAGGGCACGCGCAGGTTCCCCCGCCAGCGGCGTGATCGACCATTGGATATCAAGTCCGGACAGTTGATCCGCGATGGTCTTCTTCAGCGCTTCGATGGCGTTGCGGGAATCGCCGTCCACGCCATCGGGATCAATGGGTGCCGCCGGTCCTCCTGTGGTTCCGTCCACGGGATAGACGGTGACATCGGCGTAGGCGAACACCAACGGAAGGCGTGTGCCGCCGGCAACCACGGCTGCCTGCTCCACCACCGACGGATGCTGCCCAGGCATGACGCCCACCAGAATGGGTCCGTTCATGCCGCCGGATACTTCACGACGACGGGCAGGGGTCTCAGTCACAGGGCAATTCTACGGCGCGGCACGGCACTGGGCGTGCCCTCAGGATCTGTGTCGGCGCCCCGTCAGCAGCGCACCCAGCAACGGGATCACTGACGAAAACATCAGCACGTCGCCAAGAACCGCATCCCCTCCCCTGACCACGGAACCGGCAATGAGCAACGCAGCGAAGAGCACAGCAGCCACCCCGTAACGGGCCAAACGTATGAGCCGCGCCAGCTGGCGTTCCAGCTTGCGGTTCGAAACCTGCAGCGACCCGTCCTCGACCCGGGTGATCAAGCTGTCAAGGCGTTTCGGTAGGCGCAAGGCCAGCGTCGCGGCCTCCATCGCCTGGGAGGCAATGTCATTTACCAGATTGCCGCGTTCATCACGAAGGAGCTGTGCCGCGTAGGGCTCGACCGAATCCCACAGATTGAATCGGGCATCCAAGGAACTGCAAACCCCGGACGTCAGGGACATCGCCCGGATAACAAGCAGGAAGTTCTCCGGCAACTGAAACGGCAGTGAACGGATGACGCTTCCGAACTCTGCGCCGAAATCGCGGAACTCCCGCGGATCCACGTCACGCAGTTCGGCGAAACCCATGCCTCCAAAGCGGGCAAAGAGCTGTGTCATGGCCCGCTCCAATTCGACCGTATCCGCAGAGGGCATCAGCACGCCGACGTCGCTGATGGCGGCCACCAGCCCCTTGCCGTCCCGTGAGGCTGCTGCGATCAGGAGCTTCCGAAGGCCGGACCGTGTCTTCGCCGGAACCTCGCCCATCATGCCGAAATCGATGAACGTCAACTTCCACGGATGTTCCGAGGTGCCGGTGTTCGGGGTGACGAAGATGTTCCCGGGGTGCGGGTCGGCGTGAAAGAAGCCATTGGTGAACAATTGGTCAAACATCACTGACGCGAAAACGGGCGCGACAGTCGCGGGATCAATTCCCGCCAACCGCAGTGCCTCGGTATCTGTGATCTTGATGGCGGTCACGTCTTCAAGGGTGAGCACACGGCGGGTGGTCCGCTCCCACACCACTCCCGGCACCGTCACGCGTGGGTCATGGGCAAAGTCAGCGGCGAACCGCTCCGAATTCGCGGCCTCGTTCAGGTAGTCGATCTCCTCAAGGCTGGTCTGGGCAAATTCCTTGATCAACGCGGGAACATCGGCACGGTCGGACACAATGCGGATCCGGCTTAGCCAGCCTCCCACCCTGCGCAGTGCGGCAAGATCGATATCGACGATGGTCTGGATCCCGGGCCGCTGGACTTTGAAAACCACGCTGCTCAGCCCAGTGTCCTCCGCGTTGCCTGCCAAGAGTTTGGCACGGTGGGCTTGTCCGAGTGAGGCCGCCGCGATGGGCACCTCCTCAACGGAGGCGAACACCGACTCCAAGGGTGCGCCGAGTTCGGCCTCCGCGAGTTGGCGGATGGCTTGGAACGGGACGGGCGGCACTTCGTCCTGCAGGCCCTCCAACTCGGCGGTGATCTCGGGCGGCAGGACGTCGAGCCTCGAGGACATGAACTGTCCCACCTTGATCATCAGGCCGCCAAGTTCCACCGCGAGTTGGTGGAACCGTTGAGCGAAACGCGTCATTCGCCGGGCACGATTGCGTTCAGTCAGCCGGCGCAGGCCCAACCTTGGCAGGAAAAGCTCGAACCACCACGTCACCGCAAGATGCCAGGCAGCGAACCGCAGGATGCGACGGTAACGGGCACGTGCACTCACAGCGCCCGGGACGTGCTCTGCCTGATCCGGTCGAACCGACGTCACCCCTTCAGTCCTGGGCGAGGATCGAGTACAGACGGCGGCGAGCCTCTTCGAGCACCGTCACCGCTTCCCGAACCTGTTGTGGTGTGCCTGTCCGGCCCACTTGCGCAGCGGCCTGGGCGAGCTCGACCCCGGCTTTGGGCAATGCGGCGAACCCGGGACCCGATGCAGCGCCCACGGAGCCCCAGGGTGCCGACGTCTCGGAGCTTGCTACATCCTCCCTGCCTGCTTCGGTCAGGGCGTAGATCTTGCGCCCGCTGGATTCCTCGGAACTGACGAATCCCTCATCAGAGAGCAGCTGAAGCGTTGGGTATACGGAACCCGCGCTGGGCTTCCAGCTTCCACCGCTGCGTTCCTCGATTTCCCGGATGATCTGGTAACCGTGCATGGGACGCTCAGCCAGGAGGGCCAAAATCGCGGTCCTTAGTTCGCCGCGCCCGGCCCGGCCCCCGGAGCGCTTCTCGAAGCGTGACCGGAACTCTTCCACGGCCTGCCACATGCCATCCAGGTTGTTGCCCATAAAGCCATTTGAAGGGAATGAATTGTGCATCAAGCTCACCTCTGAGATTCGCGAACGATACTGAACGATATAGTCAACGATATAGGTGACGGGGGTCCAAAACAATGGGCATCAGCTGGCAGGATCGTACTGGAAAGCCCTGACTTCCTGGGCACAGCGGCACGCCGCCGCCATCCTTGTGGCCCATTCCAGTGCGGCCTCGTAGGAGGGCAACTCCAGGATGGAATAGCCAACTTCGAACTGCGACGTTTGCGGGTACGTTCCCTCCCGAACCGAGCCGCCGCCGTCGACCATGACCGGCGGGATGCTTTCATCGATACCCCCGCCGAACACCCACACTCCTGCGTCTTTGGCCTCCTGTACTACGGCGTGGGCCGCTGCAGCCACTGCAGGGAGTTCTTCCTCAGTGATGTCCATGGCAGCACTGGGAAAATAGATCAGGTACTTGGTCATCGCGATGCTCCTTCAGGCACGGCTGGGTAATCTCGTCATCCTTGCCGATCCTCCGGGGCCCGTAAAGGGCACGACACCTTGCCGGGATCAGAGAGGCAGCCGCGCGTCCAAGCAGGCAACTTTGCCCAAAAGCATTCGTGGCAATAGCGTTTACTGTGGCGAAGTCCATGAAAGGGCAAAGAGTTGATCAGTGTACCGAGAGCCCAAGGTTCCACCGAAGACTTGACCGGCATTGTGGGGGTCGCCGCCCAGGTGATTGATGCCCTGGGCGAATGGGGCGTGGGCCTGATGACGTTCCTGGAGACCGTGTTCCCTCCCATCCCCAGCGAGGTGATACTCCCCCTCGCGGGGTTCCTGACCCAGCAGGGAAGCATGAACATTGTTCTGGTCTTCGTCACAAGCACCCTTGGCGCATACGCAGGGGCGTTGTTCCTGTATTGGCTCGGATACAAGGTTGGTTTGGAGAGGTCCATCTCGCTGCTTTCGAAACTTCCGCTGGTGGACAGGGAGGACTTCGAGAAAGCCTCCGGCTGGTTCGAACGCCACGGCAAGTCCGCGATTTTCTTCGGCAGGCTACTCCCCGGCGTGCGGAGCCTCATTTCCTTGCCCGCAGGCGCCGAACGGATGAACCTCATGACGTTCTCCATCTTCACGATCGCCGGCGCGGGACTATGGAACGCAGTACTGATCGGCCTGGGGTCACTGCTTGGCAAGCAGTACCACCTGATCGACCAGTACTCGCGGTTCCTCAACTACGCCGTGTACGCAGCGTTGGCGGTTTTTCTGGGATGGCTCGTTATTCGAAACGTCAGGCGCCGCCGGCAGTCAGCTGACCGCCGGTAGCGACTGCGGGGTGACCGGCATCGGTCTCCGCAGGAACACAGCCACAAGAAGTGCCGCCAGGAGGCACAGCCCGGCATTGACCCAGACGGCGGCTGTCACGCCGCTGAGCACCGAAAGGGCATCCTGGCGGCCGATGGCCAGAATATGCGCGGTGAAGACAGCGCTCATGACCGGAATGCCCAGGGTGATGCCGATCTGCTGGCTCATGGTTGCCAGTCCCGTGGCCAAACCCTGCTCGGATTCAGGCAGGCCCGAGGTTGCGGTGACCATGAACCCGACAATGACCACAAGGTTCGCGACTCCCCCGATGAACGTTGCAGTCAGCAGCAGGCCGATGGAGGCAGGGTCAGCACTGAGCAACACAAGCAGGCCAGTGGCCGTTGCCTGAACGAGGAATCCATAAACGATCGCCTTCTTGCTCCCGATCATGCCGATGATCTTCGGCCCGAGGACGCCGCCCAGGACAGTACCAAGACCCAATACTGCAAAGGCCAGACCTGCACCGAAAGGTGTGTAGCCGAGGACCTGCTGGAGATACAGGGTCAGGAGGAAAACCAGGGACGTCTCCGTGACAAACGCAAGAATGCCTGCGATGTTCGCCCAGGCCACGGTCGACCGCTTCAGTATCTCCAGCGGCACCAACGGCGACGCAGCACGCCGCTCGACGGCTGCGAACGCAAGGAAGAACACGACGGCGGCCCCCAGGGCACCCAGGGTCAGCGGATCGGTCCACGAGTGCTCGGCAGCGTTGGTGAGTCCGAAAACCAAGGCCAGAAGGCCCAGAGTTACGGTCATTGCCCCCGGTACGTCCAACCGCAGCTTGGCAGCGGGCTTGCTTTCGGCCAGGACGATCGGAGCGATGGCAAGCACTCCAACGGCCACGGGAACGTTCAGGAAGAAGGCCCACCGCCAGCTGAGAAGGTCTGTCAGAAGGCCTCCCAGGATGGCGCCGGTGGTGAACCCAGCGGCCATAAGGGAACCGTTGAGTCCCAGGGCTTTGTCCCTGAGCGGTCCTTCCGGGAACGAAGCCAGCAATAGTGACAAGGCAGCGGGGACGACGATGGCTGTGGCGGTGCCTTGGCCCACACGGGCGATCAGCAGTACGGCTGGGTCGACTGCCATGCCACCGGCCAGGGAGGCTGCACCGAGCAGGGCCATCCCTATGAGGAACATCGTGCGGCGGCCAACGATGTCGGCAACACGTCCGAACAGTAAGGTCAGTCCGGCGGCGCACAAGGCGAACGCCGTCGCAATCCATTGGAGGTTCTCCAAACTGAACCCGACGTCGGCACCGATGGCGGGGAGGGCGACGTTGAGGATGGAGAAATCAACGGCGAGGGTGAAGCTGGCCGCGAGCAGGATGATGAGGGCGAGTCGTTGCCTGCCTGCCATCCGGGCAGACGGCGTGGTAATCCGGCGGGCCTCTGATGGGGGTGGAGCCGATCCTGTGGCTAAGTCCTGGTGCGAGGTCATGGGTGTTTCCTTCCGTGGAGTACTTGCTGCGTCCGTCGGCAGTGTCTCGGATCTCCACCTTCACCGAATGCCAGCGCATCAACCACACCCCCTCTTGCCTACCCCTGGCAGGGACAGGACAGTTTCAGGCAGGACCGGCAGAATGGGTTCATGACCAGTCAAAGCGAACTTGGGGAGTTCCTTCGTATCCGGCGCGCTTCCCTGCAGCCGGAGGATGTCGGCCTCCTCAACTACGGCATCCGCCGCGTACCGGGGCTCCGCCGGGAAGAACTGGCGATGCTCGCCGGAGTCAGCAGCACGTACTACACGCGCCTTGAGCAGGGCCAGAGCAGCAACGCCTCCGAGGCTGTCATCGAATCAATCGCCCGGGCCCTGAACCTGAACAGCGATGAACGCACGCACCTGTTTAACCTTGCCCGGGCAACGACCACCAAACGGCGAACAACCATGAAGCCGGACAAAGCCAGGCCCGGCACCTTGCGGCTGATTCATTCGATGCCGACCACACCGGCCGTTGTCTTGGGCCGCCGGAGCGAAGTGCTGGCATGGAATGCCCTTGGCCACAGGCTTGTTGCCGGTCATCTGGACTTCTCTGCGCCTTCAACGCCGGCGACAAGGCCGAACCTGACCCGGATGCTGTTCCTCGACCCCCACACCCGTGAGCTGTACACACATTGGGGCGAGGAAGCCAAGCGGGCTGTTTCGTCGCTGCGCCTGGTTGCCGGCCAATCCGCGGACGATCCCGAACTGGCCTCCCTGGTTGGAGAGCTGACCATGAAAAGCGAAGAATTCGCAGCCCTGTGGGCCCGGCATCCGGTCGAGAACTGCATGTCCGGGCTGAAACATCTTCATCACCCGGACGTTGGGGATCTGGTGCTCAATTTCGAGGTTCTTACCCCTCCGGACGAATCAGGGCACCGGATTCTCATGTATGCGACTGATCCTGGTTCTTCCGCCGAAGGAGCCCTTCAACTGCTGGCGTCCGGCCAGGTGGGCGAAGTTCCCGGGGAGACACGTTCACTGCAGCCAAGATAGCTGCGGTACACCTAAACTGTGGAGCTAAGGAGATTCGAACTCCTGACCTCTTCGATGCGAACTCCCACCCGGGAGTACTTGGTTCTCTTCATTTCCTCAGACGTCAACGTCACCGACTAACGGACAAGCGGTGGCCGGGCTATTTGCCGGAGGTCGCGCGACCGAAAAGGCGAGAGAACCAGCCCTTCATCCCTGACTGCGGCTGGTGGCCTTTCCCTTCACCGCCAGATGCTTTCTGCTCCCCGCCGATAACCGAGCCGTCGTCCGCAAACCCCTTGCTCATCAGCAAGAGTTCAACATCATCATCGTTCTCTGGCGTGCTCGGCAATCTGGATGCATTTCGGTCCAGATGTTCGAAGTAGGCAGCTGACCGACCGCGTACCAGCGGTTTCCTTGGCGATACAGCGTGATCTCTTCCGCGCGGTAACTGTGAAGTCCACCATTCACCGTTCGGGCAAGAATGCGTTCCTCCCCGGCGGACACGGCGCGGTCATGCCATCTTTTGACGCACTCATCATCCTGCTCGCCCGTGCTGGCTTCTCGCGCTGCGACTGGGTTTGGTTCCGCCCAGTCGTACTCGTTTCGGTGCTCCGAGAGGTCAGACAATGGTGATCATGACGTTCCAGCCCTGCCCAACCTGAACACGTGGCATCCACCCAGTGGCGCTGGCCCGAGGATACAACCACAAAATTCCCGCGCTGTCACGGGCCAGCACGTCGGCTCGGCCGTCACCACTGAAGTCTCCGGGAGCGATGATGGCAGTCATGACGTTCCACCCCTGACCGGACCGCACCGGCGGGTACCAGCCACCTGCCCCGTCGCCGGGATAAATCCACAGCACACCGGACGTGTCCCGTGCCAGGACATCAGGTTCCCCATCTCCGGCGAAGTTTCCGCCGCCAAGAATTGTCGTCATGACGTTCCACCCCTGACCCACCTGAACCCTGGCGGACCAACCGCCGGCCCCATTTCCCGGATAGAGCCAAAGGACCCCGGCCTGGTCACGGGCCAGGACGTCGGGAAGGCTGTCGCTGTTGAAGTCGCCCGGGCCGACAATGGCAGTCATCGACTGCCAGCCTTGCCCGACCTGAATCCGCGGATGCCAGCCGCCGTCTCCGTCGCCCGGGTACAACCACAGCGCCCCGCCTCCATCCGTGGCGAGCACGTCCGCTCGTCCATCACTGTTGAAGTCGCCGCCAGCCACTATGGACGCCATGGAGTTCCATCCCTGACCCACACGGTCCGGCGGGAGCCAAGCTCCGGCACCATTGGTCGGGTACAGCCACAGGGCTCCGTTGGTGTCTCTGGCCAGCACATCGGCGCGACCGTCGGTCGTGAAATCCCGGTTGGATGGATCCCGGATGACCGCTACTGACCCGTTCCGCGAAGGTACGTAGACCGCGTGTGTTTCGGGATCGATCTTTGGCGTGCCCGGATCCGTGACATAAAGAGTCTGTGTGGTGGTGCTGCCATGGATCACTGACACCGTGTTTAGTCCGATGTGAGTTACGTATAGCGTATGGGTTGCGGAATCTACCGCCACGAAGCGCGGAAAATCCATGTACAGGTCGAATTTGATGGTCCTGACGACCCGGTCCCCGTTGATCACCGAGATGGTCCCGGCGAAGACTCCCGGAACGTAGACGTCGTGGGTGACCGAATCCACCGCGATCGACAAAGGACCGCCGCTCGTCGTGGGAATGGTCTGTGTGACCACGCCATCGTTGATGACCGAAACTTTGCTGTTGGAATAGTTGGCCGCGTAGACGGTGTGGGTGGAGGTATCCAGTGCAACCGCCCACACATAGCCGCCATCGATGGGTATCGTGCCGGTCACCTGATCGCCCTCGATGACAGTCAGGCCCGTCATCCCGTTGGCAACGTAGATCTTCCCGGTGCCAGGGTCCACGGCAACATCCATCGGCTGGTGCTCCACCGGAATGGTCGCTGTCACCGTTGTGCCATTGATGATCGACACCGAGTCGCTTGCCGAATTGACCACATACACGGAGTGCGTCAGCGGATCCAGTGCCATTGCGGCCGGGTGTTGCCCGACGACTACCTTCGTTGTCAACACTCCGTTCCTGAACACTGAGACGGTATCGCCTAACAAATCGGCAGCGTAAAACAGTCCCGTCGCGGGATCATAGGCAACGGACGTGAACGTGCCGGAGCCCTCATAGGAATCGCTCACTTCAGGAGCCGCCACCGCAGGGTTACCACTCTGAACGGCAACGGCGGAAACGAGAGCCAGGACCACAACGCTGACGATTCGAGCCAGGTAACTGCGCATGCGGCTCACCCTACCGTCAGTCATGAGCCTCACGGGGTTATCCCGACGATCGGGCGTGAACGTGCCGTTGCAGCCGCTCTCGACCCGTCTCCTATTACGCACTACTATAAGAAATATAAAGACTTTAAAGAATTTATAGGAGTGTAAAAGTGGCCGCGAAAAACCCGTTCAAACCGACAGCTGGTGCCCGCCCACCGCTTCTTATCGGCCGGGACGACATGCGCCAAGATTTCGCCGAGAGCATCGAGAATGGGCCCGGAGCCCCCGGGTTGCTCTCCATCTTCACCGGACCCCGCGGCATCGGCAAGACCGTCATGCTGGGGGAAATTGAAGACGAAGCCATCGAGCACGGCTGGATTGTCATCTCGGAAACCGCCACGGCCGGACTCGTGGACCGCATCGGCAGCGCCGTCCGCGCCGCGGCTGAAGAGCTCGGGGACGGCCCTGCCGGCCGCCGGATTACCGGCGTGACGCTCGGAATCCTCCGCGTGGATACCCAGCTTCCGGCTGTGCGTGAGGTTCTCTGGCGGCGGCAGATTACCGAACTGCTGGAAAAGTTGAGCGAGCAGGACACCGGGTTGCTGATCAGCATCGACGAGATTCATGCCGTGGACCGGACGGAGCTCTCCGAAATCGCAGCGGTCGTCCAACATCTGATCCGGGAGAGCCTTCCCATTGGCCTGGTCCTTGCTGGTCTGCCTAAATCTGTCGAAGACCTGCTCAACGAAGGCGTCTCCACCTTCCTTCGCCGCGCCGAAAAGTACGACCTGCACAGGACCTCGATAGACGAGGTCGCCGAAGCCTTTAGAGATACTTTCTCCGAAAGCGGCGTGAGCATCAGCGACGAACATCTCCGGCAGCTGGCCGAAGCGACGGGCGGCTACCCATTCCTGATCCAGCTCGTCGGCTACCACGTGTGGAGTCAAGCGAGAAAATCAGGAGCCGTAGTCACCGACGAGGCGCTGGCTGCCGGTGTACAGAAAGCCCGCCGCCGTATGGGTGCCACCGTCCTGCAGTCTGCCTACTCGGCTCTATCCGATGTCGATCAGTCGTACCTGCTGGCCATGGCTGAAGACGATGGCCCATCCAGCACAACGGCAATCGCGGAGCGTTTGGGTGTGAACGCCGTATACGGCGGCCAATACCGGCTCCGACTTCTGGCCGCAGGGGTCATTGAAACAACAAGCAGGGGGTACGTGGACTTCGCTGTCCCGACATTCCGCGAATTCCTCCGCGACACACCCGCTTATGGACTTCGGTTGCAGCACCCAAAACACTGAGAGCCACGCTGTAGCGCTCTGCTCCGGAGGGGGTCAGCCGTTTCACTGGTGCCTATATGACCCTATCCAAGCCAAAGCGTTACGTATGTGTTTATTCCGTCAGGTCCGACGGCTCAAATTCCTTGCAAAGTGTGGAGCTAAGGAGATTCGAACTCCTGACCTCTTCGATGCGAACGAAGCGCTCTACCAACTGAGCTATAGCCCCCGGACCAGACGTTTCCGCCAGACCAGTGTCCCTAGGCTACAAACTTTCCCGGCGCTTTTCCAACCACGACACGAACGTCTCCGCGCCAAGCGCTTTCTCCGGTGCGAGGTTGTGTCCGGAGCGCAGGAAGGCCCCCATGCTGCCGGGCAACGGAACGGTGAGAATCAAACCCCGCGCGCCGGTCACAGCCTTCCAGGACCCGGCCAGGGCGCGCATGGAGAGAACCTCCGGACCGCCTACCGTCCGCAGGTGGTGCAGCGAAGGAAGAGAATCCGACAACGCTTCTTCCAACAGAACTGCTGCAACATCCGCCGGAGAAATCGTCTGGAAATCCACGCCTTTGAACACTGGGATCAGCCCGACCCGGGAACCCGCAGCGAAGACCCCAGCAACCAGACTGTGGAACTGGGTCGCCCTGACCACCACGGTTTCCAGCGGCGCCCCGGCATACTTTCGTTCCTTATCGGCTTTGGACACGTAATAGGGAAAGCTGCTGATATCACAATTGATGATGGAGAGCATCACGGCTCTTGGGACGCCGCTGGTGTGGGCGGCAGCCAGAAGCCTCGCGCCGCCGTCGGCGAATTGTTTTTGCGCCTTGCCGAACTGGCCTTCGAGGCAGTCAATAACGACGTCGGCACCCGCCATAGCGGCCGCCAGGCCTTCACCTGTGGTGACGTCGCCGGCGAAGTAAGTGGCGCCGTCGTGATGACTTGCCGAACCGACCGGCGGAACGTGCCGGCTGAGGACTGAAACCTTATGCCCTGCCGCCAAAGCGAGCCGGACAACCTCGCGGCCCACCTGTCCGGTGCCACCAGCGACGCAGATGGAACTCATGGTTCGTTACGCGCGGCGTCGTTGCAGGACATCGTCCAGGTTGCTCAGGGCACTCGGGGCCTTGGCTGAAGCGACTGCGGTAGCAGCGTCAGTTTGCCCGGCGGCCTGCTTCAGGACGGGCTTGCCGACAGGTTTCGGGGCCTCCGGAAGGTCAAGGGGCTCCGGCGCCGGACGGGGCGCCTTGGCAGCGTCGACATACGTGGGCTTGGGAACCTCTACGGGCTTCCAGCTCGCACCTTTGGAGTCAACGGCGGCCTGCGCCGACTCGTCGCCGGCCGCAACTGCGACGGCCAACGCCGCTTGGCGAAGTTCGACCGCCGACAGGCGGGCGGCCTCACGACTGGTGGCTTCGGCGTCGAAAACTGTGGTTTCCTTCGCCTCTACAACCGGCTCCTTCGGCAAGTAGCGTGCTGGTGTCGGAATGGGCGACGCCTGCGCTGCACGGCGTGCGCGTCGTTCACGAAGATCCCGAAGGGCGAGCTTACGCAAAACGACGACGGCGACCACCGCACCGATGAACGAGACCAGGGGCAACCAGACAGAGCCCGTGCCGAAAAGACGGAGTATGCCGGAAACGATTGCCGTCACGAGCAAGGCAAGTCCGGACACCGCCAGTGTGAGCCGCGCGTAGCGGATGGTGAACGGAGTGCTGGACGACTTCCCCAGGGACGGCTCTGACGCGCGGGACGCCTGTGCTTTGCTGTGCATGGTCTCCATCGGTTTCTCCTGCTGAGGTGCCAAAGTCAGTACCACCCCTGCCTGCGGTTCGTCTGGTTCGTCGTCGAAAGCCTCTGCTGGAACAGCGGCCGCTTGGACTTGTTGCCGCCTGTTCCGAAGAACGTACGGCGCCACCCAGACCATCCACAGCGCGACAGTGACCACGAGTATCACTGAGCTGCTGAGAGGGAAGTCCACATTCAAAACCGTAGAAGCAAATCACCGGGGGTGGCGGCATTGCGGCCGGTGTGTCGTGGTCGAGTCCGCAAATGACTGGAGATAAAGCTGAAAAGCCCTATGACCTGCCCGTTTGTCCTTTGAGCCATCTGCGCAAGAGACCCTCCGGGACTTCTTCGGAGGTCAACGCGAAGGAGCGATGGTCAGCCCACTGTCCGTTGATGTGCAGATACCTTTCCCGGTACCCTTCGTCGCGGAATCCGAGCTTTTCCACCACGCGCAGGCTGGGCCCGTTTTCGGGGCGGATATTGATTTCCATCCGGTGCAGACCCAACACAGTAAAGCAGTGGTCGGTGGCCATGGCTACAGCTGTGGGAGCGATCCCGCGCCCGGCCCGGTCTTTGTCCACCCAATAGCCAAGCGTGGCCATCATGGCCGATCCCCACACAATCGACGAGACCGTCAATTGGCCAACGATGGCGGGCTCCCGCGCGCCTGCCGTGCGTTCAACGATTACGAACGGCAATCCGGTGGACTGACGGGCCTGCTCGTTCAGGGACGAAACCATTTGGCGGTAGCTGGGGAGGCGGCCACCCGGAGCCGGGTTGGACGCCTCCCACGGTGCCAGCCAATCACTGTTCCGGGAACGGACCTCGGACCATTCCCGCTTGTCGCGATAGCGGATGGGCCGAAGGGCCAGGTCTCCGCACTCCAGCGTTACCGGCCAGATCGCAGACCCGTACATCCGTGTTACTGGGGAAGCGTGGCGGTGAAGTTCGGCAGCCACTCACGCAGCTCAGGACCAAGGTCTTCGCGTTCGCACGCGAGCTCGATGCACGCCTTCAGGTAGCTGAGCTTGTCGCCGGTGTCATAGCGGCGGCCGCGGAACACCACGCCGTACACGCCATAGCCTTCGCCTTCGCCGGCAGCCAGGACCTCAAGCGCATCGGTCAGCTGGATTTCGCCACCGCGGCCGGGGCCGGTCTGCTCCAGGACTTCGAAGACGGCCGGGTGCAGCACGTAGCGGCCAATCACGGCGAGGTTTGACGGCGCCTCTTCCGGCGACGGCTTTTCCACCAACTGCTTGATGCGGACGTAACCGTCCTCGCCGATATCCTCGACGTCGGCGCAACCGTAAGCGCTGATCTTGGAAGGCTCGACCTCGATCAGGGCTACCACGGAACCGCCGGTCTTCTGCTGGACCGCAATCATTTCGCTCAGGAGGTCGTCGCGGGCGTCGATGAGGTCATCGCCCAGCAGGACGGCAAAAGGCTCGTAGCCGACGTGCTGCTTTGCACGAAGGACTGCGTGGCCGAGGCCGTTCGGGTCGCCTTGGCGGACATAGTGGATGTCGCCCAGGTTGGTAGCCGACTGAATCGCTTCCAGCTTGGCGGTGTCGCCCTTCTCAGCCAGGGTCGCTTCAAGCGCCGGAACACGGTCAAAGTGGTCTTCCAGGGCGCGCTTGCTGCGTCCTGTGATCATGAGGACGTCGTGCAGGCCAACCTTCACCGCTTCTTCGACGACGTACTGGATGGCGGGCTTATCGACCACAGGCAGCATTTCCTTCGGCATCGCCTTGGTGGCGGGAAGGAACCGGGTACCAAGACCCGCTGCGGGGATGACGGCCTTACGGACAGCGTTGTTATCGAGAGTCACCGGACTAATGTAACGGAAGGAAGAGAGCATCAGCTAAACCCCCCGCCGCGCGGGCCGCACATTTTATTGCCGGCAACACACAAGGAAACACTTTAACCGGACCCGACGAACCCCCAGGATTGGATACAGATGGCGTCGAAAGAAGACATCCGCCGCAACCGGCGGCTGTACAGAAGGGCCCTGACACCAGGGCAAATCGCTGTTGCGGGCGAAGCGATAGCCAGGCACGGTTCCTCGTGGGCCAGCTCCGTCACGTCCGGAACACCGTCGTCGTTCGCGGTGTACGTGGGAGTCGCCTTCGAGCCACCCACCATGCCACTGCTTGAAGCCCTCCACGAAGCGGGCCATGAAGTCCTGCTCCCCGTCTGCGAACCGGAACGGCAACTGAGTTGGGTGTATTGGACGCCGTCCACGGTCTTCACAAGGTCCGCCTACGCTCCCATCGACGAACCCACCGGTGAGCGCCTGGACAGTTCAGTCGTCGCTTCGACGGCCGGAATCTTCATGCCGGCCACCGCAGTGGACCGGGACGGGAACAGGATTGGCCAAGGCGGCGGTTATTACGACCGGCTCCTGCAGGGCCTGGACGCGTCCGGCCGGCGGCCGCCCACCATCGCGGTGGTGTACGACGACGATCTGTTGCCTTCAGGCTCCATACCCGCCGAGGCCTTCGATCGCCCGGTGCGGGAAGTGCTGACACCTTCGGGCGTTGTGGTTCTCGACAACGCAGCGGAGCCCGTCTGACTCCCGGTCATTTCCGGCGGGTTCCGGTTGGTGAGCTCCGGCACAAGTGCTGGCACACCTCAGGGGGACGGATGATAGAATTGGCACTCAGGCCCTGGGACTGCTAATGCGGAAATTATTCGGCACGGCGGAGCAGGACCTGAACTTTGTCCTAAAGGAGGAACTCAGTGCCCACATACGCATACGCCTGCAAAGACTGTGACCATGCCTTCGACATCGTCCAGTCCTTCTCAGACAGCTCCCTGACAGAGTGCCCTGAATGCAAAGGCACGCTGCGCAAGAAGTTCAACAGCGTGGGCGTCGTGTTCAAGGGCTCTGGTTTCTACCGCACTGACTCCCGTGACGCCAAGGGCAGCACAGTATCCGCTGCGCCCACGTCACCGGCTGCACCCGCAGCTGCGGCCACGCCCGCTCCCGCACCGGCCGCCGCGGCGAGCTAGCCCCGGAACTTTTCCACATAGGCAACCCGGCCCCTGTTAGGCGGCCGGGGCTGCTGGCTACCGTGGCGGCATGTCACACTCCGCCCGTAGCGCCTTCCTTGCCCATGCCGAGCGTCCAGCTGGAACAGCTGGACATGAACGGTTGCCGTACCACCCCTCGCCCTCCCCCAGGCGCTTTCCACGGGGGTTCGGCCGTGCGCGGCGCAACGGACCTCCAAAGCGAAAGCCCACACTCAGGGCGTGGCTTTCCCGCAACCGGCGGCTTTGCGTCGCGCTGCTTCTATGCCTTGCTGCCGGTCTGGCGGTACAGCAGCTGACTCCTGCGTCGGCCGCCCGGGTCAGCGTCCTGGTCGCAGCCCGTGATCTACCGGCCGGCGCGAGCCTGAAGGAGTCAGATTTCACCAGGGTCGATGTCGCAGCCGAACTGGCCATCTCCGCGTGGGTGGATGATGTCGCGACCCTGGTTGGGCGCCAGCTGGCCTCTCCTTTGGGCAAGGGACAAACACCCACGGACTCAAGCCTCCTGGGCCCTGGCTTGCTCGCGGGCACTCCTGCAGGTTCCGCTGCCGTCCCCCTGCGCATGGCAGATCCTTCTTCCATCCAGCTTCTGTCGCCGGGGCAGCTGGTGACCGTTGTCCTCACGGCGTCCGGCAGTTATGACGAATCCCGCCAGAGCCAGGTTTTGGCTGGCCCTGTTCCTGTTCTCTGGACTTCGGCCCAGGGCGGCAAGGCCGGCGAATGGCTTGGCACCAGCGATACAGAAGGGCTGGTGGTGGTCGCTGCCAACCCCCAACAAGCAGAAAAGCTTGCCGGCGCATCCACGCAAGGCAAGCTTTTCTTTGTTCTGGTCAGCCCATGAAGCTGCTCAATCGCTCATCCCCAGTGCGGGGGCTTCTGTTCCTTCAACCACTGCTCGTGGTCATAGCCTGCTTCATCGCCCCATCTGCGGGGATCGTCCTCCGCGGCCTTGGTGGGGAGGATGCCGCCCGAGCTGTGCTTGGCAGCCGTCGGCTCGGCGGCGTTTTCAGCTGCCGTGTTGTCCGATCCACTGTTCTCCCCGGCAGAGCCGTCGGTGGAACCATTTCCTTGTTCCGTCATTGGTGCTTCTTTCCTGTCCCCTGTCTGGTCCCGCGTCCCCTCCGCATCCTCCTCGGGTTGGTGATCCGGTCCGGTGGCCGGGGAACGGGTGAACACAGGCTGAGCCTTGTCCAGATTCAATTGTTCAACATCCATGTCCAGGAAGCCATGTTGAGACGGCTCGGCAGCCTTCGGAATGTGGTTTTCCAGTCCAAGGTAGGAACCGATGCGATCGGCGCAGGAGGACGGGTCCGTGAAGACTTCGATCGTCCACAGCGACATGTAACGCCACCCCATGCGCTCCAGCAGTTGAGGCCGCAGCCGGCTGCGTTCACGGACACTCATGCGCCGGTATCGTTCCGTGCCATCGGACTCGATGGCGACGGGCGTGGGAATTTCAGCACCTTCCCTGCCAATGGTGTGCACAGGATCAGCGGCTGCGGCTATGTCCAGCACACCGTCGTAAAGGTGCCAGACACGGGCGCCGCGGGCACGCAGTCGTTCGCCAAGATCCGCCACCAACGGGTCCTCGCCAAGTGCTTGCTCGCTGGCAACGGCACGGGATGCCGGGGTTCCGAGATTGCTGTTCCCCGAGAGCTCCCTGTCCAGCAACTCGTAGAAGTCCACTGCGCCGTGCGCCAGGCGATCGAGGTCGAGGTCCTCGGGCCGGAAGCAGCTCAGGACGTGCATGGAGCGCCGGGCCCTGGTCATGGCCAAGGCAAAGCGGTTACGCCCACCCTCAGTGGACAGCGGTCCAAAGGAGTGGAGCGCCCGGCCATGCGGGGTGCGTCCATACCCGAGGGAGAAGATCACATGGTCCCGCACCAAGCCCTGCGCGCGTTCCAGATCCACCACGCGGAAGGATTCGGGGCCGGCGGCGAAGAAGGAAGACAGCAATGGATGGTTCGGCAGTTGGAGCCTGATGGCCTCGCCGATCCTGGCAGCGTGGCGCAGGCTTGCCGTCACCACAGCCAAGCTGGTGCGGGGACGCAGCGTGGCATGTTCAAAGACAAGATCCACCACCCGGTTGACCTCGGCAGTGACGGACTCGACCCCCTCGTGATCGGCGCCCGGAAGGCCGGTGCCGTCAGGGATGTACTCCACAAGGATCGAGCGATCCAATCCCGTAACCGAGTTGCCGTCGGGCAGCCGCTTCAGGCCGCCGTCGTAGTAGTTCTTGCTCAGCTGCAGGATCAAGTCTTCATCCACTGCCCGATACACCCAATTCAACTGCCACGATGGCAGGACCCTGGCCAAGGCCTTGAAGGCACTCTCCACAGTCTCGTGGCTCGCGACTCCGGCAACCGGGGGTTCGACGGCCACGCTGAAGGTCCGCGCATTGGCAATCTTCGCGTCGCCGAAAGCAACTACCTGCCGTGCACGGGCGATCGCGGGAAGGACCGCTTGCAACGAGGTGGACTCAGCGTCGATGACCACAACGGCATCAAACTTCTGCTCAGCCGGCAGGACGCCGGTCAGCAGGTACGGGCTGACCGACCACACCGGGACAAGCAACGGCACGAGGTCCGGGGCTTGGGCGCTCAGCGCAGGCAGGGTAACCCGGCCGTCTTTCAGCAAGGCCCGCAGCAGTTCAGCCTGGCGAGGGTGCTCCACCAATCCCTGGCGCCACCTTTGGGCAAGCTGCCATCGGAGCCGCGCAGCACCGCTGGCGATGTGGGCTTGGTCAGCAAGCCGGAACTCAGCTTCGAGGCGCCTCAGGGAGTCGCCGTCGGACATCGCAAGATAGTCGTCGCCGCTGATCATTGCCTCCAGCGCGGACTGCCACCAAGCCAGGTCCAGCTCCGCGGCCACCGAGGACGCAGGTACCTCCCGCTCCGCCAGATCCGCCAAAAGCTCCCCGAGGCCGTGCTCGCGCATTTCTTCAATGAGGAGCGTGCGTTCGGGCAAGGTTTCCAGCGTGGCGGTGTCAGCTACGAGCTGTTCCAAGCGTTCCATCAGCTCCGCGTAAGGCGTACCGTGGAGCGAGCCTCCGGCCGACGTGTGTTTGAGCGCCTCACCGAGGCGCCGCAGCTCAGCGTCCAGCTCCCGGTACAGTGCGCCGAGGTCGGCCAGGCCGGAAGGAACGGCCGGGTGCCGCTGCGTAGTGGCGTAACCGGCCCACAACGCACGCTGCTCCTGGACAAGGACCAGCGAGCTGTGGAGATCGGCGATATGAACACCGGGCCGCACATACTCCTTGGCGACCCGCCGCAGCCGGGACCGCTGCATGGAAGGCATCTCGATGTTCCGCTCGCGGCGCCACGCAGAACTGGCCGTCGCGGAGATCAGATCGTGAACCGGACGGTCAAAGATGTCCGGCGTGAACTTGTCCAGGCTCTCGCGCACGGCAATCAGGAGTTCGAGCTGCGCGCCCCACTCAGTAAAGGTTTCTCCCAGGCGGATCTCAGCGTGATCGGACACCTGTTTCATGCGGTCACGCAGGACAGGAAGCTTCTCAGCCGCCAAGCGGGCAAGTTGCTGCGCTTCCTCGGTTTCCTTGCGGGTGACCAATCGGGCACCGTACCAAGGGCTGTTGGTCGAAGCCCGGCTGAAACTGCCAAGTTCGGCAGCGCGACGGAGCCGGGCCGCCAGCTCTTCCCGGTCCTTGATGTTGTCCAGGACACTGCGCTTCAAACGAACTGTCGTGGAGGGTGCCGGATGGATCGAAGTCAGTTCAGCAAGTGACTGCATGGCCTGATACGGCGAGCATCCCCATCGTTCGCGCACGTTATGCAGGGAGGCGACATGGTCCATGAGGGCGTGCCGATGCCCGGTCAGTGTCTGGTGAAGGTTGCCGAGCTGGGGCTCAAGAGCCTTCTCGTTGCGCATGATGGCCCGGACCAGCTGGCCCTTGAGCTGCTGGGGGGTGGTTCCATTGCCTGGCCGGAACAGAAGCGAATCCAGCCCCAGTGATTCCAGGTGCGCGGAAAGCCCGGCAAGGCTGGACTGCCTGTCCCCCACCACCAGGACCGACTTTCCTTCGCACACCAGTGCGCCAATGGCGTTGATGGCAGTCTGCGTTTGTCCGCTGCCCGGGGGTGTGCTGACCACCAGGGAGTCTCCAGCCCGAACGGCGTCAACCACGTACTGCTGGTCCGTGTCGGCGTCGAGCAGGAGCAACTCTTCGGCCGGGTCACGGAGGTCCAAGCTGGGGAACCTGCCTGCCTTGATGGGTTCCGGCTCGATGTCGCCACCGTTGGCCGCCGTCGCCAAGGCCGCCACGGTGGGGTTGTTCAGATTGATCCAAGGATCATCCAGGTTGCCCGACAGATCGGCCAGGGTTGTCACCAGGAGATTGAACTCAACCTCAGCGCCATGGATCGGCTGAACCAGCGTGGACAGGCGATCCAGGACGGGTTGCGGATCCAAACGTGCGGTGTTGTAAGCCATTCGCGCCACGGCATTGACGTCAAAGACGATGCCATGGACGGTCTTGAGGTGACGCACCAGGGCGGGGTTCATCCGGGCTTGCTCAGTGAGCTGAAGTTCGAAGTCGTCCTCCCCCGGCCGGACCGTCAGGACGATGGACGTGAGCATCACGGGTGCGGAGACGCGCTGTGGCTTGCCGCCCACCGCAGAGGTCCACACCACGGTGCCGGCAGAAAGATACCCGGCTTCGATACCGCGATCGTTGCTGAGTTCGAAAATCTTGGATCGGATATTGCGCGCCGCACGTGCCGCGACCAAGTACTGCTGGCGGTCTCTGATGAGCGTCGACAGGCGCGTCCGACGCCCTGCCAGCAACTGCGCCAGCCCAGAAGGGTGCGCGTTGCTGAGGTCAATGGCGCCTTCGGGCGTCTTGACGAAACGCAGCATAGTGTCTGCCCCGGTGACGGGTTTGAGACCAGACAGCCATTTGCGGAGCTCTTCGGAGCCCTCTTCCTGGCCTTGACCTACTGACACAACTTCTGCCTTCTTTTCTGTACTAGCTTTAGACGCCTTGGACCATACCGGCATACTTTCGAGGGTAGCGGGAATCCACGGCGAGCCCGCTCCGCAACGCTGTTCCGACGCGAAATTGCCCGGTTTTCACTGCAACATGTCAATCGCTCACCGGCAGGGAACTGCCGGAAAAGCACAGTGGCCGGCTTCCCGATGGAAGCCGGCCACTCAGAATGCTATTCCCACTCGATGGTTCCCGGTGGCTTGCTGGTGACGTCCAGCACCACGCGGTTGACCCCATCGACCTCGTTGGTGATGCGGTTGGAGATGCGCGCCAGGAGGTCGTAGGGCAAACGCGACCAGTCCGCCGTCATGGCGTCTTCGGAAGACACCGGACGCAGCACGATCGGGTGGCCGTACGTACGGCCGTCGCCCTGCACGCCAACGCTGCGGACATCGGCCAGGAGGACAACAGGCATCTGCCAGACGTCGTTGTCGAGGCCAGCGGCCGTCAGTTCGGCGCGAGCGATGGCATCGGCTTTGCGCAACAGATCGAGCCGTTCCTTGGTCACTTCGCCCACGATGCGGATACCCAGGCCGGGGCCGGGGAACGGCTGGCGGCCTACGATTTCCTGCGGCAGACCCAGCTGCGCGCCTACGGCACGAACCTCGTCCTTGAACAGGGCGCGAAGCGGCTCAACCAGCTCAAACTGCAGGTCGTCGGGGAGCCCACCGACGTTGTGGTGGCTCTTGATGTTTGCAGCACCCTCGCCACCACCGGACTCGACGACGTCCGGGTACAGCGTCCCCTGGACCAGGAACTTGATCTTCTCGCCTTCGGCAGCAGCCTGGGCGATGATGGCCCGCTCTGCTTCCTCGAAGGCGCGGATGAATTCGCGGCCGATGATCTTGCGCTTGGTTTCGGGATCGCTGACGCCGGCAAGAGCCGACAGGAAGCGTTCCTGCTCGTTGGCAACGTACAGGTTGACACCCGTGGCGGCCACGAAGTCACGTTCGACCTGTTCCGCTTCGCCTTCACGGAGCAAACCGTGGTCTACGAAGACACAGGTGAGCTGGTCGCCGACAGCACGCTGGACAAGGGCAGCGGCAACTGCGGAGTCGACGCCACCGGAAAGGCCGCAAATGACCTTGGAGTCGCCAATCTGCTGGCGGATGCGCTCCACCTGCTCTTCAAGGATGTTGCCGGTGGTCCAGTTGGGGCTCAGACCGGCGCCCTTGAACAGGAAGTTCTCCAGGACATGCTGGCCCAGAACGGAGTGCTTGACTTCCGGGTGCCACTGCACACCGTAGAGGCGCTTCTCATCGTTGGCGAAGGCAGCCACGGGGGCGCCGGCCGTCGTTGCCAGTACTTCGAAGCCCTCAGGTGCCTCGTGGACGGAGTCGCCGTGGCTCATCCAGGTGTTCTGGGACGMCGGGACGCCGTCGAGAATGGAACGTGCATCGCCCACCAGGAGCGCCTCGGTTGCGCCGTACTCACGCAGCCCGGTCTGGGCCACTTTGCCACCCAAGGCGTTTGCCATGGCCTGGAATCCGTAGCAGATACCGAAAACGGGAACCCCGGCCTCGAAGAGGTCGGCGCCTACGAACGGTGCGCCCTCAGCGTAGACGCTGGAGGGCCCGCCGGAAAGGATGATGGCTGCCGGGTCTTTGGCCAGAAGCTGCTCGGTGGTGAAGGTGTGCGGAACAATTTCCGAATACACATTTGCTTCACGGACGCGGCGGGCAATCAGCTGCGCGTACTGGGCACCGTAGTCAACAACCAGCACCGGCTTCTGGGAAGTCTGGGGTGCGGTGGGAGTAGTCACCAACCAAGACTACTTTGCCGGACCGCCCCCGCGCACGTTGACAAGGGCGGCCGGAGGCCAAAACGGGCACTCCCGTTAGGCATCTCACATCGGGAACGGCCAGTGGCGCCTAGTAGCGCTTGGAAGCCTGGGGATTGGCTGCCAGTTCTGCTTCCACCTGTGCGTGGAACTTCTTCTCCACAATGAAGGACAACAGCGGAATCACGCCGCCCAATGCCAGCAGGACCATCTTGGAGAACGGCCACCGCATCAACGACCACAAGCGGAAGTTGGAGACGAGGTAAACCACGTACATCCAGCCGTGCACGATCAGCACCGTGGTGGAGATGTTGAATCCACCAATGACGCCCTTGGGCTCGGATTCGGCAAAGCCAAAGCCAAAGGGCTGGCCCGTCACGGCGTTGGTTCCGCCGGCGAAGAGTGAAACACCGAAAACGTACCGAGCGATCAGTTCAGCGCACAGCAGGAGCAGCATGGCACCAGTCAGGTAGGCCATGACTTTGTAGAACTTCAAGGCCGAACGGATCTGCGCTTCCGTCCCGCCGAACCGCCGCTTTTTGGGCTTCGGTCCTGACTGCTCAGGCTGGATGGCAGGTTTGGGCTCAATCATTGCTGCACCTTATGTTCTGGGTCGGGACTTGAAGGTTCGGTAGTTGCGGGCAAGGCATGGGGGTCTTCAGGGACCTCATCGTAGTAGTCGTCGTCCTCGTCGTCCTCGAGGTCCCGGCGGTAGTCATCACGCACCAGCCGCCACCAGATAAAGACGGAGAATCCGGCGAACACCACCCATTCCACGGCGTAGAAGAGGTTCAGCCAGTTGATCTGCTCTGCCGGTGGCTGGGGTGGAATATTGAGGGCTTTGACGTTGTCGCCCAGTGGGACGCTCACACCGCCAGCCACCTCGGATGTGGCCGCAATGAAACCGGGGTAGCTTGAAACATCCCAGCTGTTGATGAGTTCCGCGGTGGAGACCGCCGACGCGCGGCCCGGGCCGGCGTCGACATTTGGTACGGGCGCTTCGGACGGTATCAGGCGACCGGTCAGCGTAAGAGTGCCCGACGGCGGCGGGCCCGCTTGGGCGGCATCAGCCACCCAGCCGCGTGCTACGGGAATCCAGGTCTGCGGCGAGGCGGCGACACCCTTCAGCGTAGGAGCGCCGTTGACCTCGAAGGCCGTGACGATCCAGAAACCTTTTTGGTTGTTGTAAAGCCTGCCCTCGACCAGGACCTGCTTGCCTGGATCGTAGGAGCCGGTGGCGGTGACCATCTGGTCGGAAACAGAGCCGGGAAAGAACTGGCCCGGCTTCAGGACGTCGACCAGGGGTTTGACTTCTTCAGTGGTGGAAGCAGCAGGGCTCTCGTGCTGGGTGGACCGGCTGAGCTGCCACTGGCTAAGCAGCACGAACACCCCGGACAACAGAAGCGCAAAGACCAGTCCTGCGATCCAGCGGGGTTTCAGAGCGGTTTTCAACACCCCTTAACCGTACTTCGTCCGGCTGTAGAACAACGAAACGAGGGCTGGGGCCGCCTGGAGGGGCACCAATCCTTAGTGGTCGAAGAAGACCAGGCTGGAGTTGATGAGCTCGGAAATCACTTCGGGATCGTGCGCACGGCGCAGGGACTCCCTGAATGATTCCTTGGAGAGGGAACGCGCAAGCGTGGCCAGAACTTCAAGATGGTCCGAGAAGGAGCTGGCCGGTGTGGCGATGAGGAGGATCAGTGTGGCAGGGCCGTCTGCAGCCCCGAAGTCCAGCGCATGGCCAAACTTGGTGACGCCTACGGCGATGGAGATCCGGTCCACGAATTCGCTGCGGGCATGCGGAAGACCGATTCCGCCGGGAAGCCCGGTGGCCAGCTGGTGTTCTCGCGAATGTACCTGCTCCAGGAAACCATCAAGGTCCGAGATCCGTCCGGCCTGATGGAGCTTTTGAGCCAACTGTGCTGCGGCGTCGATCTTGTCCTCGGCAACAAGTTCAAGAATGACCGTGTCCGGGGTGGTCAGTTCCGCATCATATCGGTCCAGTGGTTCAGCCAAGTCGTGTTCCCTCCATGTGGCCTCCCGGCCTCAACTCCCTGCGCCTGTCAGCGGAGGGGAACGATGTCATCCACTCCCATGCGTGCGGCATCCGCCGATTCGTCATCGGGTTGCTGCTGGCTGAGTCGTTCAGCCTCCACACGTGCAAGGTAGTGCTTGATCTCGCTTTCACGCTGAGCATCGCTCCAGCCCAGGATTTCTCCCATCAGCTTAGCCACTACGGGCGCCGCAGACACACCCCGGTCCCACGCTTCAATGGAGATCCGGGTACGGCGGGTCAAAACATCGTCGACGTGCCGAGCGCCTTCATGGGTTGTTGCGTAGACGACTTCGGCTGCCAGGTAGTCGTCGGCGCCCGGAAGCGGCTCGCCCAGTTCTGGCCTGTCGGAGATCGTGGCGAGGACTTCCGATGCCATGGACCCAAAGCGGTTGAGCAGGTGCTCCACGCGTGCCACGTGCACACCTGCTTGCTCGGCGGACCTCCCCCGCCGGTTCCAGGCCGCTTTGAATCCCTCCGCTCCCAGCAAAGGAATGGTGTCGGTGCAGCTGGAAGGGACACGCTCGTCCATGGCCCTCGTTGCTTCGTCCACGGCATCCTTGGCCATGACACGGTAGGTCGTGTACTTCCCACCGGCCACCACCACCAGACCGGGGACGGGGTGGGCCACTACGTGCTCGCGGGACAGCTTGGCGGTGGAGTCATTGTCACCTGCCAGAAGCGGACGGAGTCCCGCATAGACACCTTCAACATCTTCACGGGTCAGGGGACGCTTGAGTACCTTGTTGACGTGCTCCAGCACGTAGTCAATGTCCTTGCTGGAGGCAGCCGGATGGGCCTTATCCAACGTCCAGTCCGTGTCGGTAGTACCGATAATCCAGTGCCGGCCCCAGGGAATCACGAAGAGCACCGACTTTTCAGTACGAAGGATCAGACCCACAGTGGACTGGAAGCGGTCCCGTGGCACCACCAGGTGGATTCCCTTGGAGGCACGGACCTTGAGCTGGCCACGGTCTGTGACCATGGCCTGCGTTTCGTCTGTCCACACGCCGGTGGCGTTCACCACCTGCTTGGCCCGGATCTCGAAGACGCTGCCGTCCTCCTGGTTTTCCACCTTGGCACCCACCACGCGTTCGCCCTCCCTGAGGAAGTCGACCACGCGGACCCTGTTGGCCGCGTGTGCCCCGTAATGCGCCGCTGTCCTGACAAGGTTGACCACAAGCCGGGCATCATCGACCTGGGCGTCGTAGTAACGGATCGATCCCACGAAGGCATCGTCTTTGAGGCTGGGAGCCGCACGCAGGGTGCCGCGTCGGAAGAGGTGCTTGTGCATGGGGACACCACGGCTGTGGCCGGACGTCAGACCCAAGGTGTCGTACAGCATGATGCCTGCGCCCACGTAGGGGCGTTCCCAGAAACGGTGGGTCAGCGGGTAGAGGAACGGAACGGGCCGGACCAGGTGGGGTGCGATCTGCTGGATCAGCAATCCGCGTTCCTGCAGGGCTTCCTGGACCAGCCCGAAGTCCAGCATCTCCAAATAGCGGAGGCCACCATGAATGAGCTTTGAGGAGCGGGATGACGTGCCGGACGCCCAATCCCTGGCTTCGACGATGCCAACTGTGAGCCCGCGCGTGACCGCGTCCAGGGCAGCACCAGCGCCCACCACGCCGCCACCGACAATCAGGATGTCCAACTCCTTGCCTGGCTCGGCAGTGGCTTTCAGGACATCAATGGATGCGGCACGGGATTCCGGGCTCAGTGCCCCCGGAGAATTCACCTGCGGACCGCCTGCGACATTGCTCATCGGACCCCTCCTCAAACGCAACAGCTGGTAATCCCCTACCCTACTTGTTGCTCGTCGCCTTGGGCAGGGCTGCCGATGAGGTGCATCCGGACAGAATCCGGCAAAAAAAGACCCCGGGAGCAGCGTGTGGTCTGTTCCCGGGGCCTCCTTCTGTTTTAGGCCTAGCCGAGGTACGGCGAAACGACGACGTCGACCCGCTGGAACTCTTTCAGGTCCGAATAGCCGGTGGTCGCCATGGAGCGACGCAGGGCACCAATGAGGTTGGAGGTGCCGTTGGTGTGGTGTCCGGGACCGAAGAGAACTTCTTCCAGGGGGCCAACAGTTCCAACGTTAACCCTGTCGCCGCGCGGGAGTTCAAGGTGGTGGGCTTCCTGGCCCCAGTGCCAGCCCTTGCCGGGGGCTTCCTCGGCCCGTGCCAGTGCGCTGCCCAGCATGACGGCGTCGGCGCCCATGGCAACTGCCTTGACGATGTCGCCCGAGGCGCCCATGCCGCCGTCGGCAATGACATGCACGTAACGGCCGCCGGACTCATCGAGGTAATCACGGCGGGCGGCGGCGACGTCGCTGATGGCCGACGCCATCGGCGAGTGGATGCCCAAGGCGCGGCGCGTAGTTGTGGTGGCACCGCCGCCGAAACCGACCAGGACGCCGGCAGCGCCGGTGCGCATGAGGTGCAGCGCCGGGGTGTATCCGGCGGCACCGCCGACGATCACGGGAACGTCGAGTTCGTAGATGAACTGCTTCAGGTTCAGTGGCTCGTGGTTCTTGGAGACGTGCTCGGCGGAGACCGTGGTGCCACGGATGACAAAGATGTCCACACCGGCGGCGAGGACGGTCTTGTAGTGCTCCTGGGTGCGCTGCGGCGTCAGGGAGCCTGCCACCGTGACGCCGGAGGCGCGGATCTCGGCAAGGCGGCTGGTAATGAGTTCAGGCTGGATGGGTGCCTTGTAGAGATCCTGCATGCGCCGGGTAACGGCAGGGCTCGCGGTTTCGCCGGCGAGCGCTGAGATCTCATCCAGCACGGACTGGGGATCTTCGTAGCGGGTCCACAGGCCCTCGAGGTCCAGGACGCCGAGGCCGCCCAAACGGCCCAGGGCGATGGCGGTTTCCGGCGACATGGCCGAGTCCATCGGCGCTGCGATCACCGGAATGTCGAACTTGTAGGCGTCGATCTGCCAGGAGACGGAGACGTCCTTGGGATCGCGGGTCCGGCGGTTGGGGACGATCGCAATGTCGTCCAGGGAGTAGGCACGACGCCCACGCTTGCCACGGCCAATCTCAATCTCATAAGTCACGGCTCTTACTTTACTGGACCCCTTGCCGAACCCCGATTCGGCAAATGGCGTGGACACTTCACAATGCGCCAAGAAGACATTGAAAGCCCGGCCGGTTCCGGGTGCGCTGGCTACTTGCCGTGCGCGCCTGGCAGTTTCCACATGGGCAGAGGTGCCCATGGCAGGATCCCGGACAAATCCGATAGCCTGCGGAAACACACCACACCATGCAAGGGGGAACCATGGCGCCCGGATTCTACGGAGCCGACATCGAACAGCTCCGCTCGTTGTCCAAGCAGATGGGACAAGCCGGGAGCCGGCTCCAGAACCAGGAACTCCAGGTCAACAGCCTGATCACCAGCGTGGCGTGGAAAGGAAACGACGGCGAGCGCTTCCGACGCGAATGGAGCAGCACCCTGCGCCCCATGTTGCACAAAGCCTCCCGTTCCCTGGATGACGCGTCCAAGATGCTCCGCACCCAGGCCGATGAACAGCAGAAGGCCAGTGCTGATGGCGGCGTTGCCGGCTTCGGACCGGGCGGATCTGGCGGTCCCGGTGGGTCTGGCGGACCGAACGTCCCACAGGTACCCGGTACCAATGGAAGCCAAGTCGCCCCCACCACTGGCTTGGAAGGCGTGCTCGGCGTCAGCGGCAGCCAGGGATGGTGGGCCGGAAACGCCCTCGTGACTGCCAACGGCGTGGTGGCGGACTCCATCCTGGCCCAGATGGCCAGGGGCGGATTGGTGACTGAACTGACGAGGTGGCCGTGGCTGAGTGCCCAGTACGGACAGGCTGCCGGCGCCGGGTATGTCAGGGGCACCCAACTGCTCAACGGCAGTTCGATGCTCGGCCGTGTCTCGGGAGGATTGGGCGTCGTGACCGGCGGGTTGCAGGTCTATCAAGGCATCCAGACGGGACACCCCGGAATGGCCGTGGACGGCGGCATCTCCGCTGCCCTGGCCGTGGGCAGTTTCGTCCCGGTTATCGGCCCTGCCTGCGCCATCGCCGGTATCGCGTGGGGCGGCCTGGGTCTATTGGCCACCAACATGGGTTACGATTCCGCGTCTTCCATGATCGCTGATGGCGCGAAACATGTGTGGGAGGGAGCGCAGGACGCCGCCGGAGCAATAGCCGACGGCGCCAAGAAAGTCTGGGGATGGCTCACATGACCCCGCGACTTCCTAGACTGGACACAGAACCGCTCAAGAGAAGGCAGAAATGACCACGCAGACCGAAGAAACCCAGGCATTGCTCATTACCGAACATGAGCTCATCGCACTTATTGCACTGGCTGGCACCGACGGCGCGCTGAGGTGCCAGACCCTCTTCCGCCTCGACCACGCAGCCGGGGCTCCCCTGGAACAGGCAGGGGTATCCACGCTGTTGGAGCGTGGATTGATGAAGATCGAAAACGACGCACTCCAGCCCGTCGGCCCGGCTGCCACGGTGACAGCAGTGCTTGCAGATTCCACGTCGTGGCTGGAAACGGCCCTCGTAACCCCGTCCTCGGAACATGTCTCCTTCATGTTTGGCGCAGAGCAGGGCGCACTGCTGCTCAACCTGAGCAAGTACGGCGTTCACGAGCTGCACCCCATTACGGGCTCCGAAGGCATGGTCACCACGGCCATCCAGATGGCCGATTACTACCTGAAGCAAGCACCGGACGGATACCCCGCGGCCGCCACAACGCGCCGGCACTTTAAGGACGGAACCTCCCGCGCGGTCCACGTCAAAGCGGAGGCCGACGGTTCCCTGTCCATCGCTGAAGGCGAGGGCGAAAACCTCGACTCGTCGGCCCTCGCGAGTGAGCAGCTCGATTCCCGGATCCGCGCAGGACTGGAGCAGCAGAACGCGTGAGCTACCAGTCCGGCCCCGCTCCACTTTTCCATTCCGACCGCCCCTTGGACTATTGGCTTTCCCCTGAGCTCTCCGCCATCACTCCGGCGAATGCGCGCTCCCGCCTGCGCGAAATCGCCGGCGCGCGCGGCGCCTACATGGGTGCCTGGGCTGCCGGGACCGGAATCGGAGCAGTCCTCGTCCTTTTGGGCGTCGTCCTCGCGGTCCGGCTTGGCACCTTCGCGACTATTGCCGCCCTCAGCCTTCCCGGCGCGGCAGTCGCAGTGCTCTGCGGCGTCTTCTACGTCCGGGTGCGGGACCGGTTGCCGCGGACAAGCCGTGCGCTGGTCAATCGTGGGCCCGGGAGCCTGCGGGGGGCGCTCTCCTTCGTAGCGTTTGTCCTGGTCGTCTTCGCGGGACTGTTCGCTTTCACAGCCAAACCCTCAACGTGGCAGGACCCCGGGACGCTGCTGACACTGGCAACGGTTCTTGCGTTCATGATCTTCCTTTTGGTGGCCGCGATCCTCGTCCCCGCCACCATCATGGGCCGTTCACGGGAATCCCTGCGTCGGAAAGCTGCTAGTGATCCACGCTTCCGGGCGCTTTTGGAACAGGATCTTGCCACCTGGCGCGATCCCGTGGGCAATGCCGGCTACGGCCCGCTCTAAGCCTCGGGACTCTCCCGGCTGGCCTCATCCACCGAAAGCTGGGACTCGAACATCCTGAAGTACCGTCCGCGCAGGGCCACCAGTTCCCTATGCGTACCTTGTTCGGCGATTCGACCGTCCTCCAGCATGTAGACGATGTCCGCCTTCTCAATGGTGGCAAGGCGGTGGCTAATGGCGATGATGGTGCTGTTGCGATCGGCGAAGAGCCTCGTGAAAATCCGGTGCTCGGCCAGGGCATCAATGGCTGAGGTGGGCTCGTCCATCACCATGAATGAGGCGTCACGGTAGAAGTTGCGGGCCATTGCCAGCCGCTGCCACTGGCCGCCRGAGAGCCCGCTTCCCTTCCGCCCGCGTGGATCTTCCATCCAGTTGCTGACATGGTTTTCCAGCCCGTTAGGCAGCTTGTCGATGAACTCCATGGCCTCCGCGTCGGATGCCGCCTTCCGGATGCGCAGATCGTCCCGGGGCAAGTCGACGTCGCCGAGGTAGATGTTCTCTGCGGCCGTGGCGAACTCGTACTTCAGGAATTCCTGGCTCAGGACTGCCAGGTGCCGGTGCCAGCTGGTCACGTCAATTCCGGCCAGATCCTTCCCGTCCAACAAGACCTGGCCGGAGTCGGGACGGTAGAGCCCGGCCAGGATCCGGATCAGCGTGGATTTCCCGGCGCCGTTCTCCCCCACGATGGCGATGTGCTGCCCCGCCTTGATGGTCATGGAAATACCCTTGATGACCTCGATGTCGCTTCCCGTATAGCTGAAGCGGATATCACGCAGTTCCACGGTGGTGGGCGACACTTCCAAGGGCTGTTCGTTTCCGCTGGGCACCGGCAACGCCATGAAAAGCTCGTAGTCCTTCAGGTTGGCCAGGTCCTCGTCAATGGAACTGAGCGAGGACACCAGGTTGTTCGCCGTTGACAATGCACGGCTCACGATCTGCTGGACGTAGAGGAACTGTCCCACCGGCTGGGCCCTGGCAATGATCTGCCCCACAACCCACACCAGCGATACCACTTCAGCGCCGTATTGCAGGGCGTCGGCAGCCAGCTGCTTGGGGATGTACCGTTTCTGGAAGTCCAGGCGCCTGCGTTCGTCGGCATCCCTCAACCTGGAGCGAAGTTCCATGAGATAGCCGACAATGCCGTACAGCCGCATTTCAGCGATGTGCTGTGGCCGCAGCAGGTTCTGCTCGATCATCCGGCGCTGCCTGCGCGAATCCACCTGGGTGTTCCAGTGGGCGATCTGTTCACGCGACAGCTTGAACTGGAGGTAGACGCTGGGCACGATCGCCACCAGCACGATCACGGCAATCCACCAACTCACCAACAGCAACGCGCCGACGGCTAGAATCACCGAGACGAGCTGGGTGAAGATGGCCGCAATCCGGTCCAGGACCCGCGCATAGGAGTCGGAGAAACGCTTTGCGCGGTCGTAGAGATCCACGGTCTCTTTGTCGTCGTAGCGCCAGAATTCCAGTGCCAGGAACCGTTGGTACATCAGGTCGCCCACGATGGCGCCCACCTTGAAGCTCATCAGCTGCTGGATGTAGCGGTCCACACTGCTGAACGCACCCCAGAACAGGCCCAGGGCAGCTGTGATGACGACGTAAAGCACTGCGCGGGGGCCCGCGTCGGGGTCCCCTGCGTAGCCGGCAGCCAGGGCCGTGGTGGTCAACGCTGCAAAGTACGTGGTGACAAGCGGCAGGGTCGCTGAGATCACCGAGCCAAGGACTTTCATGATGACCGCCACCGGTGAGGCCTTGAAGCTCACCTTCAAGACCTGCCCGACGGCGCGTGCGTACGGCCGCAGGGCCAGCTTACGGGGCGGCGCTTTTCCCGGTTGGCCCGGATTCAGCGGGATCGACTCCGGGTGCCGCGGTTGCGCGGACTTCTCTGACATGTGCCCAGCCTATTCCCGAGGGCCGACATTACCGTCGGGCGGATACCGGGCGGTTACACAGTCGGGTGGTTAAACAACTGTTCCCCGCGGTAATCCGCGGGGAACAGGAGGTGCTTAGCGGGAGCCGTAGTTGGGGGCTTCCACGGTCATTTGAATGTCGTGCGGGTGGGATTCCTTCAAGCCTGCCGGGGTGATGCGGACGAACTTGCCCCGGGCCTTGAGTTCGGGGATGGTGGGCGCACCCGTGTAGAACATGGTCTGGCGGAGACCGCCAACCAGCTGGTAGGCGACCGATGCCAGCGGGCCACGGAAGGCAACGCGGCCCTCGATGCCTTCCGGAATGAGCTTGTCATCGCCGGAAACATCAGCCTGGAAGTAGCGGTCCTTGGAGTAGGACGTGTTCTTGCCACGGGACTGCATGGCACCCAGCGAGCCCATTCCGCGGTAGCTCTTGAACTGCTTGCCGTTGACGAAAATGAGGTCGCCCGGGGACTCCTCACAACCTGCCAGGAGGGATCCGAGCATGACGGTGTCGGCGCCGGCGACCAGCGCCTTGCCGATGTCGCCCGAGTACTGCAGGCCGCCGTCGGCGATCAGCGGGACGCCTGCCGGGATGGCAGCCTTGGCGGATTCATGGATTGCGGTGATCTGCGGAACGCCCACGCCTGCAACAACGCGGGTGGTGCAGATGGATCCGGGTCCGACGCCAACCTTGATGCCATCGGCACCGGCGTCGATCAGAGCCTGCGCACCTTCACGGGTGGCGGCCTGGCCACCGATCACGTCAACGTGTGCTGCAACGGGATCGGACTTCAGGCGGCGGATCATGTCCRGGACGCCCTGGGAGTGGCCGTTGGCCGTGTCAACGAAAAGTGCGTCAACGCCGGCGTCGATGAGCTTCATGGCGCGCTCCCAGCCGTCACCGAAGAAGCCAATGGCAGCGCCGACCCGCAGGCGGCCTTCATCGTCCTTGGTGGCGAGCGGGTACTGCTCGGCCTTCGTGAAGTCCTTGGTGGTGATGAGGCCCTTCAACCGGCCCTGTTCGTCCACCAGCGGGAGCTTCTCGATCTTGTTGGTGGCCAACTTGTGCGAGGCTTCGTCGCGACTGATGCCCACGTGCCCGGTGATGAGCGGCATCTTGGTCATGGTGTCGCTGACACTACGGAACGGGAAGTCCGATTCCGGGATGAATCGGGTGTCCCTGTTGGTCACGATGCCCAGGAGGCGGCCGTCGGTGTCAACAACCGGCAGGCCGGACACGCGGTACCGGGAGCAGAGCTCGTCCAGTTCCTGCAAGGTGGCTTCCGGACCGATGGTCAACGGATTGGTGATCATGCCGGACTCGCTGCGCTTGACGCGGTCAACGTGCTCCGCCTGGTCGTCGATGGCGAGGTTGCGGTGAACCACGCCCAAGCCACCCTGCCGCGCCATGGCGATGGCCATGCGGGATTCGGTCACGGTGTCCATGGCGGCGGACAGCAGCGGCGTCTGCACGGTGATGCGCTTGGAGATCCGGGAAGACGTGTCCGCTTCGGACGGGATGACATCCGTGTGTCCGGGAAGCAGCAGGACGTCGTCGTAGGTCAGGCCGATAAGGCCGAAGGGATTGTGTTCGGGCTGGGTCATGAGTGCGCCTCTTACCTTGGTTCCGGGGGCTTAACTGGTAGGGGTTGCAACTGATGACCAGCCCGTCATTACGGGACTGGCCTGTGCATAAGTGTTGAATAAATAGTAGAACCTCCGCGGCAATCGCCATATTCCGTAACGCCGGAGTGTGAGCAACAGCACTGGCGGCAGGCCGCCGTCGCCGGTTTTCAAGTCCCCGGGGAACGAAAATCAGCTGCGTGACCAGCCGGTGGCCGCCAGGAGCCGCTCCTCGAACATCGGGATCATGCTTTGCACGTAGGTCTTGGTGAGGTGGTTGTCGTCCTTGTAGACATAGACATTTCCCACGACTGCCGGGCACGTGCCCTGCTCGCAGATGAAGTCGCTCACGTCCATCAAGTACAGCCGGTCGACTTTTCCGACGTAATCATCCAACGGTGAAGATTCCGCAAGGGACTCTTCCAGCGGCGCCTTGCAATCGGGCGAGTCGGGGCCCTTTTTCTGCACGCATTCGGGCATGTTGATGCTGAACCTGGGATTGTCGCGGATTCCCACAACATCGATCCCCGCGTCCGTGAACGGTTTGATGCCTTCGAGGTAGCCGGGCACCTCCGTCTCGAACGGGGCATCGGCGTGCGTCAGCGACGCCACTGTGAATACGGCGTCAGGCTTGTGTTCCATCACGTAGTTGGCGCTGGCCTTGTTGAATTCATTGCACTCGTCGGTACGCTCGACGGATTCGGCGCCGAAGCGGCAGCTGCCTTTGAGCAACGTCACCACTTCCCAGCCGTGCTGCTTGGCGATGGGGCCGAGCGCCGCCATGTACTGCTGGGCGTGCGAATCACCGAGGACCACTATTTCCTTGGTGACGACGTCGGGTTCGTCGTTCTGGAGGCAGCCCTGCAGCAAGGGGTCGCTGGGCCCGTTGTCTCCGGTGCACAAGCCGTCGATGTCAGCCCACTCGTCCTTCATGGCCGCAGGGGCCGGAATGATCATGGCCTCCTGGGCCGGCTGCCCGACGAATTCCGGCGACAAGGCTGCAGCCCCTGGCGTCAGTTCCTTGGGCTGGCCGGCAATCGCCGCATCTTCAGCGGCGATGGCACCCTGCCAAACAGTCACCGGCATGGCGAGCAACGCACCGCAGGCGGCTATCACGACGGCGGCGCGCCAGGAGCGCACGTCCGGCCACTGCCAGCGGCGCATGGGCTCCTCCACGAACCTGGTGGTGCCGATCGCAAGGAGCATGGACGCCGCCATGATGCCCAGGCCCTGCAAGAGGCTCGGAGCCGTGGTGCCGCTGACCAGCAGGAAGAACACCAGGACCGGCCAGTGCCACAGGTAAAGGGCGTAGGAGTTGTTACCCACCAGGACCAACGGCCGTGAGCTCAGGAGGCGATCGACGCCGAAACGGCTGCCGCTCTGCCCGGCGACGATGACAGCGGCGGCGGCAAGCGTGGGCCACAACGCGATGAATCCCGGGAAGGACCGGTCAACTGTCAGGACCAGGCCACAGGCGAGCATGGCGGAGATTCCAGCCCAACCGAGGAACACCCGGAGCCTGCGCCCGGGCTTCAGGTACGGGAGTGCCAGGGCGAGCAGGGAACCCAGTGCGAACTCCCAGAGCCGGGCACGGGTATCGAAGTACGCGTACTCCTGGTTGTTGGCGGTCTGGTCGATGGAAAACACCAGGGAGGCCAGGAAGACCGCGCCGAACGCGAAGAAGAGCAGGCTCCGGTGACTCAGCGTCCGCCCCTTCGGGAGAAGCCGGGCCAGACTTGGTTGCAGCAGCGCCACGGCAGCGAAGACCAGGGGCCACAGGACAAACACCTGGCCCTGGACAGACAGGGACCAGAAGTGCTGGAGCGGGCTGGCACCGGAGTGGTCTTGCGCGTAGTAATCCACGGCATTGTCCGCTAGCTGCCAGTTCTGCCGGTAGAACAGGGACGCCCAGGCTTCGGCCAGGACATCCGGCCAACGGCTCTGCGGAATGAATGCCCAGGTCGCCAGCAGAACACCCAGCAAAACCACGACGACGGCGGGCAGGAGTCGCTTGAACACGTGGAGCCAGTGCCGCAGCAGTTTCAGCGGCGAACCGGCTTCGAGCTTCCGCGTGAACGACAACGTCAGAAGGAAAGCCGAGATGAGGAGGAACACGTCCACCCCGCCCGAGACCCGGCCAAGCCAGATGTGGTAGGCAGCGACCATGAGCACAGCCAGGGCGCGCAGGCCCTGGACTTCCGGACGGAAGCCGCGTTCCGGCGTCGTGATTTTATCCACGCTGCGAGTGCTGGTGCGGGTGTTCATCATCGTTGCCACCCCGTCGCGGCAAACCACCTCTCATCAAGCATGTCCGTCATGCTCTTCACATAGGTCTTGGTCAAGTGGTTGTCGTCCAGGTAGACGAAGGTATTGCCGATGATGGGCGGACAATAGAGGCCGATGCAGATCAGGTCTGTCATGTCGATCAGGAACAGGTCCTGATACTTGCCCATGACTTCCTCAAAGGGGCTCGGCTCTGCCAGTACGTCCGCTTTCAGCGGCCGGCAGTCCGGGCTGTCCACTCCCTTCGAAAGGGTGCAGTCCGTCAGGCTGTAAGTGAACCTGGGATTGTCCCGTACTGCGACGACCTCAGTGCCGCGGGCCGTGACTTCCGAGACGAGTTCCTCGAATCCATGCGTCAGCTTCTCGTCCGGTTCCGAGGGTTCGGCCTTGGTGCCCACCGTGAAGATGGCGTCGGGGGCGTGCTCCTCAATGTGTTTGCGCACTTCCCTGTTGAACTCATTGCACTCGGGCTCGACATCGGAATCGTCGGTTGCAAACGGGCAGGCCCCGTACAGCAAGGCATACAAGCGCCAGTGGTGTTCTTCAGCCATCTGGCCCAGCGCGGCCAGCCATTGCTGGGAATGCGAGTTGCCCAGGACGAGGACAGTCTTGGTGGCATCAGAGCCCACGTTGTTCTGCTGGCAGTTGTCGCGCAGCAGCTGCGACTCCGGTTTGGTATCACCGGAGCAACCGTCCGGAAGCTTGGCCCAGTCGCGCCCGATCCGTTCCGCGGTGGGCTGGGTGAGGGCGYTGGGGGCAACCTCGTTCACATACGTGGGCAGCAGTGCCTTGGCGCCGGGATTGTCGAAGACCATCCGGGCTTCAGCGGCCTGCTGTTCAAGGTCCTGCCTGTATTGAAAGCCCATCAGGGGCGCAGTGACCACGGCAAGGCAGGCGACGATCGCGATGAACGAACGGCGGCGCTTCATCTCGGGCCACTTCCACTGGCGGAAGGGCTTCTCAATGTACTTGGTGGTGAGGAACGCCAGCGTCAGCGAGAGGGCGATGATGGCCGTGCCGGAAAGCCATCCAGCGTGCTCTTTGCCGCTCCATCCCAGCGCGATGACCAGGATGGGCCAGTGCCAGAGGTACAAGGCGTAGGAGTTGTCGCCCAGGCGGACCAGGAACTTGGAGCTCAGGATCCGGTCGACACCGAAGCGGCTGCCGGTCTGGCCTGCCGCGATGACGGCGACGGCTGCCAGGGTGGGCCACAATGCCACGAAACCCGGGAAAGCCGTCTGGACCTGCAGCACGATGCCGCAGGTGAGCATGGCAATGACGCCGATCCAGCCCATCAGTACGCGGACGGGTTTGGAGAAGTTCAAGCCCGGCAGCACCAGGGCCAGCAAGGTGCCCAAGGCAAATTCCCACAGACGGGCGAAGGTATCGAAGTACGCCACAGCCTGGTTCGTGGCCGTGAAGATGATGGAGTAGACGAACGAGACCAGGAAAATTATGGCGAAGACGTACACGAGGGTCGCCCGGTACCTGAGGGCAAAGCGGCGGCACAGAAGCGCGACCGCTGCGAAGATCACCGGCCAGATGATGAACACCTGGCCCTGGATGGACAGTGACCAGAAGTGTTGCACCGGGCTGGCCATGCTGTGGTCCGTGGCGTAGTAGTCCACCGCAAGCTGTTGGAGCAGCCAGTTCTCGTAGTAGAACAAGGACGCCCAGGCCTGCTGGACAATTTCAGCCCACCGGGTAGGTGGCAGGAGGACGAAGGTGGCTGTCAGCGTTCCCAGAAGGACAACCACGACGGCGGGCAGCAGCCGCCTGAACAGGTGCAGCCAGTGCCGCAGGAGGTCCATGGGGCGGCCCTGTTTATAACGGCCCGTGAACTGCAGGGTCATGAGGAACGCGGAGATGAGGAGGAAGACATCCACCCCTCCGGAAACCCGGCCGATCCAGATGTGATAACTCACCACCATGAGGACGGCCAGTGACCTGAGACCTTGGATTTCAGGGCGGAACTTGGACTTTCCAACGGGACCGGAAGCCCGCCTACCGCGGTGGGCAGGGGCTGTAATCGCTGGGGTAGTCACGTTAGGCAGTTCCTTAAAGCGGCTGGCACAAAGCATCCATAATACGCGGTTCAGCCCACCCGCCCCCAGTTCGAGGATGCTGCTGACCGCCTTCCGCACCTCCCCCGGGCCCGGTTCAGCCATCCATTCTTGCAGCTCTTCCTGTGTGTGACCTGTGCCGATGCGTCATTCGGATCCCTGCGGCCACAGCGATACGCCGGCCCGGAAGTTGTGATGCATCGCACAGGATCTTAACAGCAGAAACCCCGGTCACAACTAGGTGCGACCGGGGTTTCCGCGGGACAGGCGCTTAGTGCTGGTGGCCTGCGTGCGCGTCTTCTTCCTCAGCGGGCTTCTCGGCAACCAGGGTCTCGGTGGTGAGAACCAAGGCAGCGATGGAAGCGGCGTTGCGGAGTGCAGAGCGGGTGACCTTGACGGGGTCGATCACGCCGGCGGCGATCAGGTCCTCGTACTCGCCGGACTTGGCGTTGAAGCCGTGGTTGGCTTCGAGTTCGGAAACCTTGGCGGTGACCACGAAACCGTCGAAGCCGGCGTTCTGCGCGATCCAGCGCAGCGGCTGGACCAGTGCGCGACGAACGATGCCTACAGCGGCCGCAGCGTCACCTTCGAGGTCCTTGACCGCCTGGGACTCGTCCAGGGCCTTCAGGGCGTGGATCAGGGCGGAACCGCCACCGGAAACGATGCCTTCTTCGAGGGCTGCACGCGTCGAGGAAACGGCGTCCTCAATGCGGTGCTTCTTTTCCTTCAGCTCAACCTCAGTGGCTGCGCCAACCTTGATGACGCCGATGCCGCCAGCGAGCTTGGCCAGGCGTTCCTGCAGCTTTTCCTTGTCCCAGTCGGAATCCGTCCGGGTCAGCTCAGCGCGGAGCTGTGCAACGCGGTCGGCAACGTCCTGGGCCGAACCGGCACCGTCAACGATGGTGGTGTTGTCCTTGGTGACCGTGATGCGGCGGGCGGTACCGAGTACCTCGAGGCCAACGGAGTCCAGCGTCAGGCCCAGGTCCGGGGAAACTACCTGCGCACCGGTCAACGTAGCGATGTCCTGGAGCATGGCCTTGCGGCGATCGCCGAAGCCCGGAGCCTTGACGGCAACGACGTTGAGCGTGCCGCGGATACGGTTGACGATCAGGGTGGAAAGGGCTTCGCCTTCGATGTCCTCAGCGATGATGAAGAGGGGCTTGTTGGCCTGCAGGGCCTTCTCGAGCAGCGGCAGGAAGTCCTGCAGCGAGGAGATCTTGCCCTGGTTGATCAGGATGAGGGCGTCTTCGAGGACAGCTTCCTGGCGTTCTGCGTCGGTGACGAAGTACGGGGAGAGGTAGCCCTTGTCGAACTGCATGCCCTCGGTCAGGACCAGCTCGGTCTGCGTGGTGGAGGACTCTTCGATGGTGATGACACCATCCTTGCCTACCTTGCCGAAGGCCTCGGCGAGGAGCTCGCCGACTTCATCGCTCTGCGCGGAGATGGCTGCGACGTTGGCTACCTGGGTGCCTTCGACTTCGCGGGCATTCTCCAGGAGGCGTGCAGCGACGGCTTCCACTGCAACTTCGATGCCGCGCTTGATCTCGCCGGGAGCTGCGCCGGCAGCAACGTTGCGCAGGCCTTCCTTGACCAGGGCCTGGGCCAGCACGGTTGCCGTAGTGGTGCCGTCACCGGCAACGTCATTGGTCTTGGTGGCTACTTCCTTGGCAAGCTGGGCGCCAAGGTTCTCGTAGGGGTCGTCAAGCTCAACTTCACGGGCGATGGTGACACCATCGTTGGTGATCGTGGGGGCGCCCCACTTCTTGTCCAAGACGACGTTGCGGCCGCGCGGGCCCAGCGTCACCTTGACAGTGTTGGCGAGCTTGTCGATACCGGCCTCAAGAGACCGGCGGGCAGCATCGTTAAAAGCAAGCTGCTTTGCCATGGTTGTGTCCTTTCGAGACAGAAAACCCGCACCGCTGACGCTCGGAATGATTCCAACGCGACGGCGGTGCGGGGCTCCAGGAAGTTACTTTACGACGATCGCAAGGACGTCGCGGGCGGACAGAACGAGGTACTCGCTGCCGCCGGTCTTGACTTCGGTTCCACCGTACTTGGAGTAGATGACGACGTCGCCAACAGCTACGTCAACCGGTACGCGGTTGCCGTTGTCATCGAAGCGGCCGGGGCCGATTGCAACAACTTCGCCTTCCTGCGGCTTCTCCTGCGCGGAGTCCGGAATAACCAGGCCGGAAGCCGTGGTCTGCTCTGCTTCGAGCGGGCGAACAACAATACGATCCTCAAGAGGCTTAATCGAGACCGACACTCGGACTCTCCTTTTCATGAGCTGATTCATGGACTAAGAACTAGGGTGCCGTGGCGTACAACCGTCGTCGCGGTGCCGGTGGACGCCTGGCGTGATTAGCACCCTCAAGGGGAGAGTGCTAACTAGACTCTATGTAAGGCGTTAGCACTCGGTCAAGGTGAGTGCCAGCATTTCGTCATCGGTGAACGTTGTCACTGGTCCCGGAGGTCATCAAGGTCGTAGTCTTCGCCGTCGTCGTCCTCATCCAAGGAAGCGCTGCCGCGGTTCAGGTAAAGCACCACCGCCGAAGCCACCGCCACGACGCCGGAAACCACCAGCGCGATGATCCCGCCGAGGCGCGCACCGGCGTAGAGGTCGCGGATGTCGCGTGCCTCATCCGTCGCATCGTTCACGCTCTTGCCGCTGACGGAGTAGGCCGCTGCGTTGAAGGAATCCAGCGCGAAAATAACGATCAGCAAGCCTATGCAGACCACCGCGATGACAGCGCCCGCGATCAGGGCGGGACGGGCATACGTGGTGAGGCGGGAGGGCTGTGGTGCTGCGTTGTCTTCCATGAAAACAACCCTATCCGGCTGATTCCCCAGTCACGCAGCCATGACGCGCGACGCTAGGCTTGTTCCCATGCCTCATGCACCGCAGGAACAGATCGCACCTTTATTGACCACTGAAGGTTGGGAGCTTCTTGCCTCGCTGGGACCCTACCGTGAGGCTGATGCCTTCAGCGTCAATGCCAGCCTCCGCAAGGCCGGCCACTCCCCGGAACTCGTGGCCGCCGTCCTGACCCAATCACGCTTACGGACCCGGGCTGAGGCGAAGTTCGGCGAATTCGCCCGGCAGATGCTGTTCACCCAGGCGGGCCTGGAGCAGGCAACCCGGCTGAACGTCGCCGCCCGCCACGCCGAACGTTTTGCCCAGGCCGGCATCACCCATGTGGCCGATCTCGGCTGCGGCCTCGGCGCCGATTCCATGGCGATGGCTTCCATGGACATTGCTGTCACCGCTGTGGAGATGGACGAAACCACCGCTGCCTGCGCCATGATCAACCTCATGCCTTTCCCGCATGCAACGGTGGTGCACTCGGACGCGGAATCAATGGACCTCGAGGGCATCGACGGCGTGTGGATGGACCCTGCCCGACGCACCACGTCCACGTCGGGAACCAAAAGAATCTGGGACCCGGAGGCGTTCTCGCCCCCGTTGTCCTTCGTGGAGAGCGTGGCGGCCACCGGGCGTGCAGTAGGGGTAAAGATGGGCCCGGGCATCCCCCACGACACGGTGCCTTCGGGCTGCGAGGCCCAATGGGTTTCCGTGGGCGGCGATGTCACCGAGGCCACTCTCTGGTTCAACGCAGTAGCCCGCCCGGGCGTCCGCCGCGCCGCATTGCTCCTTGGCAGCCAAGGCGCCGCCGAAATCACCAGCGGCGAGGACTTCGGCGGTGGCCCGGCAGCCGCCGTCGGGCCTGTTGAAGGCTTTCTCTACGAACCCGACGGTGCGGTGATCCGCGCAGGCCTGGTGGCCGACGTCGCCGAGCGGCTGGGCGGGCACCTGGTGGACGAGCACATCGCGTATATCTGCGCCCCGGAACTCCACGACACTCCGTTTGCCCGGGCCTACAAGGTGCTGGACGTCATGCCGTACAACGTCAAGGCCCTCAAGGCCTGGGTGAAGTCGAACGGCATCACCGTGCTGGATATCAAGAAGCGCGGCACGGCAGTGACACCCGAGGAACTGCGGAAGCAGCTGCTCCCCGCCAAACCCGCCAAGGGCAAAGATGCGAAAACAGCCACCCTTGTCCTCACCAGGATCGGCGAGGAAAGAGTGGCTGTCGTGGTGGAACCGGTGACCGCCCAGGCTTAGCAGGCCTGCGGCGTCAGCGACGCGAGAATTCCGAGGCCTCCCGTACTTGGCCGGGCGTCGGGCGAACGCCGGTGTACAGGACGAACTGTTCCTCGGCCTGAATGGCGATGACCTCGGCTCCTGTGATGACCGGCTTGCCCGCAGCGCGCGCGGCGGTGATGAGCGGCGTTTCGGAGGGAAGGGCCACCACATCGAACACCACCTGCGCGGCTGCGATGGTGGCGTCGTCAAAGGACTGGGCGGTTTCGTCCGCGCCGGCCATGCCCAGCGGGGTGACGTTGATGATGAGGTCCGCGGTGGCTCCGTTGACGTCGTCCTGCCAATCGAAGCCGTAGAGGTCGGCGAGCGCTCGGCCGGTGGTTTCGTTGCGGGCCACGATGGTGACGGCAGTGAACCCGGCGTCCCTCAGGGCGGCCGCAACAGCTTTGGCCATTCCCCCGGCGCCGCGGAGCAGGACAGTATGGCCGCTGGGGACTTCATGGTCCTTCAGAAGCCTGGCGATCGCGATGTAATCGGTGTTGTAGGCGGTGAGGACGCCGTCGTTGTTCACGATGGTGTTCACCGAATCGATGGCTTTGGCCGACGGATCCATGACGTCAACCAGCGGAATGACTGCCTCTTTGTAGGGCATGGACACCGCGGCACCCCGGATCGGGAGGCCGCGGATGCCCGCCACCGCAAGGGTGATGTCCGCGGGGGCGAATGCCTTGTAGACAAAGTTCAGGCCGAGCAGATCGTACAGATAGTTATGGAACCTCGTCCCGATGTTGCTGGGCCGGGCCGCGAGCGAAATGCACAATGACATGTCTTTGTTCAGGATGGGCATCCACCCATTAAACAACGCCCCTCCAGGCTTCCGTGCGGTCAGCCCTGGCGGGCCTTCATGCGCGGGTTGTTCTTGTTGATGACGAACGTGCGGCCACGCCTGCGGACGATTTGCGCCCCGGGGATCTTCTTGAGTGCACGCAGCGAGTTTCGGACCTTCATGGTGTTTCTCCTTTTTTGTTGGTGTTTGGCTTAGAGGGCGTCGCTGAGTTCCAGGGGGTCATCCCACGCGTCGGCATCCATGGCCATTTCGGCCTCCGTCAGCTGGCAGCCTTCCAGGAGTTCACGGATTTCCGCGGCGTCAACATCGTCGGACCGCCCAGTGATGGCCAGGACGGTTCCGCGGTCCCCGTGGCTGGGGTGCCAGTCGAGGAAAGCGTCGACGTCGGCACCCACTTCTCCGCGCAGGCCTTCTCCCATGGGGGCTGCTTCCGTGGAATCGGCCATCCAGTTGCCCGTGCTTTCGAGCCAGATCCGTGGACCTATGCCTTGGACAGCTATCCGCTTGGTGGGAGCGGAGGCGATCCACAGGCGGCCCCGCATCCAGTGCATGCCGACAGCCAAGCGCGGAAGCGCCTCCCTGAAACGGCCCGGATGAAGTGGCCGGGCAGCCCGATGGAGCACGGTCCGGAAGGAACCTTCCGTTTCAGCCAGGGGCACACGCACGACGCCGGGACGGTTGCGGGCAGCTGCTTCGGCGGGGTCGAAGCAGCCCGGCCGGAAATCATCGGCCGCTGCGGCAACGGTTGCATGGGGTGCCAATTCGCCAAGCAACTCCACCCCCGACACCCACTGCGGCGAACCCTCGCGGGGATCCCCCGTCAGCACGGCACCCAATCCCGGATAGGCCATCACAGTGTCCACGTGCCCGAATTCGCCGACCAGGAATTCGCCACTGGTCCGCTCGTCCTGGGGCATGGACGTGAAGCCGGACTCAAACAGGGTGTGGCGGTCCCAGATGTGGTCGTCCAACTCTGCGGGGTCCAAGGCGAGCACGGCGTTGTCGATGACCGCCGGGCGGCTGAGCCCACTCCGGAGCTCCGCCACGGCCATTCCGGCTGCGACGCCTGGCGGCAGGCCCAGGACGACGTGGTCGAAGCCGCATGCGGCGAGCCGTTCCGCCGTCGGGACCACGTCAAGCCGGACGGTGCAGCTCAGGCAACCGTGCTCCAGGACCGTCGTCCCGCGTTCGAACAACCGACCGTTGCGGTAAACGCGCCGCAGGACCAGTGAGCCATCCAGGAGATCGTGGAGGACCACCACGGAATTGGCATGGGTCCGCCCCAGCCTTTCGGTGGCTGCCTCACGGCATTGGCTGTCCAGGGAACTGACGATCGTGAGGTGCATGGCACACACTCTAATGCGAATGGTTCGCATTAGCAAATGGCGGGTAATTTCTCCCGCGCACCCGCCGCAATCATGCGAGTTCCGGCTGCATTAGACTTGATCCGACCGCTGGCGGCCCCGCAGCGGGGAACCGTGTCCGGCCGAAACAACACATTGCCGGACAGTACACATAGCCGGACAGTACAAACCGAGGGGACTACGTGCAGATTGATTTTGCGCCATCCAGGCAATCGACACTGGGTGTGGAATGGGAGTTGGCGCTCGTCAATGCACGCACAGGGGAACTGGTATCCGTCGCGAACGACGTCCTGAAAGGCGTTGCGGCAAACCACCCGGACCTCAATGAGGACGACGAACACCCCCATATCAAGCGCGAACTGCTCCTCAACACGGTGGAACTCGTCACTGGCATCTGCGAGACCGTCAACGAAGCCAAAGAGGACCTCAGCCGGTCCCTCGCCGCAGTGCGCGAAGTCACCGATCCCATGGGTGTCGAAGTGTTTTGCGCCGGCAGCCACCCCTTCAGCCCTCCCCTGCTGCAGCCGGTCACCGACAAAGAGCGGTACGCCAAACTGATCGAGCGGACCCAATGGTGGGGACGCCAAATGGTCATCTACGGCGTTCACGTCCACGTGGGCATCGACAGGAAAGAAAAAGTCCTCCCCGTCCTGGATGGCCTGGTCAACTACTTTCCGCACTTCCAGGCATTGTCAGCTTCCAGCCCCTACTGGGCCGGTGAGGAAACAGGGTACGCATCACAACGCGCGCTCATGTTCCAGCAGCTTCCGACAGCCGGCCTGCCGTTCCAGTTCGAAACCTGGGAGGCGTACGAGTCCTACGTCCAGGACATGTTCACCACCGGAGTGATCGACTCAACCTCCGAAATCCGCTGGGACATCCGCCCGGTTGCCAACCTTGGCACCATCGAAATGCGCATCTGTGACGGCCTGGCAACCCTTGAGGAAGTCGGTGCCATCGCGGCCCTGACCCAGTGCCTGGTGGACGAATTCTCCTCCATTCTTGATGCCGGGGGCAGCATCCCCACCATGCCTCCGTGGCACGTGCAGGAAAACAAGTGGCGCGCTGCCCGCTACGGCATGGAAGCCATCATCATCCTCGATGCCGCTGGCAACGAGCAGCTCGTTACCGAGCACCTGGCCGAAACCGTCGCGCGGCTTGAGCCTGTGGCAGCCAAGCTTGGCTGCTCCGAAGAACTGGCCGATGTCCTGAAGATCGTCGAACGCGGTGCCAGCTACCAGCGGCAGCGCCGCGTCGCCGCCGAACACAACGGCGACCTGCAGGCAGTGGTCATGGACCTCGTCCAGCAGATGCGAAAAGGTCCCGACGCCTAGCGGTTCCCGGTTTACCTGCCCGGGCCGGCGGTCTGGGCAGGTACTGACACTGTGGTGACAGGCATGGAGGAATCCGGTGCGAACTCCACTCCGCTGGGGTCGATGCCGGCCATGATCAGCTGGGCGCCCAGCGCCGCCACCATGGCCCCGTTGTCCGTGCACAGATCCAACGGCGGAACGTGAAGCCTGATCCCGGCCGAGGTACAGCGCTGTCCGGTCAGTTCCCGGAGCCGGGAATTGGCAGCGACGCCGCCGCCCAGCAGGAGGTCCGTGATGCCGTTCTCTTTGCAGGCCAGAACGGCCTTTGAGGTGATGACATCCACTACGGCTTCCTGGAACGCGGCAGCGATATCAGCCATCGGCACTTCCTCGCCGCGGGCCTCGAACTGTTCCACACAGCGGGCCACGGCAGTTTTCAGACCGCTGAAAGACCAGTCATAACGGTGCGGCCCCTTCTCCTCGGCGGTCCCCATGTACTTGGGTTGCGTCAGGCCACGCGGGAAGCGGATGGATTTGGGGTTGCCCTGGCGTGCCAGTTTGTCGATTGCGGGTCCGCCCGGATAGCCCAGACCAAGGATGCGCGCCACTTTGTCGTAGGCCTCCCCGGCGGCGTCATCGATGGTTGAACCCAGCAGCTCGACATCGTCCGTGATACTCCGGATGCGCAGGATTTCAGTGTGGCCCCCGGACACCAGGAGCGCCCCGAGGTTCTCCGGCAACTGCCCCGCACCCAGGCCGGCGGCAGCACCGGCGTCGGGCTTTCCTTCCGGGGCTCGCCTTTGATCCAGCAGGCCAACGCCAACGTGCGCCACCAAATGGTTGATCGCGTAGAGCGGCTTCCCCGTGGCAACCGCCAGGGCCTTCGCAGCACAAACGCCCACCATAAGCGCCCCGGCGAGGCCCGGGCCGGACGTCACGGCAATGGCGTCGATATCGTCCAGGGTGACCCCGGCTTCAAGCAGCGACTCCTGCAACGTGGGCACGAAGGCGTCCAGGTGCGCCCGCGAAGCGATTTCCGGGATGACGCCTCCAAAACGCACGTGCTCGTCCATGGAGGAAGACACAGTGTTGGTCAGCAACGTTGTCCCGCGGACGATGCCCACACCGGTCTCGTCGCAGGACGACTCAATGCCGAGCACCAGCGGCTGCTGTCGATTAAGGCCGCTCACGCTGGGGCTCCTTCGGAAGGGTGTTGTTCGTTCAAGGTCAGCCTCATGATCAAGGCGTCTGTTCCGTCGCGGTAATAGCGGGGACGGACGTGGATCTGCTCAAACCCGAAACGCACATAGAGTTGCTGCGCGCGGGGATTGTCCGCCCGCACTTCCAGCAACACGTCTGCCGCGCGGCGTCGCCGCGCCTCATCGATGAGCTCCGCAAGGACCGCGGAGCCGATGCCCCGGCCTTCGAATTCAGGCACGACGGCGATCGTCTGGACGTCCGCGATGGGCTCGATGCACATCAATCCCGCATAAGCGACGATCTCCCCTGCGGCCTCGGCCACCACGTAACGGCGGGTTTCGGGCTGGGCCAGTTCGTCGAAGAACATCTGCAGCGGCCATGCGTCCACGGGGAACAAACGGCGCTCCAAAGCCTCTACGGCCGGGATGTCGGCTTCGGTCATGTCGCGCAGGGAAACCCCGGCGAGCTCCAGTTTGGGTGACAATTTCACAGTTCCCGTCCCATCACAGTGCGCGCTTCCGGGGTCCCGGTACTTGGGCGTCGGATTCCCGCAGGTATAGAGGGGTCGAATCCAGAAGGGGCCGGCCTGATGCGAGCCGGGCAAGGGCGAACTGGCCAAGGGAAGCGGCGTCGGGCTGCGTGGACGCAAAGTCTTCATCGGCCCTGAGCACATCCGCGTACAGACCGGCGCCGGCACCGAACACCGGCAAGTCGGGCAGTTCGGAGGCGAAGCCCACGTGCGGTCCATCCACGAGATCCGGCAGCTGGCCCTCTTTTAGGGAGTACCGGGCCCAGTAGACCTCTTTGCGCCGGGCGTCCGTTGCCACCAGGAACCCGGGAACTGCTGCTGTGGATTCAGCCACCTCAAGGGCAATGGCGTCCAGGCTCATCAGTCCGTACAACGGTTTGTTCCACACGAAGGCCAAGGTGCGGGCGGTCGCGATACCGGAGCGGAGCCCGGTAAACGGGCCCGGGCCAACACCGGTGACGATCGCATCGATGTCCGCGCCGGTAACGCCTGCTCCGGTCAACAGCTTCTCAATACCAGGGGCAAGCACTTCGGCGTGGCTACGGGTATCTTCCGTAGCGAAGGAATCCACCACGCCTTCCATGGCGTCGTCGGAGATCAGGGCTGCGCTGGCAACGGCGGAAGTATCAATGGCCAGGATCAACATCAGTGGTCTCCCTCGTGTGCGGTGTCTTTTCCTGCGTGTCCGCTTGCCCTGCGGTGGCCAGGAGCCGTGGCTCATCCGCCCACCGTGGACCGAATCCCCGGAACACAATGGTGCGGGGCTCGTCGTCGTCATCGCTGTCAAAGTCCAGGACGTCATCCGTCACCGCTCCTGCCGAGGCGCCGCCGCCCACGGCCCTGTGCAGCTCCACTTCCAGGCGGCTGTCCGAGAGATGCTCCACCCGGTCCCGCCCCCACTCCACCACCGTGACGGCGGTGTCCATGGTGTTTTCGAGGTCGATGTCGTCGATCTCTGCGGCCGAGTCCAGCCTGTACGCGTCAACATGGACCAAGTCAGGCCCACCCGGCCTGGGACCGGCAGGGAGGTTCGGATGGATCCTGACCAGCACAAAGGTCGGCGAGATGATGCCGGCCCTTACACCCAGGCCCTCCCCCAGCCCCTGGGTGAACGTGGTCTTTCCAGCTCCCAGTTCCCCGGTCAGGACAAGGAGATCGCCGGCCTCAAGTACCTCACCGAGCGCTGCTGCGAGCGCGTGTGTCTGCTCCGCCGTCGTGACCTTCAACGTGCGTTCCCACAGGGGTTCGCTCACAGCGCTGCTGCTTTGGCGTCGGTGGCAACGTCGGTCTGCGATGCCGGCTGGGAGGGTACTTCATTGACGTAGCTGCGAGGCACCCGCTGGCTGATACGCGTGACGATTTCGTAGTTGTTGGTTCCGGCAGCTGCGGCCCAATCGTCGGCCGTGGGGCCGTGATCGGAGCCATTGCCGAACATGACGGCTTCGGCGCCCCGAAGCTCCGCGGCTGCCTCAGGAGTCAGAGGGCCCAGGTCGATGACCATCTGGTCCATGGCGATCCTGCCCACTACCGGGTAGTTGACGCCATTGACGCGGACCGGTCCGCCCGTGGCGATCCGCGGAACCCCGTCTGCGTAGCCCAACGGGACCAGGCCCAAGGTGCTTTCTTCGATGGTGCGGTAGTTCAGGCCGTAAGAGACGCCCTGCCCTTCCGGGACCTGCTTGCAATTGGACAGGAGCGTGCGGACGGTCATGGCGGGGTGCAAGCCAAGTTCGGCCGACGTCGCGCCTTCGAAGGGCGACAATCCGTAGACGCCGAGGCCCACGCGCACCAGGTCGAAGTGCGAATCCGGGCGCGACAACGCAGCGGGAGTGTTGGCGATATGCCGGACCTCCGTGTCCACACCGGCGTCTTCAGCCATGGCGATGGCCTCACGGAAGACAGCGAGCTGCTCATCGGTTTCGGGGCGGTGCGGTTCATCGGCCACGGCGAGATGAGAGAAGATCCCCACCACGCGCAGCAGGCCCTGGTCCTGGTAGTCCATGGCCTGGCCCAGCAGTTGATCCCAGTCGGCAATGGTGCAGCCGTTGCGACCCAGGCCGGTGTCCACCTTGAGGTGTACCCGTGCAGGCCGTTCCTGTTCGCGGGCTGCCGCAACTACGGCATCCAGCTCCCAGCCGGAGATACCGACGTCGATGCCCGCGGCGACGGCTGCCTGGAAGTTGCTCTCGCGGGTGTGCAGCCAGGCAAGCAACGGAGCGTCGATACCGGCGGCCCGCAAGGCAAGGGCCTCGGAAATGTGCGCCACCCCGAGCCACGCCGCACCGGCGTCGAGGGCTGCCCGCGCAACCTGGACGGCTCCGTGACCATACGCGTCGGCCTTCACTACGGCCATGACCGCGGCAGGAGAGGCGATGGCGACGAATTGCCGCACGTTGTGGCGTACAGCTTCGAGATCGATCACCGCGGACCGTTCCAGGACCGCCGACTTGGCTATTGAGGCCTTTTCGCCGATCCCGATATCTGCTGCTGCTTCATAAGTCACCCTAGAGATTCTAGTGGTGCCGGCGAATTCGGGTTAACTGCGCACGGTCGTTCACCCCTACTGGGCATCCGACAAGTGCGCGATGGTGGCCCGGGCGCGTCGTTGGGCTTCAGCGGGGATGTCCTTCACGATCGGTTCCAGGAACGCGAAGCGCCTCAGCCACTGGCTGCTTTGCCGCTCCTTCCGCGCGTTCGCCCGCTGCCACCAGTCCGCGATGTCTCCCCAGCCGGGTGCGGCCAGGGACCCGCCAACCTCCTGGACGGCAAGCGAAGCGCACAGGTTGGCAAAGCGCAGGCGGTCACCCAGCCGCCATCCTGCGAGGCACCCCACGATGAAGGCCGCACCGAAGCAGTCCCCTGCTCCCGTTGGATCAGAAGCCGGGACCGGCAAGGAAGGCACCCACTCTTCCTCGCCGCTCTCCGAGTCCACCGCCACTGCCCCCTGGGGACCCAAGGTCACGACGGCTACCGGCACGCGGTCAGCCAGCGAGTACAGCGCCGCCCAGGGGTCGGATTTGCCGGTGAACGCCATGGCCTCGGGAGCGTTGGGCAGGAAAGCATAAAAGTTTCCCAGCTGGTCCAGCCGGCGCTCCGACCATTTCCCGGTAGGGTCCCACCCCACCACCCCAAAAAGCTTGGTACCGGATTTCATTGCGGCCAGCATCCACGGCTCCATCTCCTCCTCCAGGTCCGCAACGGCTGCGAGCGCCCGCGGAGGCTGGCCAATCAGCTGGGAAGCAGAGATCGGGGCGGGATGGCCGTGGGTGACCATGGAGCGGTCCTGGTTCACGCACATGGAAACAGTCACTGGTGAGTGCCACCCGGGAACCCGCTGCGACAACGACAGGTCCACGTGCTCCTGCTTCTCCAGGATCTGCCAGTTGTAGTCGCCGTAACCGTCGTCTCCGAAGGTCGCTGCAAGGTTGGTCCGCAACCCGAGCCGCGCTGCCGCAATGGCCTGGTTGGCCACCCCTCCCGGGCAGCTTCCCATGCCCTCGCTCCACACTTCCGTGCCCGGTTCCGGCGCCTGGGGAAGGCCGGTGAAAATGATGTCCTGGAAAACCGTGCCGGTCAGGAGAAGGTCGCACCCGGCGTCAGCGTCTGACCTTACGGAGGCAAGGGGGTCGAATCGTCGCTGCGGCATAGCGTCCATGAACGGCAGACTACGCTGCAGCTTGCGGAGCTGCATAGACTCGGATCATGCGGCTTATGATCGCCGGCGGTGGCGGATTCCGGGTTCCCCTTGTGTACCGGGCGTTGTGTACTGGCCCCTTCGCCGGCCTGGTCAGCGAATTGGTGCTTTTCGACGTCGATGGGCAACGGCTCCAAGCAATCCAGGCCGTACTCCGCGATATGCCCACAGGCCCCGGTTCCGGTCCCGCCGTCGTCGCCTGCAGCGACCTTGGCCAGGCGCTCACGGGAACCGACGTGGTTTTCGCGGCCATCCGGCCTGGCGGAACGGCCGGCCGGATCGCCGATGAGCGTGTTGCACTTGATCTGGGGCTGCTGGGCCAGGAGACCACCGGAGCAGGCGGGATTTCCTACGCCCTGCGATCCATCCCCCGGATGCTCGAACTCGCCCAGGCCATGCGGCGTCACTGCCCCGGTGCATGGCTTATCAACTTCACCAACCCCGCCGGAATGGTCACCGAGGCATTGGTGCCGCTGCTTGGGAACCGGGTGATTGGGATCTGTGATTCCGCTGGGGGCCTGGCCCAGCGGGCGGCCCGGGCAGCCGGTGTCCCGCTGGAGGAAGGAAACCTCGACGGCGTGGGCTACTACGGGCTGAACCACCTCGGCTGGCTCTACCGGCTTGCACCAGGTGGCGCGGACCTCCTGCCCGGGCTGCTGGCGGATCCTGCCGCCCTTGAGTCGATGGAAGAGGGGCGCCTGTTCGGGCAGCACACCTTGGAAAAGCTCGGCTGTCTGCCCAACGAGTACCTCTATTACTACTACCAGACGTCGCAGGCCACCCAGGCTATCCGTGGACAACGGCAAACGCGTGGGGCGTCCATCCACCAACAGCAGCATTCGCTCTACCCCGATCTGCTGCGGGCGGAGGACGCCTATGCGCTATGGGATGCAGCCCGGCGATCCCGCGAAGAGGGGTACCTCGCCGAAGCCCGCACCCACGGGGAACAGCGCGACGAGTCCGATCTCGCTGGAGGCGGCTACGAGAGGGTGGCTCTGTCCGTGATGCGGGCCCTCTCGGGCGGCGGGACCGCCCAGCTCATCCTCAACGTGCCGAACGCTCCCGTGCTGCCCACCGGCAGTCTTCACCCGGCGGAGGTGGCCGTTCCCGGGCTGCCGCCGGACGCCGTCGTCGAAGTCCCCTCCCAGGTGACGCCCGACGGCGCCGTGGCAGTCGCGCAGGAAAGGCCGCCGGGCCCGTTCCTCACCTTGATGCAGCGCGTCAAGGAGGTGGAGCGGCTGACGATCCGCGCCGTCCGTGACCACGACCGGGAAGCAGCCGTCCAGGCGTTTGCGTCGCACCCGTTGGTGGGATCGGAGCTGCTGGGCACGCAGCTGCTGGCAGGCTATGAGGAGGCATTCCCCGGGATGGCCGGGCTCTGGGGGTAAGGGCGGGACAAGGCTAGAGTTTGCGGTACATCACGTGCAGGCCCACGTAGCCGATCTCCGGATGGTTGAAGGCCTCCGGCACCGTGGCAAGGATCCGGAATCCCATGGACTGCCACAGCCACACGGCCCTGACGTTGCTCTCCACCACCGCGTTGTACTGCATGGCGTAGAACCCCGCAGCTTTGGCTTCCTGGAGCGAGTACGCGCAGAGCGCCCGCGCAATGCCCTGGCCCGAGTGGTTGGCCGCCACCATGTAACCGGCGTTGGCGACATGGCTGCCACCACCGCCCTGGTTGGGGTGGAATTCGCCGGTCCCGAGAATCTTGCCGGATTCCCTGTCGACGGCCACAAACGTCTGGCCGGGCTCTTCCTTGGTCCACTTCGCCTTCGCCTCGTCCTCCGGTGTGCCGCGGTCCCAGGTGAAGGTCTCGCCCTCCCGGATCACGGGTTCCAGGATGGACCAGATGCCGGCCCAGTCGCCCGGTGTTGCGATGCGGATGTCAAAGCTTTGTTCTTGGCTCACAGCCCACACGCTAGCAGCCTTGTCCACATAGCGGGGCCGCTTTATTGAGGCACGGTTTGGCAGGAGTAGTGTTTTCTGCAGGGCAAAAGCCACGTGCGGTGAAAGTCAGGAGGGAGTGCGATGCCGATGGTCCGTCGAGTGGCGTTCTTGTCACTGCACACCTCCCCCATGGAGCAGCCCGGGGCCGGTGACGCCGGTGGGATGAACGTCTACGTCCGGGCCTTGGCCATGGCACTTGCCGAGTCGGGTGTTGAAGTGGAGATCTTCACGCGCGCCACCAAAGCCAGCCAGCCCGCCGTCGAGCATCCCGGTCCCGGCGTGTGCGTCCACAACGTCAAGGCCGGACCACGCCGCAAGATACCCAAGGAAGAACTGCCCGAACTCCTGCACCACATGGTGGTGGAGATCGACAATATCCGGAACCGGCAACTGCATGGCCGCTACGACGCCATCCACTCGCACTATTGGGTCTCAGGCGTTGCGGGGCTTGAGTTGGCCTCATTGTGGGGAGTTCCTCTGGTGCACACCATGCACACCATGGCGAAGGTAAAGAACCTCGTGCTGCAACCCGGCGAACACCCGGAGCCGCGGCGCCGCGAGAACGGCGAGCAGCGGATCGTCGATGGCGCGGCCCGCCTGATAGCCAATACCCCAGCTGAAGCCGATGAACTCGTGTCGCACTACGGGGCGGACCGCGACCGGATCGACATCGCTCCGCCCGGCGTAGACCTCAACGTCTTTACGCCGTCGTTCCGAAAGAAGTCACGCGCCCGGCTGGAGGTGCGGCCGGAGAGCTTCCACATTCTGTTTGCCGGCCGGATCCAGCGGCTCAAAGGTCCCCAGATTTTCGTCAAGGCCGCCGGAATCCTCCGCAAGCGCAGGCCGGACATCGACCTGGAAATGACCATCCTGGGCTCGTTGAGCGGCGCCAAGGACTTCAACCTCCAACAGATCATCCACGAAGCAGGACTCGACGACGTCGTCACCCACCGTCCGCCGGTGGTGGCGCCCGAACTCGCCGGGTGGTTCCGCTCGGCCGACGTCGTCGTGATGCCATCGTTCAGCGAGTCCTTTGGCCTGGTGGCTTTGGAAGCACAGGCGTGCGGTACACCCGTAGTCGCCACCAACGTCGGTGGTCTGTCCCGGGCAATCTCGGACGGCCGCACCGGAATCCTGGTGGACGGACACGACCCCACGGACTGGGCCGATGCCCTCGAGGACCTCTACGACGACGTCCAGACCCGCGAGGACATGGGCCGGCTCGCGGCCACCCATGCCGAATCGTTCGGCTGGCAGCGCACAGCTGCGATCACCTTGGACAGCTACCGTGAAGCCGTCGGGGGCCTGTTGCTTCCGAGGACCTGAGGTCCCTCAGCGTCGGGCCTCGCGGCTGGTAGATTGTCGCGCACAGCGTTAGCGCGCCATAAGCGTCAGCCGTGACACGGGAACATCCAGCCGAAGGACAACGATGTCTGAAAACAAGGCCATGAGTGATCTTGAGATTGCCCGCAATGCCGCCATGCTCCCCATTGAGGAGATCGCCCAAAGAGCGGGCATCAACGTGGATGCCCTTGAGCTGTACGGGCGTTACAAAGCCAAGATCAACCCTGGAAAGCTGGCGTTCCCTGCCGACAAGGTGCCGGGAAAAGTGGTTCTTGTTTCAGCCATGTCCCCCACTCCCGCCGGAGAAGGCAAATCAACCACCACCGTAGGACTCGCCGATTCCCTGGCCCGCGCCGGACACAAAGTCATGATCGCGCTTAGGGAACCTTCCTTGGGGCCGATCCTGGGGATGAAGGGCGGGGCTACGGGAGGTGGCTACTCCCAGGTCCTGCCGATGGACGACATCAACTTGCACTTCACCGGGGATTTCCACGCGATCACCTCAGCAAACAATGCCCTCATGGCCTTGGTGGACAACCACATCTTCCAAGGGAACCAGCTGGGAATCGACCCCCGCCGCATGACGTTCAAACGCGTCCTTGACATGAACGACCGTGCCCTGCGGGAAGTGGTGATCGGCCTTGGTGGCCCCGCGCAGGGCGTGCCACGGCAGGATGGATTCGACATTACCGTGGCGTCCGAGATCATGGCCGTCTTCTGCTTGGCCACGGACCTGGACGATCTCCGATGCCGCCTGGGCAGGATCACTTTCGGGTACACCTATGAGCGGGCACCGGTCACCGTGGCGGATCTCGGTGTTGAAGGCGCACTTACGATGCTCCTGAAGGACGCCATCAAGCCAAACCTTGTCCAGACCATCGCAGGAACTCCGGCGCTGGTACATGGGGGTCCGTTTGCGAACATCGCCCATGGATGCAATTCGCTGATCGCCACCAGGACGGCCATGCAGCTGGCTGACGTGGTGGTCACCGAGGCCGGCTTCGGGGCGGACCTTGGCGCCGAAAAGTACATGGACATCAAGGCGCGGATCGCAGCAGTGGCGCCATCCGCCGTCGTGGTTGTTGCCACCATCCGGGCCCTCAAGATGCAAGGCGGGGTTCCCAAGGAACACCTCGGCGAGCCCAACATGGATGCCATGGCTGCCGGAGTGGAGAACCTCAAGAGGCATGTCCGGAACGTGGCCAAATTTGGTATCGCTCCGGTTGTCTCCATCAACAAGTTCGCCACCGACACTGCGGAAGAACTCGACTGGCTCCTCGCATGGTGTGCAGCGGAAGGGGTGGAGGCCGCCGTCGCAGACGTCTGGGGCCGCGGTGGAGGCGGGGATGGCGGGGACGAACTGGCCGCCAAGGTGGCATCTGCCTTCGATGCGCCGTCCGGTTTCCATCACCTCTACCCGCTGGAGCTGCCTGTGGAGGACAAGATCCGGACGATCGTGCAGGAGATATACGGGGCCGATGGCGTGGAGTTCTCCGTGCCGGCCCTCAAACGCCTTGCGGAGATTGAGAAGAACGGCTGGTCCGGCCTTCCCGTCTGCATGGCGAAAACCCAGTACTCCTTCACTGACGACGCCTCCAGGCTCGGGGCACCCAAGGGTTTCCGGGTGCACGTTCGCGACCTCATCCCGAAAACCGGTGCCGGTTTCATCGTGGCACTGACCGGGGCCGTCATGACCATGCCCGGGCTCCCGAAGGAACCGGCAGCGATGCGCATGGACGTCGACGCCGACGGCAACCCCACGGGCCTTTTCTAACCCTTCCTCACACTCCACGCCCTTCAACCAAACCCTCCCGCACACCCCACGCCCTTCAACCAAACCCTCCCGCACACCCCACGCCGTTCAGCCAAACCCTCCCGCACACCCCACGCCCTTCAGCCAAACCCTCCCGCACACCCCACGCCCTTCAGCCAAACCCTCCCGCACACCCCACGCCCTTCAGCCAAACCCTCCCGCACGCGTTTGAAGGGGTGAGTAAGCGTCGCCACCAAACCCTAGGGATGTGAGTAAGCGTCGCCACCAAACCCCAGGGATGTGAGTAAGCGTCGCCACCAAACCCCAGGGATGTGAGTAAGCGTCGCCACCAAACCCCAGGGATGTGAGTAAGCGTCGCCACGAAACCCCAGGGATGTGAG